>NZ_JWLN01000022.1:0-101318 GCF_000814065.1 Pseudomonas sp. C5pp | reverse complement strand
TTATGCGATTTCCTGTAGGAGCGGCCTTGTGCCGCGAATGGGGCGCGAAGCGGCCCCGCTCTTTTTTACAGAATCAGACCTTGCTCGAATGCCGCTGCTGGCGCTCCATGTAGCGTTCCACGTACGAGCAGGACGGAATCACCGTGTAGCCCATCTGCTCAGCATACTCCAGGGCCCGCTCGGTCAGGGCGGCAGCAATCCCGCGGCCGCGCAGGGCGTTGGGTACGAAGGTGCGATAGATGTCCAGCGTCTGTTTGCCCAGATCCATGTACGTCAGATAGGCACGATGACCGTCCACGCTGGTCTCGAACTGATGACCGGCCTGGTCATGATGGATGGTCAGCGCTTCGCTCATCACTACTCCTCGCAGGTCTTCTCGGCAGACCCATACCTTAACCGATGGTGGTTTATCCGGCACAGAATCCTCTACGCCACCTGTTGCCCACTTCGACCACTGGACGATTGCAATCGTTCGGATCTTCTGGCACTCACAAGATAGTAGGCGCCGCAGGCAGGATTGCTCAAGGTGGTGGCGGTTAAAAATGGCGAAAATGCAGCCAAATGCCATTCTTGACCGCACGCCCTGCAGCAACCGGATGTACTAGGGCTTAAGACGCTGGCAGACAGTTAGAGTCACCCTTAGTTCAACAAAAAAGTTCCTGTACTACAGTCGCTTGCGAGCCCTGCACGTTTTTTTCACGGAGCGTGCCGCAAATCTTGTCGAAAAGGCGTCAAGCAACATTTTTTTTGCAGTTCTTGCGCTTAGTCAGTTTACTTACTACAAGTAATGGGTACTATGTACGCCGGCCAGTTTCTCTTTTCCGAGAGATGGCTATTTAATAGAAAGTCCTTGAAGGGGAACACGATGAACAACGTTCTGAAATTCTCTGCTCTGGCTCTGGCCGCAGTTCTGGCTACCGGTTGCAGCAGCGTATCCAAAGAAACCGAAGCTCGTCTGACTGCGACTGAAGACGCAGCAGCTCGCGCTCAAGCTCGTGCTGACGAAGCCTACCGTAAGGCTGACGACGCACTGGCAGCCGCTCAGAAGGCTCAGCAGACCGCTGACGAAGCCAACGAGCGCGCTCTGCGTATGCTGGACAAAGCCAGCCGCAAGTAATAATCCTCACGGATTGTTATGAAGCCGACCCACTTGTGGGTCGGCTTTTTTATTGCCTACGCACAAGGCAAACGCGCCAGGCAGAAACGAAAAGGCCTGCACTAAGGCAGGCCCGGGTGTGTCGCAATTACCTTACTGCAGTTCGGGCGGAATGCTCGAAACCATCGGCGCACCACCCTGGTTTTCGGTCGGTACGGCAATTTCCACCGGCATGCCATCTTCCGCGGCCACCACATCACGCACCATGTCCCAGTTCATGCGTAGGTTATTGGCCAGGTCTTCTCGCTTGAGCAAGGCATTGATAACAGCAGTGTGTTTATCGACCACCGACGGATTACCCTGGTCGTCCAGCGGCGTGTGCGCCTCCAGATAGACCTTGCCACCACTGATACCGAACTTGTAGGGCTCGTTGATGATGCGCACCGGCGTACCCACCGGCACCATCTTCGACAGTTCCAGCACGTTGTTGTTGAGCATGCGGAAGCAACCGTGGCTGGTACGCATGCCAATGCCGAACTTCTTGTTCGAACCGTGGATCAGGTAGCCCGGCACGCCGAGGGTGAACTTGAACGGCCCCAGCGGGTTGTCCGGGCCGGCCGGCACCACGCTCGGCAGGATGTCGCCGTCAGCCGCGTGCTCGGCACGGATGGACGCTGGCGGGGTCCAGGTCGGGTTTGGCGTCTTGGCGGTGATCTTGGTATTGGCGATCGGCGAACCCCAGCCTTCACGACCGATGCCCAGCGGGAATGTATGCACCACGTTCTGCCCTTTCGGGAAGTAGTACATACGGTATTCGGCCAGGTTGATGACGATGCCCTCACGCGGGCCAGGCGGCAGGATGTAGCGGGTCGGCAGGATGATCTCGGTGCCGGCACCTGGCAGCCATGGGTCCACGCCCGGGTTGGCGGCGATCATTTCCAGGTAGCCGAGGTCGTTGGCAGTGCCGATATCGGCAAACGTGTCCTCGTACTTTGCCTTGATCACATGCACCTGGCCGATGATGTCTTCACCGGGTGGTGGCAGTGGCAGCTCCAGCGCAGCAGCGGGGCCTGCTACCAGCAGGGCGGCCAGGGACAGGCTACGGGTGACGGCAGGAAAGCGCGGCAACATCCGGTAAATCCTTCGAAAGGTGGGTCAAGAGAATCGATTGTACACCCGCGCCGATGCAAGCGGGAGGCATTGGCGCTATGCAAGCGTTTCAGATGATGAAAGGTGCGGCGTTCAGCCGCCCTGCAGCTCCGGCCACACCGGGCGCATACCGCGCCGCTGGGCATCGAGGATGGCGCGGCACAGGTCGCACAGACGGCCGTCGCGGTAGATCGAGCGCGGCACCCCCGACCAGCGCGGTTGCGCCGGCAGCAGGCCACCGCACAAGGTGCGGTCGGCCGGTACGCCCAGCTCCAGCTGGCGGGCCACGAGGTGGACGCGGATTTCCTGGCAGGCGAACAGGTCGAGCTGCTCATCAGGCTCGATCAGTTGGTAGGCATACAGGGACCAGGCAGGGCGCGGCATCGGTGGCACTCGAAACGGGGGGCGCAACATTAGCCGAAAGCAGGCGCCGTTTAAAGCGTCACAGCAAGGGTTTTATCGCCGGCCAGGCATTTTCCAGCAGGCGCTGCTGAGCAGCCTGGGCCGGGTGAATGCCATCCGCCTGCATCAACTCAGGCACGCCCCCTACCCCCTCGAGGAAAAACGGCACCAGCGGCACCTGTTTTTCTGTCGCCAGCTGTTCATACACCTGGGCGAAGGCGGTGGTGTAGCGCACGCCATAATTGGGTGGCAGGCGCATGCCCAGCAGCACCACCTTGGCACCGGCCTTGCGCGAGCTCTCGATCATCGAGGCAAGATTTTGTTGCAATTGCGCTGGCGACTGCCCACGCAGGCCATCGTTGCCACCCAGCTCCAGCACCACCAGGCTCGGTTTGTGCGCTGCAAGCAGCGCCGGCAGCCGCGCCTGGCCACCTGCACTGGTGTCGCCGCTGATCGATGCATTGACCACTTTGTCGTCGAAACCTTCGTCCCGCAGGCGGGTCTGCAACAGGGAGACCCAGCCCTGGCGGGTATCCAGGCCAAAACCGGCGCTGATACTATCGCCGACAACCAGCAGTGTTCCCGCCGCCGCGCTCTGGGCCAGGCAATACAGGGCCAGACCGGCACTCAACCACCACACTCGCATCGGATTCTCCATGGGCCCCAGCATTCTCGTTGCGCAGAACCTTAGCAAAGTGGTCCCCAGCGCGGAAGGTGACCTGACCATCCTGCACGCCCTGTCCCTCGACCTGGCCCAAGGCGACAGCCTGGCCATTGTCGGCGCCTCGGGTTCGGGCAAGTCGACCCTGCTTGGCCTGCTCGCCGGCCTCGACCAGCCCAGTGCCGGCAAGGTCATCCTTGCTGGCCACGACCTGGGGCCACTGGATGAAGACCAGCGCGCGCGGGTGCGCGCCGAACATGTGGGTTTCGTGTTCCAGTCGTTCCAGTTGCTCGACAGCCTCAATGCCCTGGAGAACGTCATGCTGCCGCTGGAGCTGGATGGCCGCCGCGATGCCCGCGAACACGCGCGCACCCTGCTCGAACGGGTCGGTCTGGGCAAGCGCCTTAGCCACACTCCGCGCCAGCTTTCGGGCGGCGAACAACAACGGGTGGCCATCGCCCGCGCCTTCGCCGCGCAACCGGCAGTGCTGTTTGCCGACGAACCCACCGGCAATCTCGACAGCCACACCGGCGAACGCATCAGCGACTTGCTGTTCGAACTGAACAAGGAGCGCGGCACCACCTTGGTGCTGGTTACCCATGACGAACGCCTGGCCCGGCGCTGCCGCCGCCAGATTCGCCTGGATGCGGGCCGCCTGGTGGCCCCGGCGGAGGCCTGATGACCCACATGCCGCTGTCCCGCCTGTGCGGCCTGGCCCTGCGCCAGCTGCTGCGCGACATTCGCGCAAGCGAAGTGCGCGTGCTGTTCTTCGCCCTGCTGGTGGCGGTCGCGGCCAGCACTGCCATCGGCTATTTCGGTGCCCGCCTCAACGGCGCCATGCAACTGCGCGCCAGCGAGTTCCTTGGTGCCGACCTGGTGCTGCAGGGCAGCGCCCCGGCCCGCGACCAGCAGATCGAGGCCGGCAAGGCACTGGGCATGCGCCACGCCCAGGTCGTCGAGTTCACCAGCGTGGTCGGCGGCGACAACGGCATCCAGCTGTCCAGCGTCAAGGCTGCCGACGGTGCCTACCCGTTGCGCGGGCAAGTGCGCAGTGCCGCAGAGCCCTATGCCGCAGAAACCCCGGGCGGCGGCCCGGCACCTGGCGAAGCATGGGTCGAACCACGCCTGTTGGCGGCATTGGGGCTGAAGGTTGGCGACAGCATCGACGTGGGCATGAAGACGCTGCGCATGAGCCGCGTACTGACCTACGAACCGGACCGCGCCAACAACTTCTACAGCCTTACCCCACGGGTAATGATGAACCTGGCCGACCTGCAAGCCACCGGCGTGATCCAGCCGGGCAGCCGGGTCACCTACCGCGACCTGTGGCGCGGCGATGCCGAAGCGCTGGCCCAGTACCGCGGGGCACTGAAAAAGGACCTGGCCGCCAACCAGCGCCTGCGCGACACCCGCGACGGCAACCAGCAGGTCGGCGGCGCGCTGGGCAAGGCCGAGCGCTACCTGAACATGGCCAGCCTGGTGGCGGTGCTGCTGGCAGGCGTTGCCGTGGCCCTGTCGGCCAGCCGCTATGCCGCACGCCGCCTGGACGCCAGCGCCCTGCTGCGCTGCCTGGGCCTTTCGCGCCGCCAGGCACTGGGCCTGTACTGCCTGCAGTTGGCCATGCTCGGCCTGGTCGCCGCGCTGGCCGGCGCCCTGCTCGGCTGGCTGGCACAACTGGGCCTGTTCCGCCTGCTGCATGGCCTGTTGCCAAGCGTGGTGCCTGCAGGCGGCATCGTCCCAGCCCTGGCCGGCATCGCTACCGGGCTGGTAGCCCTGGCCGGTTTCGCCCTGCCGCCAATTGCCGCGCTGGGCCAGGTACCGCCGCTTCGCGTGCTGCGCCGCGACCTGCTGCCGATACCGCCCAGCAGCTGGCTGGTGTACGGTGCGGCCCTGTTTGCACTGGGCCTGATCATGTGGCGCCTGAGCCTCGACCTGCTGCTCACCTTCGCCCTGCTCGGTGGCGGCCTGGTCGCCGCGCTGCTGCTCGGCGGCCTGCTGCTGCTCGGTTTGCGCAGCCTGCGCCAATTGCTGGCCGGGGCACCACTGACCTGGCGACTGGGGCTGGGCCAACTGCTGCGCCACCCCATGGCCGCTGCCGGCCAGGCCCTGGCCTTCGGCCTGATCCTGCTGGCCATGGCGCTGGTCGCGCTGCTGCGCGCAGAACTGCTCGACACCTGGCAAGCGCAGCTGCCCAAGGATGCACCCAACCATTTCGCCCTGAACATCCTGCCGGATGATCGTGAGCCCTTCGCCCAACACCTGCAGCAGGTCAATGCCACCTCGGCGCCGCTGTACCCGGTGACACCCGGCCGCCTGGTAAAAATCAACGAGCAACCGGTGCAGCAGGTGGTCAGCAAGGACTCGGCAGGTGAGCGCGCCGTTCAGCGCGACCTCAGCCTGACGTGGGCAGCCGAGCTGCCCGAAGGCAACGCACTGACAGGCGGCAACTGGTGGCAGGCGTTGCCCGCCGAAGATGAAATCCCCGGTGTGTCGGTGGAGGCAGAACTGGCCAACAGCCTGAAACTGCAACTGGGCGACCTGCTTACCTTCGACATCGGCGGCCAGCAACGCCAGGCACGGGTCAGCAGCCTGCGCAGCGTGCACTGGGACAGCTTCCAGCCGAACTTCTACATGATCTTCCAACCCGGCACGCTGCAGGGGCTCCCGACCACCTACCTGACCAGCTTCTATCTGGCACCGGGCCATGACCTGGATGTGGTGGCGCTGTCACGGGCATTCCCGGCAGTGACCATCCTGCAGGTAGACGCCCTGCTCGATCAGCTGCGCAGCATCCTCGCCCAGGTGACCCTGGCGGTCGAGTATGTGTTGCTGTTCGTGCTGGCAGCCGGGCTGGCGGTGCTGTTCGCTGGCTTGCAGGCAACGCTGGACGAGCGCATCCGCCAGGGCGCCTTGCTGCGTGCGCTGGGCGCGGCGCGGCCATTGCTGGTCAAGGCGCGGCGGATCGAGTTCGGCTTGCTGGGTGCGGCCAGCGGCTTGCTGGCGGCGGTAGGGTGTGAGCTGATTACCTTGGTGCTGTACCGCTATGCCTTCGACCTGCAATGGAGCCCGCATGTGTGGTTGCTGCTGTTGCCGCTGGCAGGGGCGCTGCTGGTGGGTGGTGCAGGGGTGCTGGGGACGCGGCGGGCATTGAATGCCAGCCCGTTGGCGGTTTTACGCGAGAGTTGATGACAGCCTGTGCCGGCCTCTTCGCGGGTAAACCCGCTCCCACAGGTCCGACACAACGGTCAAATGCTGTGGTAACCCTGTGGGAGCGGGCAAGCCCGCGAAGAGGCCGGCACAGTCAAAATCGACTCATTGCCCGTAGCTGATGCTGTTTACATACCAGGTCGCTTCACCGGTAGGTGTGTGCACCACCACCTCATCACCCTCCTCCTTCTTCAGCAAGGCACGAGCCATGGGCGAGTCGATCGAGATGTAGTCATTGCGCCCATAGATCTCGTCATACCCGACAATGCGAAACTTCATGGTCTCGCCCTCGTCGTTCTCAATCTCCACCCAGGCACCGAAAAACACCTTGCCCTCCTGCTGCGGCGAGTAGGCCACCACCTTCACATCCTCAAGACGCTTGCGCAGGTAACGCACCCGGCGGTCGATCTCGCGCAGCAGCTTCTTGTTGTACTGGTAGTCGGCATTCTCGCTGCGGTCGCCCAGCGAGGCCGCCCAGGTAACCTTCTGGGTAATCTCCGGGCGGTACACTCGCCACAGGTGGTCCAGTTCTTTCTTCAGCGCCTCATGGCCTTCCGTGGTGATGATATTGGTACTCAACAGCGCGCTCCTCAGCGGCGGGTAATCAGGCCTTGGCGCGCGATACGGGTGAGGTGGCCGATGATATCGGCGGCCTCGTCCGGCGCCGGGGCCTGGATCACGGCCAGGTCGAAACGGTCATTGCCATACTGCGCGAGGTGGCAGCCGGTATCGGCGAACTGGATCAGAAAGGCACGCGCCTGGCCCTTGCGCCTGGACAGGCCTTCAAGGTGACGCAAAAGAGTGGGTTGATGCTGGCCGCCGAGCAGGATGCGCGGTGTGCGGGACGCCTGGCTGGCAGGCAAGGGGCTCAAACAGACACTGGTACGTGGGCAACTCATGGAGCTTCTCTCCGCCTCGCGAATCCCGCTGGGCAGCGGTGGGAGGCGTCACCGAACCAGCGCTTTAGCGGTATTTCGGATGACCCGGAGAGGGGCTTTCCTGCGCCCCGCAAGTAGCTGTTTAAATCGGCGCAGACGGTATGCTAGAGCTACAAGCGGCAAGATACAAGCCTCAAGCCGAAAGTGATCGGCCTGAGGCTCGTATCTTGGCATTTGCGGTGTATCAGCGGGCGATCAGGCGGTCCAGCGAGAAGCGGCCAGCGCCTTCGATCAGTACCGCGACGGTACCAGCCAGCAGGGCCAGGCCGAACTCATAGCCGTTGTTGGACATGAACAGGCCGTTGCCGATGTGCACCGAGAGGATCGCCACCACCAGGGTTACCGCCAGCACCAGGGCCGCCGGGCGGGCCAGCAGGCCGATCACCAGCGCCAGGCCGCCGAAGAACTCGGCACTACCAGACAACAGGGCCATCAGGTAACCCGGGGCCAGGCCGATGCTCTCCATCCACTGGCCGGTGCCTTCCAGGCCATAGCCACCGAACATGCCGAACAGTTTCTGCGCACCATGGGCAATGAAGATGATGCCGACCAGAATACGGATGACGCTCAGGCCAGCGCCGGCGCGGGTGGAGAACAGAGCGTTGAGGGTAGCGTTGTTCATGTCGAAGACTCCTTGAAGCGAGGAAAGTTGTGTTGGGATGGGCGCCATCATAATCGATCTAGTAGATATGAGAATCGCAAAAAACCCAACATAACAATCGACAAAATCGATTTGTCAGCGCTTAGCTACACGCTCCAGCGCAGCACGTTCCCGATTGAACGCTACAAAGTACTTGTTGACGCTGTTGACGAAGTTGACTGGCCCCATGCCCACCTGCTCCATGGCGATGCGTTCGGTCTGGAAGAACCACTGGTCGCCATTCAGCCCGCGACGCCGCGCCTCCGCACGCATGGCCTGGACCCGCTCGGGCCCCAGGTTGTAGGCCGCCAGGACGAAGGCCATGCGCTCGCGCTCGTTGATCTTGGCGCTGGCAAAGAACTTGCGCCGGATCAGCGCCAGGTAGCGGGCACTGGCCTGGACATTGCCATCCACCGTGGCGGTGTTGCTCACACCCACGCGCTGCGCCGCCGAAGGGGTGATTTGCATCAGGCCATGGGCCCCTCCGGTGCCACGCGCTGCCGGGTTGAGCGTCGACTCCTTGAAGGCCAGCGCGGCCAGGTTGAGCCAGTCTATCTGCTGCGCATCACCGTGCTTCTGCAGCACCCCCCGCAGCGCGGTGAGGCGCTGGCGATTCTTGCGGGCCAAGGGGTCGTGCACCCGGTACTGGCGACGGTAGATGCGCTCGAACGCGGCGTCCTGGTTGTCCGGCGCCCGGTAGCCCTGCAGAAATCGATCGACCGTGGCCAGCAACTGCGGCGCATCGCGCCCCACATACCAACGCATGGCTTGCGGCGCCCCCAGTTTTACGCGGCTGTCCAGCCTCAGGCGCGGCATCACCCTGGCCCAGCGCCGGGCGATCGGCTGCTCGACCACGGTCAGGTGATAGATGCCGGCCTGGACCATTTCCAGCACATCTTCCACCGCCAGGGTCGAGTCGACCCACTCCACCTTGATCGGCGCGCGCTTGCGCAGCGCCAGCTGCTGGTTGACCTGCTGGATCAACGGGCCGGCGGCACTGGCGCTGGTCAGGGCCACGGTACGCCCGGACAACTGCTCGACATGGCTGAAACTGCGCTCGCCCTTGCGCCCCACCAGCAGCAGCGGTACCTGGTCGAGCACCGGCGCGCTGCTGCTGACCCCACGCACCACGGCGGGGTCGAGCAGTTCACCCGGCGCGGCCAGGTCACCCTCGCCACGGGCCAGGGCCCCCAGCAACTGCTCCTTGGCCCGCGGGATCAGCTTGAGCTGGATCTCCTGGCCGTCGGCGGCGCGGGCATTGAGGTAATGTTCCAGGGCACGCAGGCGATAGTATTCGATGCCGACCGGCTCGCCCTTGACCTCACCGGAGCTGTTGCGGCTCTGGTTGACCAGCACCCGCAGCACCTTGCTGGTGCGAATCTGTTGCAGGTCACGGACCTTGGCCGGCGCGATGTTCTGCTGCGGTCCCGGCACGCGCGCGTGAGCAGGCCCGGTCAAGGTCAGCCCAAGCGTCAGCAGGAAAATGAGCCGGCATCGCTGCATGCGAAAACGTGTCCGTGGTCGGTGGGCGGCATCCATGGAGTTGCACCGCCAAGAGAGAAATGACGGCAAAAGACCACAGCAACAGCATGAAGTTCTTGGTTTTTTTCAGAAAAACACGGTTTTTGCTATGCTGGCCGCCCCGCGGCACGAGATAGCACCATGCAACTGATCGATATCGGCGTCAACCTGACCAACAGCAGTTTCCACGACCAGCAGGCGGCAATCGTCGAGCGCGCCCTTGAGGCCGGGGTCACGCAAATGGTGCTGACGGGCACCAGCCTGGCGGTCAGCGAACAGGCGCTGGAGCTGTGCCAGCAACTGGATGCGAGCGGCGCGCACCTGTTCGCCACGGCAGGCGTACACCCTCATGATGCCAAAACCTGGGATGCCGGCAGCGAGCGCCAGTTGCGCCAGCTGTTGAGTGAACCACGTGTACGCGCCGTGGGTGAATGCGGCCTGGACTTCAACCGGGACTTCTCCCCTCGCCCGCTGCAGGAAAAAGCCCTGGAGGCACAACTGGCACTGGCTGCCGAGCTGCGTCTGCCGGTGTTCCTGCACGAACGCGACGCCAGCGAACGCCTGCTGGCGATCCTCAAGGATTACCGCGACCATCTGACCGGCGCAGTGGTGCACTGCTTTACCGGCGAGCGCGACGCGCTGTTCGCCTACCTGGACATGGACCTGCACATCGGTATTACCGGCTGGATCTGCGACGAACGCCGTGGCACCCACCTGCATCCGCTGGTGGGCAACATTGCCGAGGGGCGGCTGATGCTGGAGAGCGATGCGCCTTACCTGCTACCACGCAGCCTGCGGCCCAAGCCGAAGAACGGGCGCAACGAACCAGCGTTCCTGCCAGAGGTGTTGCGTGAAGTGGCCTTGCACCGGGGTGAGTCGACCGAACACACGGCGGCACATACCACGGCAACGGCGCGGGCGTTTTTCCAACTCCCCTGAACCCGACGCGTTCTCCTGTAGGAGCGGCCTTGTGTCGCGAAAGGGCCGCAACGCGGCCCCGGCAATCTATCCGCTGAAGCTGAAAACCTGGGGGCGCTTCGCACCCCTATCGCGACACAAGGCCGCTCCTACAAAAGCGCGGCAGAACTTGCGGCGGAATTTTCTTGATACACATCAAGAAAGGCCCTGGGTTGTGCAGGCACAATGATGGCACCTTGCCAATATTGTTCCCGCTCAACTCAGAGAAGACCTGCCCATGGGTGCCTGGCTTAGCAATGTTTCCCTGAAGTACAAGTTCTGGGCCGTCAACGCGGTGGCCTTTGTCACGACCTTGCTGCTGGTGCTCTATGCCGTGCACCTGGAGCAGCGCGCCCGCGCCGAGGCCGCGCAGGCCCAGGCGGCCGCGCAGGCGCAACTGCTTGCTGCCTGGCCGGCCGGCCAGCCGCTGCCCCGCCCGGCCAATGTCATCAGCTGGTCGCCCGGGCAAACGCCCACCTTCGCAGGCGAACCCCTGGAGGCCCTGCGCAATGCCCAAGGCTGGGTCGAACTGCCTGCCGCCCGGCTCTTGGGCAATAACCCGCTACAGGGCGCACAGGTACTGCGCAACGGTGATCAGCAAATGGCCGTGCTGGCCCAGTCGCCAAGCCTGCGCCAGGTGTTCTTCGACCGATTCAGCAACTACGCGGTATGCGTACTGATCCTGATGCTGGCCATGCTCGGCGCCTCGCAGTTGCTGATCCGCTTCCTGCTCAGCCAGCTCAACACCCTCAAGGATGTGATGCTGCACGTGGAAAAGACCGGCGACCTGTCGGCCCGCGTGCCGTTGGCCTGTGGTGACGAGGTCGGCCAGATGGCCGGGGCCTTCAATGCCATGCAGGCGACCTACCACCGCGTGGTCAGTACTGTCGCCCACACCGCTGCGCAACTGGACTCCGGTGCCGCGCGCCTGGCCGCGAGCATGAGCGACGTGCGCCACGGCATGCTTGGCCAGCAGAGCGAGACCGACCAGGCCGCTACCGCCATCAACGAAATGTCAGCAACGGTGCACCACATCGCCCAGCATGCCGGCGCCACCCGTGACCTGTCACAAACAGCCGACGCCCTGGCCGGTAGCGGCCAGGAGGTGGTCAGCCGGGTACAGGACTCGATCTCCGGGCTGTCCAGCGGCGTGCAGCAAACTGCCGAGATGATTCGTCAACTGGCCGAAGACAGTCAGAAGATCAATGGCGTGGTCAGTGTGATCCACAGCATCGCCGAGCAGACCAACCTGCTGGCGCTCAATGCCGCCATCGAAGCTGCGCGCGCCGGCGACCTGGGCCGCGGCTTTGCCGTAGTGGCCGATGAAGTGCGCAACCTGGCCAAGCGCGTGCAAAACTCCACCGACGAGATCACCACCATGGTTTCGGCCCTGCAGTCGGGCACCCGGGATGCAGTGGAATTCATGCAGGAAAGCTCGTACAAGGCCGACGACTGCGTCCGCCAGGCCCAGGAGGCCGGCGAAGCACTGGCCGAAATTACCGGTGCCGTGGCGCAGATGCGCGAAAGCAACACCCAGATTGCCGTGGCAGCCGAGCAGCAAAGCCAGGTGGCCGAGGAAATGAACCGCGCCGTGGTGAGTATCCGCGATGTCACCGAACAGACCGTGCAACAGACCGTGGGCTCGGCAACCACCAGCAGCGAACTGGCAACCTTGGCCGGTGAACTGAACAAGGCCATTGGCCAGCTCAAGCTATAGTCACCATAGCCAGCCTCGATTGGCCCCCGCCTGGGGGGCGCACTAAGCTTTGGGCATGACCGAGAGGAAATGCCCATGAGCAAACGCCTGCCCAACCTGCCCGCCTGGCAATGGCGCGGCTACCACCACAATCACCGCCACCCGGCCAACCTGGTGCTGCACCTGATCGCCGTGCCTTTGTTCATCCTTGGCACGTTGCTGATTCTGTCCGGCCTGTTCGGCCTGGACCTGGGCCAGATTGCCGTTGGCATCATTGCCCTGATCGCCGGCCTGGGCCTGCAGCGCCAGGGCCATCGACTGGAAGCCGAGCAACCCGAACCCTTCGCCAACCGCAAGGATGCCGTGCAACGCCTGCTGACCGAGCAGTTCATCACCTTTCCGCGCTTCTTGCTGAGCGGGGCCTGGTGGAAGGCCTGGCGGGAACGACACAAGCATCGGCGCTGATGCCATTGGGGCTGCTCTGCAACCCAATCGCGACGCAAGGCCGCTCCCACAAGAACCGCATATGTCCTGAAATTTACGCGATCCTGTGGGAGCGGCCCTGTGTCGCGATCGGAGCGCAACGCGCTCCCAGGCTCGGTCAGGCAAACACGGTAACCGTCTGCCGGCTCAGGGCCAGCAACTCGCCCTGCGCCGTCCTCAACGCAGCGGCAGCGTGCCCGTAACCATCCCGCGCATGCTCGGTTTCCACGCAATAACGGCACCAGTCCAGGGTCGACAGCTGCGCCGTGGGCTGCATGAATTCGATGGTCCAGGTCAACGTGCTGCCGGCAGCCGGCTGCTTGAGAAACGGCATCAGGCTCGGCGGCCAGGCATCGACCAACGCCAGCAGGTGCGCCTCGTTGACCGGTTCTTCGGCCACCCCGCGCAAACGTACCCAGCCGCCCATTTGCCGCGACTGATTGCCACTGAACGGCAATCCACCCACCGCCCAGCGCAAGGCCACATGCTGCATGAACTCAGGAGTAACGCCTTTGATATGGGGTAGCTCGGGAGCTGCATCGTCGAGCGCTTTCATTTCCTCGGCCGGCAAAGCTGGCACATCGACCACCGACGGCCGCCCTGCACCGAAATTGCCCTGCACCAGCGTCACTACCTGGCCGTCTTGAACGGCACGGCCCAGCAAGGTGCTGACAGCCTTGCCTTCACGCAGCACCTCTACATCGAAGCGGATTGGCACATCTGCCGCGGCTGGCGCCACAAAGCTGATGGCCAACGAACGCACGGGGCGGTCATCGGAGATTTTCTGGCGCATGGCTTCATACACCATGGCCGCCATCAGCCCGCCAAAGGCGGCGCGCCCCTGGGCCCAGCTTGGCGGGACAGATACAGCTTCGGGGTTGGCCCGCACGGCGTCGAGCAGTTGGTTGAAATTCATTGGCCGGCTCCTGCCTGCTGCGAATAAGGTCTGCCCATCCTAGCCAGCAAACCCATGCCGATCACCCCGCATTTCGGTCATTTTTCGGGCTTTCGCCGCGCCAACGCCTGCTGCAGTGCATCCAGCGTCGCATCCGAATGGCGCTCGGCCTCATGCAATTCCTGCTCCCAGGCGACCCTGCACGGCGCCAGGTCGGCATGCTCGCGCGCCTGCAGCAGCCATTGCAGGCGATCATGCCAGTCACCCAGGTCGCCCTGGGCCTGCTTCAG
Organism: Pseudomonas sp. C5pp; assembly: GCF_000814065.1. NCBI lineage: Bacteria > Pseudomonadati > Pseudomonadota > Gammaproteobacteria > Pseudomonadales > Pseudomonadaceae > Pseudomonas > Pseudomonas sp. C5pp. Next base: position 87,383 of record NZ_JWLN01000022.1, on the reverse strand, counting down.
CAAGCGCCGCAACTGCTTGCCCGCATGGTCGAGCTGCGGATAGGCCTCATCGCCATAGCGCGCACGCTTGATCAGCAAACGCAGGCGGTGGCGGTCGTGGGCCGGGTCCTGCAGCGCCTGGTACAACTTGCGCCACTGCTTGCCCAGGCGTTTGTCGATGCGCTTTTCCAGCGCCTTGACCAGGCCCTCGCGACCGGCTGCACGCATGAACAGCGGAAACGCGTCGACAATCGCCAGCACCCGCGTCAGCTCGGGGCTGGCGGCAACACTGGCGAATGTCCTGGCACGCCCTTCCAGGCGCCGCTGCCCGGCCTCGGCAAAACCATGCCCGATCAGTTCGGCCGCCAGCACCTCACGGTCGCGCAACGGCGTGGTGAGGGCACCCAACGACCTGGCGGCCTCCTCCAGCTGCTCCACCCCCGGCAGCCCTCGCAGCGGCCGCAGCAGGCTGCGCAGGCGCCGCAGGGTGGTGCGCAGGTCATGCAAGGCCTCGCTGTCGGTATCGGCAGCCAGGCGCTCGCGGCAGGCCAGCAGGCGCACCTGCAAGGCCACTATCTGGGCAACCACATGATCGAGCATGGCAGACATTGAAAGACGCTCCTTGGTCAGCGCCCGGCGCGAGACTCACGAATGTAGAAACGGGCCTTTTCGGCTTTTCTGGTACAGCTTTCATAACCTTCGAACTGCTGTTGGGTCTTGGCACCGGTCAGCAGCGACAAGGCCTTGGAGTAGCTCACGGCACCGGCAAAGCCTTCGGCCTTGGCCAGGTCCAGCTCCTTCCAGGCGGCATCCAGTTGGGTTGCGCAACTCTCGCGGTAGGCCGTCTTGCCCGCGCAGCCAGCAAGGGCCAAGGCAATCAGTGGAAGGCAGATCCAGGCTTTCATCGGTAATACCTCAATGGAAAAAACATCGGCTGTTCGACGCCCCGGCAGCTGAAAAGTGCCCTGCCCAGCCAGCTTGGCCCAGCCAGTTTTATTACAGTAGCTCAGCACGATGCACATTGAAGCACAGGTGGCGATGGGTGCATTGTAGGACCATGGTTGCACTGGCCGGGGAATGTTCATGAGCAAACGCGTGGCACTGGTACTGGGATCGGGTGGAGCCCGGGGGTATGCACACATCGGCGTGATCGAGGAAATCGAGCGCCGCGGCTACGACATTGCCTGTATCGCCGGCTGCTCGATGGGTGCGGTGATCGGCGGCATCTATGCCGCCGGCAAGCTGGAAGACTACCGCAACTGGATCGAGAGCCTCGACTACCTGGATGTGTTGCGCCTGGTCGATGTCAGCTTTCGCCTAGGCGCAATTCGCGGCGACAAGGTGTTCGGGCAAATCCGCAAGATCGTCGGCGAGATCAACATCGAGCAATTGCGCATCCCCTACACCGCGGTTGCAGCCGACCTCACCAACCAGCAGGAAATCTGGTTCCAGGAGGGCTGCCTGCACCAGGCCATGCGCGCCTCGGCAGCCATCCCCAGCCTGTTCACCCCGGTGATGCAAGGCAACCGCATGCTGGTCGACGGCGGCATCCTCAACCCGCTGCCGATCGTGCCGGTGGTGTCCAGCCACTGCGACCTGATCATCGCGGTCAACCTCAATGCCACCAACCAGAAGCAGTACCAGCTACCGGTGATCGAACGCCCGGCGGCGTTCAAGATGCGTTTCGATGCGCTACTCAGTTCGCTAGGTTCGCGCTTGCCGTTCCGGCGCAAGCCGGCGGAGGAGCTGATACGTATCGAGCAGGAAATCGTCGCCGAAGGGCTGGCGCCGCCTAACCCGTGGCTGGCCGATGCCGCCAACCCGGAAGGCCAGCAACCGGCGGCGGCACCGGAGCGCGAGGGTGCGCCAAAGTCTGCGACCGGCTCGTTCATCATCGACAACGTGGGGCCCGCTTCGCTGCTGGACTTGATCAACCAGAGCTTCGAGGTCATGCAGACCTCGTTGGCACAGTACAAGATCGCAGGCTATCCACCGGATGTGCTGATCAACGTGCCCAAACGAGTGTGCCGGTTTTTCGAGTTCTACAAGGCGCCGGAGCTGATTGCCCTGGGGCGGGAGATTGCGCGGGATACGCTGGATATCCATGAAGGGGTGAAACGCTAGGCCCTGCGCTGCTGGTGCCGGCCTCTTCGCGGGTAAACCCGCTCCCACAGGTTCACCACTGTACTTGAAACCTGTGTTGTACCTGTGGGAGCGGGTTTACCCGCGAAGAGGCCGGCACAGAGAACAGAAACGAAACAGGCCGCACTGGGCGGCCTGTTCGTTCATGCATCCATCACCTTAGTAACGGGTGATGTCCGCCTTGGCTTCCAGCTGCTTGCGGTATGCCGCGAAGTCCTGCTGGCCAGCACGCGACGCGAGGTAGCGGCGGATCTGCTGCTTCTCTTCATCGGTGGCAGCAGCGCCTTCGTTGACACCCTTGAGCTGCAGTACCACCAGGCTACCGTCACGCAGCACGACGCTGCCATAAACCGGCTTGTCCTTGGCCTGTGGCTTGCCCAGGCGGAACAGCGCCTGCAGCTCGGCCGGGTCGATACCGTCCTCGCCGCGGGTAACTGCTTCATAGGCCTTCCAGCCCTGCCCTTCGTGCACACTGCCCGCTGCGATGGAACCGTCACGCAGGCCTGCAATCAGCTTGTCCGCCTTGGCCTTGAGCTCGGCAGTTGCCTTCTCCTTGGCCAGGTGCTCGCTGATGTTCTTGGCCACGGCTTCCAGCGGCAGCTGCTCAGGCTTGCGGTGCTCCTTGACGCGCAGCACCACGGTGGTTTCCGGGTCGAGCTCGATGGCGGTGCTGTTGGCACCCTCCTCCAGCACTTCTTCGGAGAATGCGGCCTGCACGACCGAACGGTTGGCAGTGATGCCTTCGCCACCCTCGCGGCCGAAGGCTGCGGAGGTTTGCACCTTCAGGTTCAGGTCCTGGGCCGGCTGGGCCAGGTCCGAAGCCTCGTAGGCAGCATCCTGCAGCTGCTTGCTGGCATCTACGTAACGCTGCTCGACCAGCGGGATCTTCAGGTCACGGGTCAGCTTGTCCTTCAGGCTGGCGAAGCTCGGCACTTCCGGCGCCTGCACGCCCAGCAGCTTGATAAGGTGGTAGCCGAACTCGGTGCGAACCGGCGCCGAGACCTGGCCGTCCTGCAGCTTGTACAGCGCATCCTCGAACGCCGGGTCGTAAACGCCCGGGCCGGCGAAGCCAAGGTCACCGCCGCTATTGGCCGAACCCGGGTCCTGGGAGAACTCCTTGGCCAGCGCGGCAAAGTCTTCGCCCTTGGCCAGACGCTGCTCGATCTCTTCGGCGCGGGCCTTGGCCTGGGCGTCGGTGACCTTATCGTTCACCTCGATGAGGATGTGCGCGGCATGGCGCTGCTCGGCGAGGTTGGCGATTTCCTTCTCATACTGGGCCTTGAGCTCTTCGTCGGTCACCTTGACCTGATCGAAGAACGCCGACTTCTTCAGCTCGATGTAGTCGATCACCACCTGGTCTGGCGACATGAACTCCTTGGCGTGCTGGTCGTAGTGCGCCTTGACCTCTTCATCGCTGACCTTGACCGCGGCCGGGTCGGCCTTGAAGGTCAGGGAAGCGAAGTCACGGGTCTGCTTCTCGAGGCGGGCAAAGGCATCGACCTGCTGGTCGGTCACGAAGCTGCTGCCGGCCAGGCCGGTGCGCAGTTGGCCGATGAGCATTTCCTCGGCGAGCATGTCGCGGAACTGCATGCGGCCATAGCCCATCTGGCGAATGACCTGGTCGAAACGGTCGGCACTGAATTTGCCGTCCACCTGAAACTCCGGCGTCTGCAGGATCACCTGATCCAGTGCGGCCTCGGAGAAGGCGAATTTGGCATCTTCGGCGCCTTGCAGCAGCAGCTTGCGGCTGATCAGGCCCTTAAGTGCCTCTTCGCGCAGCAATTTGTCGTCCAGCAGCGCCGGGTCGAAATCCTTGCCCAATTGTTGCATCAGCTGACGGCGCTGCATGTCGGCCGCCTGGCTCAGCTCGTTCTGGCTGATGGTCTGGCCGTTCACCTTGGCGGCGTCCTGGCTATGGGTGGCGGCCTGGAAAATGGCTTCGAAGCCGGTCAACGCCATCAACACGACTATAAGGCCGATGATGGTCTTGGCAATCCAACCTTGTGAATTGTCCCTGATATTTTGCAGCATGCGTCCCCCAGAAACGGCTGTACCACTGCGTCGACAACCGCGGAGCGTGGGTAGAAACCTGATAAAAGAAAGGCGCATCCGAGGATGCGCCTTTTCTTAGCAAACGTGTCAGGCGGGAACGTTTGCGCCCCGCCATCACCGTGCTCGGACCAGGCCAGGCCGGGTCCGGCTGAAAGAGACGACTTAGTTGACGGCGTCTTTCAGGCCTTTGCCAGCCTTGAAGCCTGGAACCTTGGCGGCAGCGATCTTGATCGCGTTACCGGTTTGCGGGTTGCGGCCGGTGCGCTCTGCACGCTCCTTGACCGAGAAGGTACCGAAGCCAACCAGTACCACATCGTCACCTTGCTTCAGGGCGCCGGTGACGGATTCGATGACTGCGTCCAGCGCACGGCCGGCTACAGCTTTCGGGATGTCAGCAGATGCGGCGATAGCGTCAATCAGTTCCGACTTGTTCACTCTAAGTCCCCTTATTTCTCTATTGAGTTTGTTTCTAAGTATGTAATGAAAAGCTTATGAAACGTGCGCTGGGTGGCCTGATGACAATAGCGTGCCGCTTTATAGCAAGGCCCCGAAAAAACTGTCAAGGAAAGCCCCCCAGCCAAAAACTACTAGTGCGTGCTAATTCTTTCCTTAGCATCGCCGTCGCGCTTTTCATCTTTCGCGACAATCTCCGGAGCCACATCTGGCAAGGGCTCCGGGGCGTATTGCAGCGCAATTTGCAGGACTTCGTCAATCCATTTGACCGGTTTGATCTGCAGATCCTGTTTGATATTTTCCGGAATCTCCTTCAGATCGCGAACATTCTCCTCGGGAATGATCACCGTCTTGATCCCGCCACGGTGTGCCGCCAGCAGTTTTTCCTTCAACCCGCCAATGGCCAGCACTTGGCCACGCAGGGTGATTTCGCCGGTCATGGCCACATCGGCACGTACCGGAATCTGCGTCAGCGCCGACACCAGCGCGGTGCACATGCCGATACCGGCACTTGGGCCATCCTTCGGCGTGGCGCCCTCAGGCATGTGGATATGCACGTCGTGCTTCTCGTGGAAGTCGGCGGCGATACCCAGGCTGCGGGCACGGCTGCGCACCACGGTCTGCGCGGCGGTGATCGACTCGACCATGACGTCGCCCAGCGAGCCGGTCTTGATCAGCTGGCCCTTGCCGGGGATGACCACGGCTTCGATGGTCAGCAGTTCGCCGCCCACCTGGGTCCAGGCCAGGCCGGTAACCTGGCCGATCTGGTCCTGCTGCTCGGCCAGGCCGTAGCGGAACTTGCGCACGCCCAGCAGGTGCTCCAGCTGCTCGCTGGCTACCTTGACCTTGACCTGCTTCTGCCCGGTATGTTCCTTGACCACCTTGCGGCAGACCTTGGCGATTTGCCGCTCCAGGCCGCGCACACCGGCTTCGCGGGTGTAGAAGCGGATGATGTCGCGGATCGCCGAGACATCGACTTCCAGCTCGTCCTTCTTCAAGCCGTTGGCCTTGACCTGCTTGGGCACCAGGTACTTGACCGCGATGTTGATCTTCTCGTCCTCGGTGTAGCCCGGCAGGCGGATGACTTCCATCCGGTCGAGCAGCGCCGGCGGGATGTTCATCGAGTTCGAGGTGCACAGGAACATCACGTCCGAGAGGTCGTAGTCGACCTCCAGGTAGTGGTCGTTGAAGTTGTGGTTCTGCTCCGGGTCGAGCACTTCGAGCAGTGCCGAGGCCGGGTCGCCACGCATGTCGCTGCCCATCTTGTCGATTTCGTCCAGCAGGAACAGCGGGTTGCGTACCCCCACCTTGGTCATCTTCTGGATCAGGCGGCCAGGCATGGAACCGATGTAGGTTCGGCGGTGACCACGGATCTCGGCCTCGTCACGCACACCACCCAGGGCCATGCGCACGAACTTGCGGTTGGTGGCAGCGGCGATCGACTCGGCCAGCGAGGTCTTGCCGACGCCGGGTGGGCCGACCAGGCACAGTACCGGGCCGCGGATCTTCTTGACGCGCTTTTGCACGGCAAGGTACTCGAGGATGCGTTCCTTGACCTCTTCCAGGCCGTAGTGGTCGGCATCGAGGATTTCCTCGGCCTTGCCCAGGTCCAGACGCACCTTGCTCTGTGCCTTCCACGGCACCTGCACCAGCCAGTCGAGATAGGAACGGACCACAGTGGCCTCGGCCGACATCGGCGACATCTGCTTGAGCTTGTTCAGCTCGGCCTGGGCCTTGGCCAGTGCGTCCTTGGGTAGGCCAGCGGCTTCGATGCGCTTTTTCAGCTCTTCGACTTCGTTGTGGCCTTCGTCGCCATCACCGAGTTCCTTCTGAATGGCCTTCATCTGCTCGTTCAGATAGTACTCGCGCTGGCTGCGCTCCATCTGCTTCTTGACCCGACCGCGAATGCGCTTTTCGACCTGCAGCAGGTCGATTTCGGCATCCAGCAGCGCCAGTACGTGCTCGACACGGGTCGGCAGGTCGACGATTTCGAGAATTTCCTGTTTCTGCTCGATCTTCAGGGCCATGTGTGCGGCCATGGTATCGACCAGGCGCCCTGGCTCTTCGATGCTGTTCAGCGACGACAGCACTTCGGCTGGGACTTTCTTGCCCAGTTGCACGTATTGCTCGAACTGCGACAGCAGCGTGCGGACGAACACTTCCGACTCGCGCTCGGCGGCGTCGACTTCGTCGATCAGGGAAACTTCGGCACGGATGTGCCCTTCTACTTCGCTGAAACGCTCCACGGCGCCGCGTTGCTCGCCCTCGACCAGCACCTTGACGGTACCATCGGGCAGTTTCAGCAATTGCAGCACGGTGGCAACGGTACCGACGCGGTACAGGGCGTCTTCGCCCGGATCATCGTCGGCCGGGTTTTTCTGGGCCAGCAGAAGAATCTGCTTTTCGCCCGTCATCGCCGCCTCAAGGGCTTCGATGGACTTTTCGCGCCCCACGAACAGCGGGATGACCATGTGCGGGTAAACAACGACATCGCGCAATGGCAAAAGAGGCAAGTCGAGGGTGGTCTTCATGATTTCGCCTCTACAGCGGCCTTATGGCCGGAAACCGGTGGAAATGATACTTGGACCTAATGTGGGGGCAGGCTTGGGAAATTACAAGCGCTAGCGCAGGAAAAGCAGAAAGGGGCCCGTAGGCCCCTTCTTGCTTGCAACCGTCAACCGGCCATTACCTGGATCAAGCGTCCGGCGCGGCCTTGGCTTGCGGCTCGCTGTTTTCGTAGATCATCAGCGGCTGCGAAGTGCCATCGATGACGCTTTCGTCGATCACCACCTTGCTGACATCCTTCTTCGAAGGAATCTCGTACATGGTGTCGAGCAACACGCCTTCGAGGATCGAACGCAGGCCACGGGCGCCGGTCTTGCGCTCCAGGGCCTTGCGCGCCACGGCCTTGAGCGCATCGCTGCGGAACTCGAGGTCGACGTTTTCCATCTCGAACAGCTTGGCATACTGCTTGGTCAGGGCGTTCTTCGGCTCGGTGAGGATCTGCATCAGCGCGGCCTCGTCCAGCTCGTCGAGGGTTGCCAGCACCGGCAGGCGGCCGACGAATTCCGGGATCAGGCCAAACTTGACCAGATCGTCCGGCTCGACCTCACGCAGGGACTCGCCAACCTTCTTGCCCTCTTCCTTGCTGCGTACTTCGGCGCCAAAACCGATGCCACCCTTGGTGGAGCGGTTCTGGATGACCTTTTCCAGGCCCGAGAAGGCACCACCGCAGATGAACAGGATGTTGCGGGTATCGACCTGCAGGAATTCCTGTTGCGGGTGCTTGCGGCCGCCTTGCGGCGGAACCGAGGCCACGGTGCCTTCGATCAGCTTCAGCAGTGCCTGCTGCACGCCCTCGCCCGATACGTCACGGGTGATGGACGGGTTGTCCGACTTGCGCGAAATCTTGTCGATCTCGTCGATGTAGACGATGCCCATCTGGGCCTTTTCCACGTCGTAGTCGCACTTCTGCAACAGCTTCTGGATGATGTTCTCGACGTCCTCACCCACGTAACCGGCTTCGGTCAGGGTGGTGGCGTCAGCAATGGTGAACGGTACGTTCAACAGGCGTGCAAGGGTTTCGGCGAGCAGGGTCTTGCCCGAGCCGGTTGGCCCGATGAGCAGGATGTTGCTCTTGCCGAGTTCGACTTCGTCACCCTTCTTGTCACGCTGGTTCAGGCGCTTGTAGTGGTTGTACACCGCTACGGCAAGCACCTTCTTCGCGCGTTCCTGACCAATGACGTACTGGTCCAGGATACCGCTGATTTCTTTCGGCGAAGGCAATTTGTGCGCGCTGCTCTCGGCCTGGGCTTCCTGCACCTCCTCACGGATGATGTCGTTGCACAGGTCGACGCACTCGTCGCAGATAAATACCGAGGGCCCGGCAATCAGTTTGCGCACTTCGTGCTGGCTTTTGCCGCAGAAGGAGCAATAAAGCAATTTGCCGCTGTCCTCGCCGTTACGGGTGTCAGTCATTCGATCGATCCAATCCGGTAGGCTTGCAACACAAGATGAAGGCAATTGCGGGCTTTTTCAAGTCCGCAGGTAGGCGCTTTCCGCGCCTACCTGCTCTGGCACCCCGGTTCAGGAGGCCAGTTGCCGCTTGTCGTAGACCGAGTCGATCAGGCCGTACTCGGCCGCGCGCGAGGCGCTCATGAAGTTGTCACGTTCGGTGTCGCGCTTGATGGTCTCGAGATCCTGGCCGGTGTGGTAGGCCAGCAGCTCGTTCAGGCGGGCCTTGATATTGAGGATTTCCTGGGCGTGGATCTCGATATCGGTGGCCTGACCCTGGAAGCCGCCCAGCGGCTGGTGGATCATCACGCGCGAGTTGGGCAGGCAGTGACGCTTGCCCTTGGCACCAGCAGCCAGCAGGAAGGCGCCCATGCTGCAGGCCTGACCGATGCAGATGGTCGAGACGTCCGGCTTGATGAACTGCATGGTGTCGTAGATCGACATGCCGGCGGTGACGGAACCGCCCGGCGAGTTGATGTACAGATGGATATCCTTGTCCGGGTTTTCCGCTTCAAGGAACAGCAGTTGCGCAACGACGAGGTTGGCCATGTAGTCCTCTACCGGGCCAACCAGGAAGATCACACGCTCCTTCAACAGGCGCGAGTAGATGTCGTAAGCGCGTTCGCCACGGGCGGACTGCTCGATAACCATCGGGACCAGACCGCCTGCGGCCTGGATGTCAGAGCTCTGCTGAATATAAGAATTGCGGGACATGTCCTGCGCTCACTCCCAAATAGTCATGGCTTGAATACGCACAAGCCAGCTCGAAGGCTGGCTTGTGGGGGTTTCCTACGAGAGAAGCCTGTTACTCAGCGGCGGCTGGAGCCTGTGCTGGTTTAACGGCATCTTCGTACGAGACCGACTTGTCGGTCACAGTCGCTTTCTGCAGAACAGTATCTACAACTTGTTCTTCCAGCACAACCGAACGGACTTCGTTCAGTTGCTGGTCGTTCTTGTAGTACCAGGCGATGACCTGCTCAGGCTCTTGGTAAGCCGAAGCCATTTCTTCGATCATTTCGCGAACCTTGCCTTCGTCCGGCTTCAGCTCGAACTGCTTGACCACTTCGGCCACGATCAGGCCCAGGACCACACGGCGCTTGGCTTGTTCTTCGAACAGCTCGGCCGGCAGTTGCTCAGGCTTGATGTTGCCACCGAACTGCTGAACAGCCTGCACGCGCAGACGGTTGACTTCGTTTTCCAGCAGGGCTTTCGGCACTTCGATCGGGTTGGCAGCCAGCAGACCGTCCATGACCTGGTTCTTCACCTTGGCCTTGATGGCCTGGCGCAGTTCACGCTCCATGTTCTTGCGAACTTCGGTGCGGAAGCCTTCCAGGGTCGATTCCTTGATGCCGAACTGGGCGAAGAACTCTTCGTTCAGCTCTGGCAGCACAGGAGCGGCAACGCTGTTGACGGTGATGGTGAACTCGGCGGCTTTGCCAGCCAGGTCCAGGTTCTGGTAGTCCTCTGGGAAGGTCACGTTCACAACGCGCTCTTCGCCAGCCTTGGCGCCAACCAGGCCGTCTTCGAAGCCTGGGATCATGCGGCCGGAGCCCAGTACCAGCTGGGTGCCCTTGGCCGAACCACCGGCGAACACTTCACCGTCGACCTTGCCGACGAAGTCGATGTTGACCTGGTCGTCGTTCTGCGCGGCGCGCTCGACGGCCTCGAAGCGGGTGTTCTGCTTGCGCAGCACTTCCAGCATGTTGTCCAGGTCGGCATCAGCCACTTCGGCGCTCAGGCGCTCGACGCTGATCGACTCGAGGCCGCCAACGGTGAACTCCGGGAACACTTCGAAGATGGCGACGAACTCCAGGTCCTTGCCCTTTTCGAAGGACTTCGGCTCTACCGCAGGGGCGCCAGCCGGGTTCAGCTTCTGCTCGACGATGGCTTCGTAGAAGGAAGCCTGGACGAGGTCACCGAACGCCTCTTGACGGGCATCGGCTTCGAAACGCTGACGAATCACGCTCATCGGCACTTTGCCTGGGCGGAAGCCGGCAACCTTGGCGCGCTTGGCAGTCTGTTGCAGACGCTTGTTGACTTCGTTCTCGACGCGCTCGGCCGGAACGGCGATGGTCATGCGACGCTCGAGAGCGGAAGTGTTTTCAACAGAAACTTGCATGGATATTCCTCGTTGCACAGACGTTAGCCGGCGTTAGCCCGACTCCAGAATCAAGGGCAAGCATTCTAGTGAGTCGCGCAGCAGAAGTCACCCCACTCGGGACGACGGGAAACCACGCCGGTCGATTAACTTTCACGGCCCGCACGACATAGCGCCGGGCCTGCTTCAATGGGGCCGCACGACGCCACCAGGCGACCTGCAGCCGAAATACCTTGTCAAACAACTGCCACCAACGAATTCGCTTCCTTTATTCAGGTTCGATTTCGTTGAACTGGCAGTACTCCTCCCACTCCATCCCCAGCGCCTCGGCCACCTCACGGTGCGTTTCCAGGCGCATGGCCCGCAGTTGCTCGGGGGTTTCGGCGATCAGTTGCAGGGCCAACTCCCAAGGCTGGATACCCTGCTCCTCGGCCGCATCCTCGAACGCCCACTCGATCTGCTGGGCCTGCTCGCGCGCATCCAGCTCGCGGATCTCTTCGAGCAGCTGCGGGTTGGCCTCGGCAAAGCGCTTTAGCGCCAGGGCCTGACGGGCTTCTTTTGCGATCATCGGGCTGTTCCTCTGCCGGCCAAATGGGCCGGCGTTTCAACCGGCTGAAATCTAACAGCTTTTATTGGGGCGCCACCAGAGGATTGCAAGGGCCGGGATGCGATTTGACCGAGAGGTGATTCGCCATGAAATTGTCAGCGCCGCTCGATCTCACAGGCGCCAGAACCCTCAAGCCATACACCCAGCGCAAAAACAAAAAGGCGCCCGATCTCACGATCAAGGCGCCTTCGAAGAAATATGGGGTGGACGATGGGAATCGAACCCACGACAACTGGAATCACAATCCAGCGCTCTACCAACTGAGCTACGCCCACCATATTGCGGTGTTGCGATGTTGCGGTACAACCTTACAGAAGCATGGTGCGGACGAAGAGACTCGAACTCTTACAGCTTGCGCCGCTGGAACCTAAATCTGGTGCCAGAGCTTGGTCAATTCGCGAAACCCTTTAGATACAAGGGCTTGGCGCGCATCTTACACAGGTGGGACACACTATGCAACGCTAAATTCGTGTCCCAAGTGTCCCCATGTGTCCCGGTGTGTCCCGCCCTGTTTTGGGTGGGCCCACGGTCGCCGCTCAGGGTCTACTCTGCCCGAGCCACGAATCAGAAAATGTGTCCCAACTAGGCCGTTGTAGCCTCACCATAGTTGAAGAACGTGTCGCGCTCTACCGACTCAAAAGCGGTCGGCTGTGCCGGTGCTGCCTCTAGCGCATTGCGCGCCTGCATCAGATTTTCCGGTGCCAGATGCGCGTACCGGAGTGTCGTGTTGATGTTCTTGTGGCCCATCCAATGCTGGACGGAGGCCAACGGGACACCACGCTGTACCAGGCGCGAAGCGCAGGTGTGGCGAAGCATGTGAACGATGAACTGCGGGTCTTCTTCCATGCCCATGTAGGCGCGAAGAGTGGCCCACTGGTGACGCAAAGACGAAACGGTGAGCCCTTCAAAGGTAGTCGGGTTCATCCGCCTGCGGTGCAGGATGCGCGCCACGCGGCTGGTGGCCGGGATGGCTCGGGCGTCTCCATTCTTGGTCTGTCCGGCGTACAGGTGAATCATTCCTTCCTGGAAGTCAGGAGCACTGAGCCCGAGGAGTTCAGCACGGCGGAACCCTGTATCGACCGCCACGATGATGAAGTCGTGAAGGCTGTTGAGCCCCAGGTGCTGGCACGCGTTTAGGACGTTGCCCTCCTCCTCCGTGTTCATCCAGCGGATACGGTGCTTGCCTTCTTTACGGCGAATCATACGCGGCACACTGAGGAGCCAGTTATGGTTTACGGCGGTCTTGAGGACCATAGAAAGAAGCGACAGCTTGCGGTTCACAGTCGAACCTGAGTTGCCCAGGTCTTCAAACTCAAGGACCATTTCAGTGATGGTCTCGGTCGTGATGTCGCTCAGCAGCGTATCGGCCCCTAGTGCTTTCAGCACGTTGCCGCCATTGAGTGTCATCGTTTTTTCAGACTTGCCACCCTTCCATTCCAGGCGAAATGTCAGGTCGTAGGCTTCTTGAAGGGTCTTGCGGGATTTCAGCGGGGATATGGTGCCGGTGCCTTCGCCACGTACCGCCTTGGGTAGCGTGGCCCTCCTTGCGAGCTCTCTGGCCTCATCGGCCTTCGCCTCTTCCTCTGTGGCGAACGTTTGTCGGTAGCGGTCGTTACGTGACCCAAGCGAGACTAGATACCTATTTCCCTTCCTGTATATGGGCATTTTTGTCCTCTGATTCGAACAAGTTTTCGATGAATTTGCGCCCGGCGTCAGTGAACACCAGTTGTTTCTTACGCCAATCGTTAGGGTCTTCCTTGGCAACCAGGAAGCCCAAACCAGCGTCCGTGCGCCCACCACGCCCGTAGCTCGCAGCGTAGCGGGAAGCGACAGCTACACCTACCCCAACCAATTCGGCCATTTCTGAGATGCCCACAGGCTCCTTTTGCTGGGCAAGAGCGAGCAAATAGATGACCTGCCGGATGGGCATTTTGGGGTCCAGGTCGTGGAACTTCTCAAGTGCCGTGACCAGGCTTGTGATCTGTGCGCTGTCCATGTTTCTTAACTACCACCTTGTTGAAAACCAAGTGAAGGCCCAGGAGCCAGATATGATTCTCACAGATGGAAAAGTAATAGTCAAGGAATATTCCCGAACGCGAATATGTTTCGAGGAAGAATTCCCATCCGAACAATGTCAAAAACACGCCTTTGGATCCTTTTAGTGAGCCTTTGACGGATTATTGTCACAAATGGAAAGGTATTGTTCAAGCGACATTTTCCTTTTCAACGACTTCTCTCAGGAGATACATTCTCAGGTGCAAAATCGAAAAATCCGGGGAGTCTACGCTTCAGGGGGCGTCCTGCGAACCAGCCACACTGTAAATTCATACAGGCTTACCCCGGGGAGTCAAAACGTCTGACGGACGAACGACACGCTCGTTGGGCGCATTTGAGAGTGATCGCCCCATTTTCGCGAGCTAAAGGGTTCGTTTCCGTCGCGTTAGCCGAACGTGAGGACGGGCATTCCAGCGGAGGTCTGGACCATGTAAAGAAAGCTTCATGTCCAGCCACCTGAATCGTCGCAATCCCCTTGCGACGAGCGCTTTTCCTCACCCCTCTCTGTACTCGACATCCTGACTGATCGTCTCAGGCTAGGGCGATGCTGACAGTACCCTCCAAGATGCGGAAGGTTGAAAGTTAGAGCAAGCATTCAAAACAATACGCAAAAAGATTCCGGGAGAAATTTATTGTGAGCCCTCTTGCGCCTAGGCATGAGCCTAGCTATTACTTACGTGTCCAAGGGAGGGAGATGGCAAAATGCAACCAAGATTCGTTATCGTTCCAGCAGTACCTATAGAAAACGAATCATTCCAGATTGGAAATCGGTTTTACGCCGCTACCACTTCGGGAGGATTCGACATCTACGACAATCAAGAAAAAATAAGAATAAAGCGGAATTTTTCGAATAGATCGCTAGCCATAACAGAATGCGAAAAGATGATTTCTGAATCGCGCAACCCGTCCGAGCTATTTCCCGTAATGCGAACGGAATGACTTCCTACCGGAGATAGCCCCATGGCTCCATCCACGAACAAGACCCTCTATTGTTACGGCGCTATCGCAATCGCAGCTGCCTTTGTATTCATATGCGTGGCTTATGAATTTTCGGAGGCACACCTAATATGGGCAATCATACGTCAATACTAGAGTGGCTGATGATTCTCGCAGGGTCGCTGGTAGGTGCAGGGCTGGCAGCACTTCTAGTCGACTGGGTCATATAGCTACCAAGCATTGGGTACCCTACGACCCCATTCTTTTCCTCTTCCGCTGCAGCACTGGAGGTTTCACATGCCTAGCAAGCAGATTGCAGTCGAGCAGGCAAAACAATACAGCGATGATGAGCGTGTGACCCTTATAAGAAAATTCTGGAGCTCAGGCCAACCCCTAAATGATTTCTGCACAATCAAAGGCCACCCACCTTATCATGAAATGAAGAGATTGCTCTGCACGACAGCAACCAACTTCGAGAGCTCCGAAAGTACGAGCTTAAACCACAACACACTCATGACAAACCAGTTTAATCACGAGCAACTGAATTCAATTGCCAGCACCCTAGCGAAACTGCACATCCGCCTAAGACTGATTATGGAAGAAGTCGAGTCACTTATGAACGGACTGCACTCTACGCGACCTAGTAAATAGCTATCAACCTTTACTTTCAGGTACGCCCCCACTTAATCGCATTGCCGACAAACACGAATTAAGCGAGAAACTTATGCAGCTGTACTCGGCCGCGCTATTAACCGTTCAAATATCCTATAACTTACATTTGACGCAAAAAAAATTAGACAGGCCAAATCATCAAAACTTATACAGCTTTTATTTTTTGTACAAGGAAAGCCCCGACAGTCGGGTAAGGTGCACGTTATGCAGAAAACCGTTGCACGCGCCGTTTCCTCCGCTATGGTGGAGTGACAACATAAGACTTAAGTCGTAGGAGGACGGCATGCGCATTCGCGGTGATGTGTTCTGGAACTGGGCTGATCCTACGCTCCACCACCGGACTCATGACGAGACGCTGGACAAGGGCACCACGATTGACGTTCAGGTGCGTCTGTCACGTACAGGCAACACACAAATGTTCATCGGTGTGTATGCAAGCTCAGGCATGGCCTTGCACGAAGAAGCATTCGATTCCCGCCCTGGAGAATCCATGACCCGAGCGTTAGCCTGGGCTGTTGGGCGCGCACGCCGTCTAGCGTCGAATCAGGTGAGCGCCCAATCCGTGGCCTGATGCCCAACTTCTACCGCAAGGGTCAATGAAGGTTGTGGCAACGAAAGCCACGGCCATATCCCTCCGTGGGGGCACATAACGCCCCTAAACGCCTCGCCCTGCCCCAGTGCCCATCCCAAGCTGGTTTGCACTGCCTTCCGGTGTGTAGACGACAGCGTAAAAACAGATAGCCGAACGTCCGTACGCTCATCATTTGCCACTGAGGACCCAAAAAAGCCCCACAAAGGGCCGGTAATGGCCGCCTGTGAGGCTGGAAAGGTGGAGCGCGGGATTCTTAATCTGGTGACAGGCCCTGTGTTTACTGGGGTTTCCGGCCATGTGGGACACATTCCGGGACACATTGGGCTGCCGCTGGGCCACTTGGGGCCTGCCCGGAGGGTTCTCAGAGGGCGGATTCTGGCCGCTCGCTGGGGGCACCGGGGGTAGTCGCGGCCTATCAGTTTCGAGGTGGGCTCTCAAATTTTTGCAACAAAATCACTTGCCCCCTCCCGCTGGTACTATGGTGGCCTTTAGGAACCACTCAGAGGGACGCAGGTGAGATTTGTAGTGATGGCTTTGCTTTTATGTGTTGGGGCCGCAGATGCCCAGGCCGCAGTGAATGGGCGGTTCAGACAAGTGGGTATTGGCACGATGGGATGCGGGGAGTTTGTCCGTGCGGCTAACGACAACATCATCCAGGACGCCGTAGGGATATGGTTGAGTGGCTACTTCACGGCCTACAACAACGTGACGGACGGCACCGATGATGTGACCAAAAAGACTGGCCCCGATGACTGGACCCTCTGGATACAGCGCTGGTGCAAACAGAATCCACTGAACAACGTAGGCAGTGGCGCTGAGGCTTTGCTGATGACCTTGAGGGCTGATGCGACCCATCTACCTTCTGCTCATAAAGGAAGGTGATGGTGATGGTCTTCTATTAAGGACCACTAGAGATGAATCAGTGACTGCATCTCCATGATAGACCATTAGGAAACCTCAGTTAGCCCCCCTACCCCCCATGAAGAGAGTGGAGAGGTAAGGTTCCCAATGGTCATCATCATCAGCAATCAAGCCATGACGGACACACTGAGGTTTCCCTACAGTCCGAACAGTGTCCGGCACCACGTAAGCCGTGATGTAGCCCCCGGATGAACGTCTCCGTCATCCTATTGTGGGCCCACGGACATCTGGTCGCTACGTCAGGCATTGGCGCCAAAACCGAACGAGCTTAGCAGCCGATGCCAAGGACTTCTAAGGTGAGTCACCTTCTCCTTGCCAAAGCTCTTAACGTGTATCGACACCACCTCGCCAGGCTCGTTGTCGTAGGGTGCATAAATGTGGAAGGTGTGGATCGCATGGTTTTCTATCCGGACCTTTTCGTCGTGCATGTAGAAGGCGTGCGTCATCTTACCCATGCGCCAGGCGGTGAACTCAGCTCCGTTTTGGTTGCGAACCCACACCTTTTGTATCGTGACAGGATACTGATCCGTGCAAACGTCCACGGCGAAGAACCGAACGAGAGGCGTGCCACTCCCCGCCATGTCTCTACCGTGGTACGAAGCGAACTCTCTAGCTGCTGAATCTACTGGAGCCCATTCCACAGTAAACCGCTTTTGCGGCCCCAGTCTTTGCCACAAGAACCGGAGCGGCTTCACGACCCAGCGCCATTTCCAAGCCACAAACACCGCACCAATGAGCCACCATGCCCAGCTTGGAAGTACCTCAAAGAGCGCATCCAATCTCCATTCCCTCTATTTTAAATAGATGCGGATCATAGCTTACCGGGCCCCTGCGTTGCCTCCCATCCAGCCTTTGTTGCGCTGAGGTCGGCCCAGTACGTGGCCCATGAACTTCTTCAATTCAGCGTCCATGTTCTTGGTCCGCATCTCCTGGACAGCCTTGTCGTTGTCCCGAGCCATGTGGTCTACCCAGTACGCCACGGCCATCGCCAGGGCATCGAGCCGGTCATCATGTGACAGGGCCCCACGGTCGCGTGTGAGGCGCGTGAGCTGGTAGAACAAGCTGTACTTGATGTCTGCCTGCGCCGACTCAAAGTCCCGTTCAATCAGCTTCTGGTCCACGATGAGACGGTGCTGCGTGAGGACGGGCTCCAGGGTATCGATGATGCGCTGCTCTTTCTGCTGCGAGTGCTTCACCTCTTCGACCAGGCAGCGGTGATGCTTCTGCAGGATGGGCTGGAAGAGCTTGGTGTACATGCCGTCACCGAAGTTGGCTTCGATGATGATGTGGTTTGCTTGGTGCGCCTTGGCGATCTTGGCGAGCGTCTCCAGTGTTTCATCCGAGTAGCCCCCACGGAGGCCCCCAGCGGCCACCAAAAACAAGTTGCCCATGAGGACTTTCACCACGGCATAGCCGGTTTCGTCTTGACCACGGCCCGAGGGGTCAATAGCCATAACGCATCCGGTGTACTCGCTCATCTCGCTGGCGTGCCACATAGGCCGGTAGAAGCGGTCCCCGGTGAGCGCAACGGTGGGCATATCGTTGATGCAGAGTTCAGGCGATGCAGCCCAGGCCAACTTGACGTGAGCCATGATCGGGTTGAGGTTCATCACCATCAGGTCTTGGACCTTGAGCGGGAACTTGTCACCGTCACTGAGGCTGGTGTCCAGCATGAACTGGAGGGCGAAGCCAGCGCGGCCATACGAGGCCATACGCTCCATCAGGTCTTTCTCATCGAACCTTCGCGGGTCCGTGGGCTTGCCTGAAAGTGTTGGGTCAGCTTCCATCGCTTGCGTGATGAATGGGGCCAGGCTGCCCTTGTAGTGCGGCACCTTCTGGAGTGTCGGGTACAGCGCGGGCCACACACGGATTTCATAGCCGCGTTCGGGGAGCCGGTTGTACAAGGACATCTCACACTGAGGTGTGCCCAGGTAGATGATGCGTGCCGACTGGAGCGGCTTGAGGATCGCATCGAATTCCTTCACGGCCTCGGACAGCTTGTCCCGCATCATCTGCGTGGCAGAGTTGTTCGGGATTTCGATGTCGTCCGCAATGATGATGTCAGCACGGGAACCAGTGATCTGGCCCATGATGCCCACGGACTTAACCGAAGGGGACTGGTCAGGAAGAGCGGGGGCAACCTCAAACGCCACCATCTTGTCGATCTGATCCGGCCCCGGCTTGAGGTGCTGGAGCAACGGCATTTCGTGGATGAGGCGTTTGACGAAGGTGGAGAACGCATCGGCGCGCGCGCTGGAGGCGGACACTACCAAGATGCGGAGTTGGGGATTTCGCCACAGGAGCCAGCACACGAATGCGGCTGTGACCCATGACTTGCCCACTCCTCGGAAGGCTTCAATGACGCATCGCCGGGGACCGTGTTGCAGGTATCGGGCGATGTCGTATTGGACGGGGGTGGGTTCGGGGAGGTTGAGGTGTTTCCATACCAGGTAGATAAACTTTCGAAAGTCTTCCTGGGCGGGGTGAACTTTAACGCGGTCAGCCATACGGCAAAGGGACTCCTTGGGCCCGCGCAGTAGCGAGCCAAGGCACAGCCGCAGGGCCGCCCAGGACGCGCCTGGGGGCACCTGTTTTTGTTGTTATGGGATTAGGGTATTGTGCCTCCCCTATTGCGCCGAGCGGCGCTCAGGGAGAAGAGTTCGATGTCGGATAAGGGCGCACGCACGCTGGATAAGGCGAAGGTTCTGGAGAACGCTGTAACGTCGATCCAGCTAGGGATTGAGGACTACCAGCTCACGCAGGGAAATGAGGGCAACCCGCTCAGAGCCGTCTCATCTGCTCGTAACCTCTTCGCTGGGGTACTACTGCTTTTCAAATACAAGATTGCAACGCTTGCGGACTCCCCCGAACACGCTGCCAGCCTCATCTACAAGGCCAGAAAATTCAAACCCTGCCGAACCGAAGCGGGGGCAATCGAATGGCGCCCTGAGCTTGAGAGAAACAAAACAATCGACGTTGCGGACATCGAAGCTCATTTCGAAGGGCTAGGCATCCGCACGGACTGGGGCGCTGTCAGCACCCTGCAAAAATGCCGAAATGACCTAGAACACCTTCATCCAAAGCACCCCCTGGAAGAGATCAACAAGTTCCTGCTCGACCTGTTTCCGCTCCTGCGCGACTTCATCACACACGAACTGTCTGAGAATCCGGCAGCCTTGCTGGGCGAGACCTGGGAAGTGATGCTCAGGAATCACCAGTTCTTCGCTCGTAACCTTGATGAAATTCAAGGCCGGTGGACAGAGCTAGGAGTCATGGCGCACACCCTAGAAATATTCAAGACGTGTGTTTGCCGTGCCTGCGGGTCGCCCCTGCTAGAGCCAAACCGTGAGGATGTCCAGGTAGGGATGCCCTTCGACTACGCAGAGTTTCGCTTCAACTGCCTCGTATGCAACCAAACTGATTCGTTCGTTGAGGCGCTTGCGGAGGAGCTGCGCTACGCGAAAGAAGACCCATTCGGCGATGAGGAGGTAATCACGGATTGCGGTGGCTGTGGGGCACCAACATTCGATATGACCGAGGGTCACTGTCACATGTGCGGCTATAACTACCAGCCTCCACGATGCGGGGGGTGTCACCGGACACTCGAAAGCTACGAAGCGGAGAACGGTTCGTACTGCGATAGGTGCTCTGAATACGCTCACTACAACGATGAGTACGAGCCGAACATCAGGTAGGCCGTTACCGCCGGATACCTACCACATTGTCGTCATCGAACACAGGCAGGTCGCTAAGGTCGCCCATGGTGCTGCCCTTGGGGGCCAGGGACTCAATCTTGTTGTCTTTCAGGAACTGTCGGATGACGTTGAGGTAGGCCGGTGCCGGTGGCGAGCGCACCAACTTCCCGTCCTCCATCACACCTTCGCCGTCGATGGTCACTGGGACACCCCGCATGATTTCGAGGCACCACACGGCGAACTCGTTGTGGACTACTGCAAGTTCCTTTTCGGTTGCTCTATCCGAGGACATGGTGGACTACCATTTCGAGTGCTTTGGGGAAGCCGAGGTAGTTCACGGCCATGGTGATAGCTACGCCCAAGGCGAGCCATTTGATTTGAGTGAGGTTGTCCTGGATGTTGCTCAGGGCCTCATTCAAGGCTTCGGTCATCTTCTGGACCACGCCCAGTTCTTTTTCTTGCGCCTCCACGCGAACCTCAAGACGGGTCACGCGGCGGTCGATTGTTTCGCTCATTGTTGTTTTCCAAGTGGTGGCCCCCGGTCTCCCGAGGGCGAATCAATTAAGAGGTTGTGGTGGTCTGGACCCATAGGGCCGTTTGGGCTTCCCCGGAGAGCCTGAGCGCCTCCTGGAGTTCGGCCTTGGTGGCCTGGATGGTGCTGTTGTCCGCAAGTACCCAAGTGATGGTGTCGGTGTCGCCCAAGGCAACAATGGAGCGAGCCATGCGGTTCTGGCTGGCCTCATCGCCGTTGAAGGTATTACCTGCGGTGGTGGTTACTGTGATTGCTGCAACGGCATCGGCGCGGCTCAAAACGAACTCCATCCGTGTGGTGGAGCTGGAGACCGCAAAGTCCCCTACGGTCCCGAAGTCCCCTGCTACTGCGCGGGTGAATAGCTCGCGCCCGTAATCGTGAGTGTCATCCTGGCTGGCCGTGAATGGGGCCTCACCAATCCCCGTGAAGGTGACAGTGAGGGTCACGGCGGTTTTGTCAGCGTTGGCATAGGCCGGGCCCGAAGCCGTGGTGTACACCGCTGGAGTGGTGCTGGTGGTGCTGGTATCAGTCATTACGCTACTCGCAACATAACGGTGGCCTTGTAGCCGGAGGAAAGGTATCCACACACCATCCAGGTGCCGGATGCCGTGACGGAAGATTGGTAGTTGTAGGAGCCGTAGTAGATGGCAGAGCCCGCCAGGAGCGTGCCTGGGGCGTAGTTGCCGTTCGCCCACATGAAGGCGTAGGTGCCGACCGCGCCCACTGCGAGCTGGCCGGTGTACGCCCCTAAGTTGCCGGCGTGGATGATTGGGTAGGACACGTCCCCCATGGACCAGCCACCGACCTTGAACACGTTGTCCGTGTCTATGCCCAGGTAGCAGGCGTACTGCCCCTCCCGAATGAATGCAATGACGGCGGAGGCATAGTCATTGGAGCCGTTACCGATGGTGAGAGCATTGGCGGCACCAGTGGAGGTGATGTTGGCGATGGCGGGCGGGTTGCCTGATGCGAAGCGCATCCCCGTTGTGTCGTGCGTCGAGCCTGCCTTGAGGTAGTCAGATATCGCGAAGTGTGCGCTGTTGTACACCGTGAGCCAGCCGGACCAGGTAGTTGCTGCCGTGGCGTAACGGAAGAAGCGCTCAGTGCCCGAGGAGAACTCCTGGCAGATGGCGGTCAGCGCCGATGAGTCCTTCCACTGCGCATGACTCACTAGGACGCCGTAGGTAGGGTCGCCTAGACCTGGGATAGCTAACCCTGCTGGCCCCCCGGAGATGAACCCCACCTGGGTGCCTGTGCCGTACAAGTCCGCTGGGGTTGCAGCCGCCATGGCGGTGCTTCGGAAGTCCACCACAGCCCCCAGACCATGCGCCAGGTGGGACGGAAAGTATTCCAGCCCTGTTTCCGTCGAGTTCTGCCGAAGAGCTTGGAGCGCTTCACCGGAGGCGACTGGCAGATTCAAACTCGCAGCGTACCCGGCCGCCTGCTGCTCAGAAGCTGCAGCGTTGGTCTCGCTGGTTTTCGCAGCGGCCTGAGAGGCGGCACTGGCTGTCTCCGATGCCGAAGCTGCGGCTGCCGAGTTCGCGGCATTGGTTTCGCTCGTTTTAGCAGCCGTTTGGGAAGCTGAGGTTGCGGCTTCTGCGGCCTGAGTGATGGTGTTGAGGTCGTTCACAGCAGTCGTGTGAATCGCCTCTAGGTCACTGTTGGCGGCTGTACGGATAGCAGTGGTCTTGTCGATGGAGTCCTGCTCAATCGCAAGCATGGTGTTCTTGAAGTTGACGTTCATGTAATTGAGCGTCATCAGGTCTTGCGCATCTACAGGGTCTGCGAAGTCAGTGGCGCGGACGCCTTGCCCATCCCATACGCCATCAGCGGTCAGGTGGATGCTGGCCTGGGTGCCGTCATACGCCTCCTGGGCGCAGTACAGGTTGTACGTGACCACCAGGTCCAGGTCGGCTTCCAGGAGCGTGGAGCCATCCTGGAAAGAAACAATGGCGGAATCCTTGGGAGTGATCCGGCGAATCTCGACCACGCCACCAGCGACAGGCGCGGAGGCGATCTTGATAGTGTACGAATCTACCCAGGTGAAGTCCGTGACCACTGTGTCCACGGACACCTGGATATGCGCGGTGTCCAGGTAGGGGAAGTTGAAGGGAAAGTTTGTGGTTGCTCCGTCCGCTTTCAACTGGACGTAGCTGTAGGGTGTGTAAGCCAAATAGAGGGTTCCAAAAAAAGAAAACCCCAGCCGAAGCCGGGGTTCCCGTTGAGGTGGTTATGTCAGTGCTGCTTCGAGCCGGTTGGGTAGTCGTTGGCGATCATGTTCAACATGGTGCTAACGGGCGCTACGTTGTTCAGCGGCAGGAGGCGAGCCCAGTTCTTGATGTCCGTAGCGGACGTTTGGGAGTCATCAGAGAGCCCGTTCTTGACGAGCTTCTTCATGGAGATGAGGCCGTTGATGGCCTGATAGGTTGGGTTGGAGACAAAGCTGGACAGGTCGCTGGTGGTCCGCATCCCCGAGAACAGCGGGTACGGAGACACCGTGTCATAGAGGTTTGGCAGAAGAGAAGCCTGGGAAATTTTGCCGAAGCTGTTGGCCACGATCTGGCCGGGGGCCATACGCTGGTCCAGGAACTTCTGGCGGTTCTCCTCATTCATCCCCATGGAATCCAGCATGGTTCGGCCCATGTAGGTCAGGCTCGCCAGGAATCCCCCGTGCAGGACAGTGGACAACGTGGCCCAGTCCCGGTGGTTCGCGGCGAAGAGCATGGACTTGTTCCAGCCGTGCATGGTGAAGGCCATGAACTGGAACATGGCTTTTCCTAGTGTGGTCCCCATGAGTGGAATCATGGAGCTAAGGTCGTTCTCCTGGATGACACGGCGAGACTCACGGTGCATCGCAGTCATGAACCTGGAGTAGTTCTCAGGGGAGTCCTTAACCCAGGCCCCGAAGTCCAGCTTATGGGAAGGCCCGAAGGCACCATTCCGGGGAGTGCTGTACTTCTTGAGGTCCGCCAGAACGCCATTCGCTTGCTCTCTGCTCATCCCCATCCAGGCCAGTCGGTCATCGGTGAGGAGCTTGGACGCCGCACCATTGGCGTGATTGACCCAGTGATTCACCAGGGCGATAGCGTGGATGCGCTTCTGCTGGATCATAAGCGGTGTCATGCCGGTGTAGTCCAGGACGCCTTTGGCGACCTTGCGTAGCCCGTTGTCCACGGCATCCAGCTTGCGGTTGAACGCAGTGTCACCGTTATGGCGAACCCAATCGTCCTTGGCGCTGAAATTCAGGCGGGCCACGTAGTCAGCCCCGGCACCTCCGATTGTGTTCTCCAGGTGGTCCAGGAGGTCATCAGGGGCTTTGCCGGTGGCGATGTCACGGCGCAATGCTCGGAGAGTGGGCACGGCCTGGAGCGTGGCCTTCCATCCCATGGACCCAGTGATCTGCGACAGCTCGGAGACTTGGTTCCATACCGCCCCGCCCATGAGGCGGATGACGTTGAAGTTACGCCACATTTCCAGGCTCTTGTTGAGCGTGGAGAACTCCTCCATCGGAAGGCCCTGGATGCGATCGAAGGCGAACTTCAAGTCCTTTCGCATACCGGCCACGTTCGCGCCTGGGCGCATCCCTTCCCCAAACTTGTTCTCCGTGGCGGCCATGATGGCCTTTTCGATGTCCTGCCCCTTGTACACGTCCAGGTGCTTTGCAAGGGCCACGCTCCCTGCCATACGGCGCAGGTACGGTTCCACTACTTCGAAGGCGTTGGTATGGATGAAGTCGTTGAGGGAAACAGCGCTCTTCGTCCCATCGGCACCTGCCCAGGTCTCGGTGTGCAGCTCGTTCACGGAGTTCCGGTTCTTGAGGCTTGAGGCAGTGCGCCCCGCATCATTCCCCTTCGTGGGCAGCATATCGTCCATGACCCGGACGGCCTCCTCTTCGGAGTAACCGCCATTGAGCATCAGTGAGTGCTTCAAGGCTTCCCGGTCAGTGCCCATCATCATGGAACCCATCGCGTCCTGCGTGCGGTTCGCATGGGCCTCTTCGACAGTCCGAACGTACCACTTCGCCCAGCGGTTGGCGGCCTCATCCGAGATGCCCTCACGGGCTCCCTGATACGCCCTAGCCCACCAGCCGGTGACAGCTTCGTGGCCCCAGGTGTTGACCATGGAGTTCCACTTGTTCACGTCATGCTTTCGCGGGAGGTAGTTCGGGTTCTTTTCCAGGGTGCCGACCACGGAGGTAGCGCCCGTGTCGAAGTCACGGATTTCCGTTTCAGTCAGGCCCAGCTTGATCCGCCCCTCATCCTTGAGCGGGTTGTTGATGTAGTCCGCCACATGGTCCAGGGTCTTGCGGATGGCCTCACCAGCACGCACTACCTCATCAGGGAAGCCAGCATCCCGGCCCCGGATGAAGTCCGACACCAGGCTACCGAAGTGGTCAAATGCCTCAGCCTTCTGGTGCCACTTGAAGCCGTTGGCCTGGAACCACTTCTGGAACTGCGGGAGCGCGGTTTTCTTCATCTGCGTGGCCCAGCCCTCTGCCCACTTTGTGGTGTCGTCCCAGGCATTGGGCCCGACCACGGAATGGTCCTTGTAGCCAATGGACGTGCCGAAGAGCTTGGCGGCCAGCGCACGGACTGCGGTTGGAGAGTCAGCTTTGCCAAGCTTGTTTTCCAGGCCGAGGCCCCAGCCGAACACTTCGGGGATGTGCGCGGCCCTAGCGGCCTGAGCATCCACGCTGCCTTCCAATGCGGGACTGCGCACCGTCCTGGACACGCCTCCTGGGCGGGTAAGTGGGTTCGCCAGCTCCACCAGGCGGGACAGGGCGTTGTGTTCGTTTTTGCCGATTCCTAGCAACTTTCGAAGGCCGCCGACAAAGCGGTCCCACAAGGAAGCATCGGGCTTGCCTGGAAGGGCCTTCCCCTTGAGCCACTGCTGGAACCGGGCATTAGTCAGTCCGTAGGCGATCATCTCCTTGGGGTTGTCCAGGTTAATCCCCAGGCGACCCTCCAGAGCGCTCTTCCAGTGTTCCCCGAACTCACTCTGCGCAGCCTTGAGCATCGAGCCGTGCAGCGTGCTGAGGTCCGTAGTGGCCTTGCTGATCTGCGGGTCCGTGGACATCAGGCGGTCGCTGGTGGCGTGCATCTTGTACACGGTGGCTGCGTGGACCAGCTCATGTACGAAGGTTTCTTCATTCAGGCCGGACAGGTCCGATAGACGCCCGGTGGGGCTCATGTAGGAATGGCCCCGGAGGAACATTTGAATGCCATCCCCGGTGGACTGGTGCGGGGTGAGAACCGCGCCCTTAGCAGTTTTAATCACCGCGTCCATCGCCGCATTGCCAAACTTCTGGCCCTTTTCGATGACCTTGAAGTTCATCTTGCGGAGGTCCACAGCCTTGAGGACACGGTTCAGCACTTTGACCGTCTCGGGGTTCTTTGAGTACGACCGGACGTAATCGGCCAACTGGCTCACGCGGTTGACGCCACTGGGGAGGATCAGGTTGTCATCCCGGCCGCCACTGGCTTCGTAGCGGGGGGTGTCCCACTCTTCGCTCCAAGGCTGCTTGCGCCCAGGTGTACCCACTGATGGTTCCTGCGGCTCATCCCGTGGTTCACCCGCTGCCGGTGGTTCCTCTGGTGCCCGTGGTTCCTCGGGCGGCAAGTCCACGGTCTTGGGTTCCTCCCCCGGCGAATGGATGCGGGCGGAACCTCCGTCCTCAGTCCGCCAGATAATGGCGTTGCCAGGGGTGTTCTTCGTGTCCACGTCCTGGCCGAACCTGCGGAGAAACTCAGGCTGGCTCAGCGCGCCTTCACCGGGGCGCATGAGGCCCGAATCGGTAAGTTCCTTGATTTGCGCCTTGCCGGACTCCTGGCGGCCCCACTGGGCCAGGCGGGCGTTTTCCTCAGCCAGCGGCCCCTCTACGTGAGCGAGGCTACCGCCAATGGCCCCGAGGCCCAGGCCCATCGCAGCGGAGATGTACAAGTCGTCATCCGTGCGGAGCGGGTTGTATCGGTTCATCAGCGCGTCATAGCCCACGTTGGTCCCAGCCCCGACCACGCCCATGCGGACTGCGTTGGCAATCCGTGAGCCAGCCGTGAGTAAGCCTTCGCCGCCCATACCGGGGACAAATCCGATGAGCGTGGGCAAATCCACCAGCCCGCCGACTAAACGGCCCCCGAAGCCTGCGATTCCCATTTCAGACAGCTTCTGCTCATCCTGCATGGACTGCTGCATACGGGAGCGCCGGAAGTCAGCATCGGAGTCACTTGTGGCCTGGAGGATGTAGTCCCAGTTCTTCTCGGGAATGCCCTCCAGGTACTTGCCAGCCTTGTCGTTGTCCCAGGAGAAATTCCAGTCCGTCGATTGGGTGCCCCTGTCCCGCCACCAGTTCACCACGGAGTTGTCCGAGGCGAAGCCCAGGGCCAGAGCTTGGGGGATATTTTCTACGTTGTTGATGAGCCCCCCGTTCTCTGCCCGCTGCTGGGCCTGCATCTGCACCAGGTCCGAGGCGGAAGCGCTCTGATCCGGGTTGACCGAATCGCCGGAGGTGAAAGCGGAGGACAGGGGGTCAGGCTTTCCCGAGGGGGACTGCCCTGCTGCGGGGGTGGTGCCGTTGAACTTGCTCAGGTAGTCCCGTGTTTCCGGCCAGGGACTCCCTGCGGCCAGCGCCTTGGCAGCCCGAGGACCGCCGTTGTAGTCGGCCAGGGCCATATCCATGTTGCCGTTGTACTTAGCCAGGCTGTCCCGCATGTAGCGCCCAGCGGCATCAGCGGCCTGGGTGTAGTCCTGGGGGTCAGTGACGCCGTATGCCTTTTGAGTGGCGGGCATCAGTTGGAACGGACCTTCGGCGCCCTTGCCGCTTTCGGCATCGAGGTTGAACGATGATTCCTCACCGCTCATTTTGAACAGCGTCCCTTGAGGGAGGCCATATTGTTGCTCGGTCGAATCAGTGATTTTCCGGGCATCTTCCAGAGAAATTTGAGTCATTAGTTACCTTTGTTATTGGAGGTACTGCGGGTCAATAGGATTCAGAGCACGCTGCACTTCGGCGGCATGTTCTGCATTAGCTGCGGCTGTCTTGGCCTTCAGGTCTGCGGCATAGGTGTTGCCGATCCACTTCTCCACCTGTTGGCGGGAGTAGTTGAGGACTTGGTGATTCACGTCTGTGAGGGGCACTCCCCCGGTCCACATGGTGTAACCGCCTCGGTCATTGGGCTCCATGCGGATGTTCCCCTTGCCGATGTCTTGGTCATCCGCGATCTTCCCTGGCACCTCGTCAATGAAGCGCTCTACCCACTTCCCCCGGTCTTCTCCCTTGGGGACTTGAGGCAGGTCTTTATTCAGGTACAGGGTGTTGTTGATGTTCGTGGAGACATTCGGGTCTTGCAGGTACTGCACGGTGGCCTTCACTGCGCTGGCCGCATCGGGCACCTGGCCGGACTTGAGGAGGAGTTCCGACCTTCGCCGGATGTCCGCCTGGACTGCCGTGAGGTTCGTCTGGTCATTGCCCCAAAGCCCCTCAGCCCAGTGGACGGAGCGAGATAGGAAGCCGGGGTTCACCACGTCATTCACAGCGCTCGCTACGTTGGCCTTCATGGCCCCCATATCGGCCTCGGTGACTCCGGAGTTGCCGCCCTGATAGACCAGGGAGGCCGCTGCGTTGGCATCAGGGAATCCGCCCTTCTCCATCAGGAACTGGATGTCGGAGAGCTTCTGGTATGCGCCACCGGCAAGCTGCTGGGCGTATGCGGGGTTCACCGCGTTGATGTGGTTGAAGGTGTCGATTGCGCCCTGGCCCTGCTGGTTAAGCTGGCCCTGCTGCTTCCCGTCCGGGGTCCAGCCGAGGGACGCCAGGTTGGTGAGACCCGACTGGAGAATGCTCTTCCACTGCGGGTTATCCACCTTGTTCGTGGAGTAGAACTGCACCTGCTTGTCGAACGGCATCTGCTCCTGCTGGACACGGTTTGCCATGTACTGCTGGGCGTACTGCTCAGTCTCGAAAGCCTTCATCTTGCCTTCGGGGCTCATCACCTGCTGGGGCTGGAGGTACGCCAGGTTGCCTTGGTCGATGGCTACCCGCGTGGATTGCTGGGCATTCGCCATGGACTGCTGGGCGGTGGACAGAAGCTGGAAGCGGTTGATGTTGTTCTGCCGCTGATTCAACTGGGACTGGCTATGGTTGATGACAGCGTTCCAGGTGCTGGCTGTGACCCACCGTTCGTTCTTCTGCGCCCAGTCATTGAAGCCCTTCTGGTCCAGTTCACCGGCATCCGCTTGGGTCAGGAACGGGCGAATCTCATCATCCACACGCTTGCGCTGGTTCTGGTCATCCATGCTCTGCGCGTGGAGGCTCACTTCGGCAGCGGTGGTGCCGCCCAGTGTGGACGCCACAGTGGCACCGGATGACAGCTTCTGAGCCAGGAGCGCGTCCACCAGGGACTTGTTCCCGGTCTGCGCGATCTGGACAAGCGTGTTGTTCAAGGTGGTCTTGCGGGCATCGTCCCGGAGTAGCGAGGTGGACGACAGCAGGTTGAAACGGCTGACGATGGCCTGGGCGGCCTGGTCCGTGGTGCCGTTGAACTGGCTCCCGGTGACATCCCCCACCACGTTCATGAGGTTGTCGCTGGACTGCTGGATGCCCTCGGTGATGGCCTTGGCGTTCATCGTCCGTGCGTTCGTGTCGAACACGTTCATGCGGAAGGCGTTATAGCCCTTGTCGAAGCCCGCCACGGCAAACTGGTTCTGTCCCTCAAGTGCCTCTTTGCGGCTCTTCGTGAGGTATTCGTCCACCTGCTGCGGGTCGGTGAACTGGAGTTCGCCAGTCTGGATTTTCGACATGGTGTCCCGCTCCATGCCTTGCATCAGGTTCTCACCGTAGATGTGCTGGAGCGTGCCCTGGAAGGCCGGGGACTGGGAGGCCAGGATAGAGCCGTCTTTGATCTTCTGGCCCAGCTCGCCCACGGTCATGGAGTCGGCTGTGGCCTGGGCCTTCTGCCGCTCCTGCTGGTCCTCAGCGGAGCCGAACTGTTGGAGCGCTTGGGGGATCGCTGAGGAGCCAAGCGCCTGGGCCAGTTGGTTGGCCTTCATCCCAGCGGAGTCGTCCAGTTGGGCCCGGACGGGCTGGAAGGCGATAGGGTTTACTTGCTCCATGCCCTGGACGCCAGGGTCATAGTTCACTTGTCCACGCATGGGGCCTCCTTATGAGCCATTAGGGGTGACGGTGGTTGAGCCGGAGTTGGCCCGGAGTTGGGTGCTGTAGGCCCCGAGAGCGCTGGAGCCAAGGCGGCTGGCCGCTTCCAGGTAGTTCGGGG
Organism: Pseudomonas sp. C5pp; assembly: GCF_000814065.1. Taxonomy (NCBI): domain Bacteria; kingdom Pseudomonadati; phylum Pseudomonadota; class Gammaproteobacteria; order Pseudomonadales; family Pseudomonadaceae; genus Pseudomonas; species Pseudomonas sp. C5pp. The sequence goes on along the minus strand of NZ_JWLN01000022.1, from coordinate 57,366 downwards.
AGTCCACGGAGCGGAGGGAGTTGAGCGCGCTTTGGGTGCCGTAGTAGTTGTTCTGTAGCTGGGTGTTGTTGTTCGCTACGGTGGTGCTGTAGTTCTGCTCTACGGATTGGTTGTAGTTGTCACGCTGAGCCGAGAGGTCGGCCAGGAGCGCATCCACTGAGTTGCCCTCCACGCCCGCTTCACTCGCCTGGGCGCGTGCGGTGGACATAGCCGCTCGGGCCTTGAGGTTGTTCTGGTATTCCTGCTGGGATGCAGACTCACGGGCCTGCTCGTTCGCATACCCGGTTTGCGCTTGGTTGTCCTGATACGCCTTCAAGTCGTTCTCAGACTGCTGCTCTTCATAGGCTGCGGTCGATTTCGCTTGCTGGTTCTGCTGGACCACGGACGCGGTGGTGCCAGCCGCTGCGATGGCCGTTGCGGCCCACGCTGCTGCTACGATGGTACACATGGGAATTGGACCTTCTGAAATTCCTGGAAGGCTTCGCTATCGGGGCCGAAGGGTTCCGGGGCGCAGAACTCAAAGCCCAGCCAGCGGAGCCACAGGAGATGAACAGGGTTGCCCGTCCACGCCCGGTTCATGAGGACCGGGCGGAGTTCGTGCATTTGGTTGATGTAGTCCCGGCAGTGAGCCAGGAATGTCTTGCGGGCTTGCGGAAGCTCCGGGGAAGCGAGCATCCAAGGAGCGCCGACCATCTCTGTCAGCGGGGCCACACCGAAGATGGCGACCACACGTCCATGAACCAGGAAGGTCCAAGTGCGCAGGGAATCCATCTGCCCCAGGAGCAATGCTTCCAAGGGTTGCAGGCGGGAGGACTTCCAGATTTCGTCCCGGTCCTCCTCCCGCATGTTGGCGGCCAGCTCATGGCAGTGTGCCGGTGTCGTCTCAAGTACCCACGCGACCTCAGACAGCCTGGCTGCGTTTGACAAAGAAGCCCTCCCAGTCCGCGCTCAGGAACGCCGAAGGCATCGGGGAGTCGTTCTCGATGACGATAGTGGCGTCCGTGTTCTGCGTCATGATGGGGAACGTGAACTTGCCGGTGCTAAGCTCTGCCTGTCCTAATGTGGCGCTTGGGGTGCCCAGTACCTTGCCCGAGTAGGTGTAGGTGTAAGTGTCCCGGTAACGTGGCGTCACCTTCACCTGGAAGTACCCGGTGCTGGCGAAGTTCACGGACGCCTTGCGAAGCTGGAGGCGGCCTTCGGTGTCGCTCTTGGTGCCCCCGCCTGCGCTTTGGGTCTTCACGGTGATGGTGCTTAGCTGGAAGCTGAACACGTACCGCCGACCGACGATAAGGTCCGAGGAGGTGTAATTACCCTTCACCTTCGCTGTTGTCCCATCCCACACAATTTCCGCGACCACTCCAGGCTTGAGGGTCTGCCCGGTGGCGGTCACGGCCATGTACGTGCCGTCATCCATAGCCCACGAATGCGGGATGGTGGTGTAGCCGTCCGCGTAACTCAGGGTGTCTTTCGTGACGTATTGCTTTCGGTCCAGGTGAACCAGATACGGCTCATTGGTGCCCAGGCTGTCCGTGGCTACAGTGAGCTTTTCGAAGTACAAGCCATCGGCGCGGTTGATCGCCAGGAACACTTCGGAGTCCAGGAACTCCGCGCTCAGGATGGTATCGGTGTCCGGGAAGGTCCACTTGCTCCAGGAGCTTTGCACCTTCGTGTCACCGTCCCAGTAGAACTTGTACACGTAGATGGAATGGCGGTCCCCGGTCGTGAGGACGCACAACATATCCTCAGAACTGGATGAGGCAATCTTGAACACGCCCGAAGGGATGTACTGGGGAACATGCGAAGCCACGTCCGTGGAGTCGTTGGAGACATCGTTGGTGTCCGTGAAGTATTCCCGGATGGCCGTCCAGTTCTCCCTGTCAGAGGCGAAGTACACGTTCTTGCCCACGGATTGAGGAGTGGTCAAGGCGTTGCACACGAACTCCGTGGACGGCTTGATGGAGATGGTTTTGGGCGTGAGGGTGTCCCCGTTGTCGATCAGGAATTGGACCTCATCAGAGAACAGCAGGAGTTGCTTGTTGAACGACACCGCGTGCTTGAGGATCGCGACTTTGGTGTACGTGCTGGACACGTCGATAGGATCGCTGTCCAGAAGCTCCGTCACAGTGGTGCGGTAGAAGTTCCAGTATTTCCCCGATTCCGAGAAAATCACGGCCTCATCGGCAAGGAATCCCAGGCGGTTCCGGTAGAAGACAACATCGTTGATTGTCCGGCCCACAAAGGACGGGTCTTCGTTGGTGTCCGCATCGCCTGCCACTCTGTCCGTCCAGGTGGCTGCCTGGAAGGTGAAGGTGCCGTCCGCGTTACGGACCAGCGTGTGCGGCATGGTTGAGCCGTCTAGGCCTAGTGCCACACCAGGGCCGACACACTCACGCCACACGCCAGTGCTATCAGCACCGACATCGTAGTAGACGTAGTAGTCGTCCGAAGAATCGCCAGGGTCGCCGGTAATTTCGAACAGGCAGCCACCGGCCTGGGTGCAGTTGGAAGGCAGCGTGGAGAACGACTGGACTACCTTCTTGTACGCCTTCATGGCGTTGTTGTTGAAACCATCGTAACAGTCGATGGTGAAGTCCGCGGTGCTGGTGATGTACAGGCAGGAGCCCGCACGCACGCATGTGAAGCCCGCGCTTTGGATGCCCGCCACCAGCTCCGTGGCGATGTAGTCCGTGGAGGCCAGGGAGGTTTTCGTGGCATCGGACCCATCTGGGGTCGCGTATGTAGCCACGGTCACGCCGTTGAGGATGACCCCGTAGGTGCGCCCGTAGTTACCCTGGATGACACTGATGAGTGCCTCGGGCCCACGGGTGGCACTCACGGCTGCACGGTTCGCCACGGTGATGGCCTTGTTCACGATGAAGGTGTAGTCCGCCACGGTGATCGCGGTGAAGTCGCTTGCCGGGTCGCTTGCGGCCAGGTAGCTGGTTCCATCCGGGAAAGACACCGTGCGCTCAGTGCCGTCTACGGCAAATACACGGAGTCCGCCGTTGGTGATCGCCACTTGGTAGCGCTCGCTGGCATCGCGGTTGATGGTGTGGACGAATGCCGATTCCAATGGGGAGGCTGTCACTCGGGCCAGGTGGGTGGTTGGGGGGCGCTTCATCAGTCCCTCAGAGACGGTCGAGATGCCGTTCTCCTGGGCATCCAGTTGGGAGGCCAGGCGGAGGGTAAATGGCTGCTGTGAGACGCCGTTAACGAAGTTCGGGATGGAGGATGAGATTAAGGACATAGGCTATCGGTCAAGTACCCGCATGACGGAGTAGTTGCCGGTCAGCACGTTGTAGCCCCCGGTCTCCGAGTCGTACTTGCGAATGGCGACCAGGGCCCGCGTTTCGTCCTTCTCGGTGAACCCGTTGAGGACTTCAGAGCCCACGTTCCGCTGCTGGAAAACGCGGGAGGCCCGGATGGTGATGTAGTGCCGCACCGATTGGGGAAGTTCTGCGAAGTCCAGGAGAACGACCATATCCACGGTGATCGAGGAGCCGAACTCATACGTGTGGTTCTGGCGGTCGTAGATGCGCGTCCCTCGGAGTGTGATGTCCAGGGTGGCGCTCTTCCCGCTTGGCGTGACCTCCAGGCAATTGCCGGGGACGGTGATGTACTTCGTGAGGAGAGCCGGAGTCAGCTTGTAGTTGCGCTCAGTGTTGAACTGCCATCCAGGCGATTGCACGTCGATGGTGACTTCGCGGAGGACTGAGCGTGCGATGGCGGCATCCGCTACGGGAAGGCCGTCATCCAGGGAGTTGACTGGCGACTCGCCAATGGTATTGAGCATGATGTTTACGGCATCTAGCTCGGTCGTTTGGGCGAGTGTCTTCATTTTCTAGGCACGAAAAAAAAGCCCCACACAAGGAAGTCCTTGAGTGAGGCTAGGTTGGTGGTTAGGCGGTTTTCAGCTCGACAGCGGCTGCTGGGCGGAGGATGCCGTGGCCCATGGCGTACTTGGCGACCATGAGGGTGCCTTGACGGCGGATGTCGTAGTCCGACTCCATCGCCAGGTCCATCAGCTTGACGGTGCCGACTGCGGCCTTGTGCATGACCAGGGCTGCGGTGCTGGTGGCATCTACAGCGTACTTGTCGCTGGTGCCTGCGGTCAGCGCGGTGCCGCCATTCGCAACGGTGGCGATGTTGGAACCGAACGGAGCGTGGACAGCTTTCACCAGGTTGATGCCCGCCACTTGTGGCAGTTCGCCCTTGGCATAGCTGCCTTGGCCGCCCCACAGGGAGTTCATCAGTTTGGTGTTCTGAGCCAGCATGTAGTACGCCGCTGGGGTCAGGTAGGCGTAACGCTCATCAGCCGGGATGAATTTCTCATCCAGCTTCTGCGCGGCTGCGAACAGTGCAGCTACCAGGGCTTCGCCAGTGGTGTCGGTCAGCAGCGCGGAGTCAGTAACCGAACCGCCACCAGCTTCGGTCGAGACCGGGGCCGATGCGCGGGCAGCCAGGACGCCCAGTTGCAGGATGTGCTTGTCGTAGGTGTACGACAGGGCGCGGCCCATCTCAGTCGAGTACGGACCACGGACATCGTAGTGGTTCATGGCTTCGTCGATGGAAGCGATGAATGCGTGCGAGATAAGCAGGTCGTCAATGGTGATGACTTGCTCGTTCGCAGGCACGCTCAGGCCAGCAATCTCAGCGCCCGGAGTGTGGTACTGGGCCGAGATTTTGCCCAGGATTGGGAACTGGGCGGACTTGCCGCTGGTAATGGTGCGGACCAGGTGCTTGTCAGCGGTGACGCACGACTCCTGGAAGGCAGTCAGGACTTCGCCCGAGAACACTTTCAGGAACAGCGCTTTGGCATCGCCGGTCAGGTTCGCTTGGCCCAGGCGGGAAACAGTTGCATCAGACATTGAGGGGTGAATCCTTGAGAAAAAGTCGATGGAGCGAGCCGGGGTGAATCCCGTGGCCCGCGTTGCCACCGCGCAGGGGCGCAGTGCGGCTGGACTTTTCTGTTGCTTCTCAAGGTGCTGAGGCGGCCCGTATTAACGGCTACGGGCCAGGCCGGGTGGATCAGTTGTCAGCGACAACGGCACCAGATACAGCGGCAGTGCTGGAAGCGCTGGTGGCGCTAGCCAGGGTCGAAACAGCGGCAGATGCCACTGCCTGGATTGCATCGGCCTTGGTCACGGTGCCGTCAGCGGCCACTTCGGAGACCAGGTTCGCCAGGACTTTTGCCAGGAACGACTCAGCGTCTACGGCTACGGTTTTCAAAAAGCTCATTGGGGTGTTTCCTTTTGTTGGGTTTGGGTTGGGAGTTGAACCAGGCCGGATGGCTGGGTCACGTTTGCGGCCAATGCGTAAGCACGCACGGCCCCATAAATTACGGAGCGTTTCCACAGGGGAACTCCAAGGTCGGTCATGGCCTGGAGCAAGATTCCATCGCACTCTTTTCGGGTGATGCGTATTGGCACACCGGCTAGTTGCACGGTGAGGGTCTCGCACAGGTAGTCATGGACGATTGCCGCCTGGCCGTAGGTGCCCCATGGGGGGATCATTGACCAGAACGGACGGGGTACAGAGGCCCCATCAGTGATGAAGCCAGCGGGGACATCCACATACCGGCCAGTCCCTATGGGACCGATCCAGTAGCGAAAGGACGAAGACGCCCAGTAGTCCACGCCATCCACTTCCTCCATCCACTTGATGGAGAAGTGTTCGTCGGTGAAGCCGCTCATTGTTGTTTTTCTTATTGCGGCCAGGCGTCAGAAGACGTTGGAACGGAGGAGCTTGGCCTGGACTTTGGCACGGTATGCCGGGTCACTGCGGTAGCGCTTGTCGCTCATCGCCTCAGTCACCTGGGAGGTGGATTCGAAGACATCGGCTGCGGCTGCTTTGCCGCCACCAATGAGGTTTGGTTCGGTGCCAATGGCGGCCCGGTACTGGGCGTTGAGGCCATTAACGGCCAGCTTCGCTTGTTCCAGGTTGCCATTCACAGCGGTGTTGAAGGCTTCAATTTGGGCCGGTGCCAGGTTGGCCTTGGCCCATGTGACCAGGCTTGCGTACTCATCGGCACCGCCAGCTTCGCCCTTGATTGCGGAGATGTGCTGGTCTGCCAGAGCCTGCTGGCCTGCTACATATTGATCGACCACGCCACGCGGGTATCCCGCTTTAGCCAGTCGTTCATAGCTCTCAGAACTCAGTGCGCCCGTTCGGTCGAACTCCTGGGAGAACTCAGCCAGGTCCAAGCCTTTCGACTCAAGGGCCTGGCTCGCCTCATCCGGGGTGGCCGTAGAGGGTTCGGGCTCTACGGTCGCTGCTGGAGTTGCGGGGTTAGGCGCCTTGAGGTCGGCATAGGCTTTCGCCAGTTGGTCCCAGGAATCGAAGCCTTCGGGCAGGCCCTCGGGGCGCTCTACGGTTTCAGCAGGGGTCGTGATGTTGTCGCCTACCGGGCCAGCATTGGCCTTGTCGATTGCGGCAATCATTGCCTCATCATGCCCTTCGGGGGCAGACGGGTTCGGGGTTACGATTTCAATGCTTTCCATTAAAGGTCTTCGAGAACGCGGCCATTAGCGAACACTCGGTATCGCTTGGCCTGGGGGTTGATGTTGAATTGAACTTGCTCTGCGCCCTCACCGAAGTATTCGATAAGGGGCTCAGGGGCTGCGCCCTCTTCGGGCTCTTTAGGTTTGCGCTTGGCTGCCATCGGGTTGGCCTTTCTCCATCATGCGACCAGCGGCCTGCACTGCCGGGGCTACGCCCGACTGCATTGCCTGCTGCATCTGTTGCTGTTGTTGTTCCTGCTGGACCTCTTGATCGGTCTTCACCAGGCCGTCTGTGTCGATCCCGAGGGCGGTGGCCCTGCGGGTCATGTAGTTGCCCCAGTTGATCCGGGAGGCGGCATCAGGAATCTGCATGATGGTGGAGATGAACTGGTCCAGTTTGGTCAGGTCATTGCCACGTCCAAGGGCCTCCATACCCGTCACAATGGTGGGGCTAACGGTGCCCTTGGGCAGTTCGGGGAGCTTCTTGCGGCGCTGCATCGAGAACATGATGCGGTTGACAAGCGGAAGCTGGAATTCTTGGCTGAGGATGGAGTAGACACCGCCCAAGGCGGCTTCCAATTCCCCGGCCATATACCGGATTTCTTCTGCTGTAACTCGCTCACCATTCCGCTGAATCGCGGAGTTCAGCATGAATGCGAACTCAAGGCGCTCAGTGATGGTGTTGATGGTCTCCAGTGCCACACGGAAGTCACCGGACTTTTGAAGCTGGAGGGCCTGGACATCAGATGCCACGCCATCCACAAATTCGCCATTCGGCGCTTCGGCCAGTTCACTGGAGCTAGTGACCCCGTTGGGGTTCACCAGGAACAGGACTTTGGCGGAGGCTGCGGAGCCTTCCACGATGGCCTGGGAGAGACCTTCCAGGGACTTGATATCGCCCAGGTACTCTTCCACGTAGGAGCGGCCATAGTTCTCACCGTCGATCTTGACGAATCGAATCGGGAGCCAGGCGCACTTGTCTTTCGGGTACGTGCCTCGGGAGCCGGGAACAATCTGGCCCTTGACCTCCTGATACACGTTCCAGGTCTCACCCTTGAGGGTGATGTGGGTGTAGATCGAGACGTTCTTGTTATGGTCTCGGGGGGTGTCGCCGGAGTCATCGCCAGGCTCGACTAATGACCGGGCCTCTTCTGGCAGTACCGCCAGGGAGACCTCCTCCTTGACCACGATGTCCAGGACGTTGCCCATTGGGTCACGCCGGACCACGTAGCGGTCAAGGGGGTAGAACTTCATGCCGCCCTGCTGGGGCAGGTACACAAGGCCGTTGCCGCCAACAATCAAATGCTTGAGCAACTCAAAACCAGTCACACGGATGGCGGTGGTTTCAATCTCGGTTTGCACCGCGCGCTCAATCTTCGCCAGGCCCGCTTGAACATCAGCGTGCATCTGCGGATTGCTGGTCAGCTTCTCTTCGGTGAACTCGTCGATTTCCAGGCGGAAGAAGGGAGAGTTCGGCGGGAGCAAGGCCATGAGCAATTTTGCTCCGAGGTTGTTAACGCCTCGGGCGGCCACCGCTTGCCACGGGGTGTAGAACTTCGTGCCACTTGCGTGACCGGCAGGCGGGATCAGGGTGGGGATGCTGTATTTGGAACAGTCCCGCGCCCTCTGTAGGAAGGTCTCGCGGTCTGGTGCGAGCTTGGCATAAAGACTGGCGGCAAGGCCCCGTTCGGGTTCTTGCTCGGTCTTCGCCATGGGGTCTCGTTATAGAGGGATGTTCAGCCCCGAAGAGCTACTCCCGGTGGATGCTTGGGTCAGGTCGATGCGGAGGGACTTGCGCCCATTCGCTGCGGACTGAGCCTGTTGGGTGTCGGTGCTTTCTGCGGTGTTGCTTGTCGCAGGCGCGGACTGCACCGTGGGTGCGGCTGGGGCAGGCGTTGGGGCCGCTACAGTCGTCTTAGGTGTGCTTGAGTGCGAACACATTATTGTGATTCCAGAACAGTAGTGTTTTGGATGTCGAAGCGGCTTCGCAGGAGTCGGATGACTTCTTGCTGTCCTTGACGGATGTTCACTTCGTTGATGGTGATGTGAGGGTCTACGGGCAGGACGTTGGGGAATCGCTTCTCCAGCTCCACCAGCAGCTCACGGGGAACGTTGGGGAATCTTTCCGTTTTCACGGTTTAGTAATCCTAATGTGGCCCCACGAGAATTTTCCCGTGGGGCGCTGCTTTGAAACTAATACTTGGAGCCAGACGGCCCTCCCCTACCATTCTTAGGTGGATTGACAGGGTCAGGCGATGGGGGCCGTCGTGGAGTACGTTGAGCTTTCACAAACTCTATAGCGGCCCCTACGTCCAACCCTGGACCGTCGAAGAGGTCTCTGAGCATCTCTAGCTCTTCATCTGAAAGCTTGCCAACGGATTCTTCAACCTTTCGCACGAGCAGATAAAATTCTTCGTCGGGATTCTGCGGCAAAAAACCCTCCTCGAAGCTCCCCTCGACCCCCTCATCTGTTGTGTTTGGTGTCCGTGAATTTTCAGAATTTTCGGCCATACTCTTCTCCGTCAGCGTGTCTTCATCCAATAGACGCTATGATAAGGTGGCGGGGCTTTTAACGTAAACAGCATTTCTTGTACTTCTTACCTGAGTTACACGGACACGGCTCATTACGGCTAATCTTCTGCTCAGTGTAAAATGCCGGCGGTTGACGCACTGGGGTGAGCATTTCATTCAGGATATTGTGGTGTCGCATTACCTTGATTGCATCCCGGCGTCCCTCCGCTGTGAGAGGAACAGATCCATCTACGACAATAATAGTCTCAGATGAACCCACGCTTCCTTTGCAGTCCGCCCCAAGCACTACAATTTCTTTAGCTTTGGGGTGCTGGTACATTGCTACAAGAGCATATAACTGCATGCAGGCATATCGCTCCTCGCGGTAGGCGGCGTAGTCCTCGGTATTTCTTGGGTACATAAGGAAAACGTAAAGCCGGTCTGCATTGCCCGGCGAGTAAACGAGTCGCGAGCTACGGATATTTACCGGAACACTGTCATACTTATCCATCAAGGCCTTGGCAAGGCTAGCCCTTGCAAACAAGTTCTCAGAAGCAAGAGACCGCACAGCTTGTTCGTGCATTGACAAAGGTAAGTGCGCGCCTTCACCGACAAGAGCACCGCTTACGCTATCCGAAAAAGTCCGGAGAATAGCGTTCCAAGGCCTGCTTTGAGCCTTTCTTGCCCGATGAGCCAGGCCTTCTAGCGAGTCATTGAAAGACGCCCACTCCCCTTCCGGCACAATCATATCAGCGCCAGAAACGGGAATTTCGATCTTCCCGTAACCTTGACCGGAAGTTTCAAACAAGTAGTGGCCTAGCAAGTCTTCTTCACCAGCGACGATTGCCAACGAACGCTCTCGTATTGCCTCCTCCTTCGACTCCAGATAACTGACAAAGTCTTTAATTGTCATGAGCTCAGACAGTAACAACCTGAGACTCTCAATACCCAACACATGCACGAAGGTCTTGCACGGATCAATATCATTGACCACAAAGGGACTTTTCAGCACTTTATCGAGTGGAAGCCTAAACGAGCTCATCAAAGAGCCAGAACTACTATCACCAGCGCCTAAGCTGGCAAAATACTTTTTAGCCGGCCCTGAAGAGTTGTAGGTAACTGCGACCAGATGAATCTTAAGCTCAGGACTGGAAAGGTCATACGGAAAAGGTTGAGTACACTTTTTGTCCAGAAAAATTTCTTTTGGCCGCTCACGAATGGCCTTTTCAGCACCATGGAGTTGCCCAGCACTTTTTATGACACTTTTCTTGTGCCACCTGGGCCACGCCACGGCAAGGTCATTTCCTTCTTGAAAAGCGATATTTTTGTCAGAAAACAGAATAAGCGTATTATCGAAATAAACCACAAGATCGATAAGCTCCACTCCTATCCCTTTCTTAGCCAGCCCCTCACTTGTGTAAACACAGGGAAAGCTCCAAAGACTAAGAAACGTGCTTTCAGAGACAGCTCCCAGTTCGCGCTCAGAGTCATTAACACCATCTTCTTTGACAATCGGCTTTAGCATTTTCACGTCCATTTTTATAAGGCATAGCGCGAATCAGCGAGAGGTAGGGCTTGAGCTTAACGCTTACAAAATTCCCTCTGAGCGCAAGTCCTCATAGTTTTCGATGCAATGGTCCAAGTAATGTCGCGCCTTAAGCAAGTCTTCCTTTTCGTTCTTGTCAAGACAACGAAGCACATACTTTATTATGTTACCTCGAAAAAAACCTAACCTCCAAGATTTTATGATATCGAACGGTTGAATAGTTTTCAGGTAGTGGGTACCGCCAATCTGAGTACGCTGTGATTCAGGCGCCTGAGGGTTGGTGCTTTGTATCATAACTGGTTTCCAGTTCTCATAATCCTTGCCGCAACCGCGACATACGCTAGGTTCTTGGGAGTCGAGTCGAGCGCAGGCCAAACAACTTTTCATGGTGTCCACAACTTCACCTGCTGATTCTTGAAATCGTAGTCTGATGCCCGGAGGATTCGTGCCACGCGGGCCTGCACCAGTGCCTCCTCTTCGCACAGACCGGCCTTGTCAAAGGCAGCCACTACTGTGCCCCAGGTGGGGGACTTGTCCAGGAGCCGCTTGGCAGCCACGGGCCCAACGCCTGGGCAGCCTGAGTAACCGTCCGTGGTGTCGCCCATGAGCGTCTGGTAGAGGTGCCAGTAGTCGGCCTCCTCCTCGGTCACTTCAAAGAACGTGTCTGTGTTGAAGTTGTAGTGGTGGCCGGGGACCGTCTTAAAGTCCTTGTCGATGGACGCGACCACGATTTCCTCACCGAATTTTCGGGCTCGGGTCAGGAGAATGCCGCACACGTCATCGCCTTCCAGGGTGGGTTTCGAGATGGACGGGAAGGTTTCTTGAGCCCAGGCCGTGAGGTGGGAGCGGAGCAACGGCTGGACGGTCTTGCTACGGTTGTGCTTGTAGGTCGGGAGAACGGCCTTGCGCCAGTTCACCTTGTCCGAGAAAACAAGAAGGGCCTCGTCGGCCCCTGTCTTGTCGATCAAGTTTTGCACCATCCCAGTGAAGGTGGCTTCGCCATCCTCTTCAAATGCGTGGAGGGTCCATAGGGCTCGTTCGCCCTCCTCATCGCCTCCCCAGCGGATGGCTTTCTGGTTTACTACTGCTGCTTGGACGGATAGGACATCGGCGTCGATGATAACTCTGCGCACTCGCGAATCTCTGTCAGGTCTTCTTGGAAGATGAAGCCGTATTGGCCGAAGAGCTTCACTAAGTCAGCGCCCAGTTCCGCATCGAGCGGACGTGCCGGGTACTCCAATGCGTGCTTGGTGCCGTTCACGTCGATGGTGATGGTCCAGGGGGTCAACATGGGGGTGCCTCTCTAACTTAGTGAAGTGATGGGGTCACAGGTAATCGTTTTCCCGTAGCAGGTCAAGACCGGTGCCAGTGACACGCCACTTGCGACCATACTGGCCGTGACCTTCCAGGGTGCTGAGCAAGCCCAGCGATGCCAGCGAGGCTACTGCCTGGGCTTCGAAGCGGGCGAAGTCCGATTGGATCTTGAAGGGGCTTTTGAAGGCTTCATACAGGACTTCCAGGAGAACAGGGTCTTTCGTCATTTTCTTACTCGTTAGTGTGTTTCGGCCCAGTTCAGGCCCATTTTTGATTCACCGGCCAGGGGGCACCGGAAGTTGAAGGCTTCGCCTGCTTTCGCCACGCAAGCCTCAGCCGCTTCCCGCACGATGGCCGCGATGGCTTCGTTACGGCAGGCAATCTGTACTTCGTCGTGGACCCAGGCGCAGAAGGCGTAGTCGCCATCCCAGCCGTGTTTCAGCCCGCGTGCCTGGAGTTCGTCATCCAGGAACACAAGCCATTGCTTACAGGCCAGCGCACCGGCCCCTTGCAGGAGGTAGTTGAGTGCCGCGTGGGCGGACTTGACGTGAACGTGGCGACCATCCAGGCCGACCAGGTGGCCACGCTTGGCTGCCTCTTTCACTGCCTTGACCAGCTTTTTCAGGGCTGGGGTTTTGCGCAGGAAGGTTGCTTTCAGCTTCTTGCCAGCGGCCTTGAGCGACTCTTCGTCGGGGTTGTCTTGCCCGTTGAAGAACACGTCCAGGAGGTGCTGGTAGTCGAGGCCCAGCGCCTTTGCCTTGGCGACCATGCCGTACACAATGGTCCCGACCTTTTCATCACCGGCCCCATAGAGGAAGGCGTAGATGAAGGTCTTCGCACCATCGCGGTACAGCTTGTGCAGCGTGTTGTGGTCGTCTCGCTTCTCGCTGGTGATGCCCATGGCCTGGACGTTGGCCCAGTGGATGTCCCCGTTGAGGAGGATGTCCACGTACTTGCCGCCATCGTAGCGAGCCATGAAGTGAGCCAGGCAGCGCAGTTCCAGGCCCGAGGCATCGGCACCGACCAGGAGCCAGCCGTGGGGCACGGTGAACAGTTCCCGGCAGTCGATCCCGTAGGGCGAGCCGGACGCAGGCACCTGGGCCACGTTCGGGTAAGCGTGAGTCGCTCGCCCGGTGGCCGCACCGTTGGGGTTCACGGAGCCGTGGATGCGGCCCTGCTTCTCCACAAGCATCCACGCCTGCTTCCCTTCGGCCAGTTGCGAGATGCGCTTGGCGACCAGGAGGTATTCCGTCAGGAGCTTGCACGGTGGGTAGCTCAGCTTGGACATCACTTCGTCGTCCACCTGGGGCTTGCCACCCTTGGTAAACTTCTCGGGAACCCAGCCGTACAGGGCCGTCAGCCGGTCAGCGATGTGGTCCCGTGAGGACGGGTTGAACTCCACAATCTTGACTTTGGTGTACCGGACGCCCTCGGTGTACTTCTCAAACCAGCCCACTTGGTTGAACGCGGGCTGGCCCTTGAGCTTCACACGGCGCTCAGTGTTGCCCCGTGGGTCTTCGATAAAGACTCGCCGGGTTTTCTTGGTGAGCACTTCGCCTGCCGGTGCGTGCCAGAACTTGAAGAACTCTTTCAGCTCGCGCTCCAGGTCGCCCCTGCGCTGCGCCAATTTGGCGTACAGGAGGGCTGCCTTCTCGCGGTTGAAGTGGAACCCGTTGCGCTCCTGGGCGGCCATGAGCCAGGCCACTCGATGTTCCAGGGCCAGGGCCCGTGCCGAGTAGTTCTTGCCAAGGATTCGCTTCCACAGTGCGGAAGTGACCACAACGTCCTGGACGCAGTAGTCGAGCATCTCTTGCGAGAACTCCAGCCACTCCATGCCGTCCACGTAGGCATCGCCCATGCGCGCCTTGAACTCGGTTGCGTACTCGCCTTTCATCAGGCGCAGGCGGTAGCCCCAGGCTTCCAAGGAGTGGGAGCCGAAGAGCTTGCCGGGGAGGACTGCTTTCTTGAGGAGGCCGGTGTCGGTGTCCTTGATGTTCGACCAGATGAGTCGAGTGCAAACAAGGGTGTCGATGACCAGCGCAGGGTTCACGATGAAGCCGGGGTACAGCTTCTGGATGACGGGAATGTCGTACTTGATGACGTTGTGGCCGCCGATGAAGCGGCCTTGGGAATGTTGCTCCTGGAGCCATTTGACTCCCATGGCGATGAGGCCAGGCGGGAATTTCTTAACGTCCCCAGTTGCCGTGTCTTCGATGACAAGGCAATGGATGACGGAGACTGCCTCCAGGAACCCATTCGTTTCGAGGTCGAACAGAAGGGGTTCTTGCATTGGTCCCCCAGTCAGCAGGGGGTCGGCGTATGCCACAGCTCTCGGAAGAGCGTGCCGGTATCGGCCAGGGCATCACAAAAGCCGTGGTACAGGCCGTTGAGGGCTTCGCCCAGGATCATGATTGGAACCAGGGGCAGCGCGATCATGACTCGGGTGAGCGGGTAGCGGTTGAGCCAGAACGGGCGCAGGTCGGATTCAGTGGACACGGATTTGCTCCAGGGTGGTTTCGTCGTGGATGTACTCGGGGTACTTCTCTTGCAGGCGAGATACGCGCTTGAATGAGCGGCGTTCTTCCAGGTCGCTTTCGCAGCGGAGGATTCGGAATGCCTTGTCCCGCACGCCCTCTTCGAAGGCCGCGGAAACGTGCAGGGAGTAGCCGTCATACGTGGCGCGGGACAGGTTCAGGTCGAACGAATCGGCCAGCTCTTGCGGGGTCATGAAGTCAGCCAGGATCAACTGGACGGGCAAGCCCTGTACGTCCTGGAGGAAGTCCCAGGCACCGTGCATATCCTTGCGGCCATAAAGGGCGAGGAACGCGGGCTGCTTCACCTTCACGGTGAGTTCGGAGTCCAGCTCGTTGTGGTCAATGCTGCGCATGAACACGTCGATGTCTTTGATCGGTCGGCCCAGGAGCGCGTCCCGGATGGCACCGCCACCGATGACCGGGTGCGAGCCAGGAAACTCCCACCGCACCAATTCCAGCGCGTCATCGAAGAGCGGCTGGAGGTGGCCCGGAAGCTTCCATTCAGGCAAGGACGAACACGACGATGAAGAGCAAGAAGAGGTAGTAGTTGGCATCACTCATCAGCCCTCCCCTTAAAAGAACGCAATGAGGCCGTGGATGGCCCCAATCGGTGGGAAGGCGATGCCGACAATGCCCAGGAGCAAGGCGTCACCACACTGGTGGAAGGTCCAGACAACGTTGTAAACCCAGCCGAAGCACAGGCAGAAAACGACAAACAGGTAGGTCAGAATCAGAGGCATGGTTTTCTCTCAGGCACAAAAAAGGCCCGCTTGGGGCCCGTGTGGTGGTGCATCTGCTACAGCCGGAAGTCGTCCAGCAAAGCGTTGAGGTAGTTGCTCAGTTCGTAGCGATTGGTGAACACGTTGCAGTCACCTTCGTTTGCCAGGCCCAGGATGTTGTCTCGGGACCGGACGATGACTCCGTTGTCCACACGCTCAATGCGCAAGGACAGTTCTTTCAGGCGCGGAGGCCGTTGGGCTGGAGTCGTCATGGCTTACCTGCGGGAGCGGAAGCTGGAGAAGCTGCTGGTGCGATAGCTGTAGCTGGCTCGCGGTGCAACGTAGGCAGGGCGTGGAGCCACATAGGCCGGACGCGGAGCCACGGTGGTCGCTCGGGTGTTGGTCGTGGTGTTGTTCACGATGGTGGTGTTATGGACAGCCGGGGCCGATGCCGAAGCACTGCCCAGAATGTGACCCATCATCATGCCGGTGAGCATGGCGTTGGAGTTGTCCTGGACCACGACAGGGGCTGCGACCACTGGGGCCGCTTGCACGATCGGGGCAGCCTGGACAACTGGAGCGGCAACCACAGGGGCCGGAGCTTCGACTACTGGGGCCTGCACAACGGCTGGGCTGTAGCAGGAGTGGCGCTCACAGGCGGCCAGGGAAAGGACGGCCAGGGCCGCGAAGATCAGCTTGCGCATGGTTCAGTCCAGGAGTTTGGAGATACGGGAATGGATCATCGAAGCCCGGTCAGCCAGGGCGTACTGCATATCGGCGTGGTCGTGCAGATTGCAGGCGGTTTGCCGGGCCTGGCGTGCAGCTTCGCTATGGGATGCTTCGGCCTGGCTCAGCTTGTCCAGGGTGCGCTCCAGGTCGGATACAGCGGACGCGGTGGTCTGCGGGAACAGTTTTGCCAGCAGTCGTTTCAACATGGGGGGTATCTCCAGTCAGAATTCGGATTCATCTTTAAAGGGTGAGGACGGCTCGGGCGCTTCGGTGAGCGAGAGCAATCCGGTGTCGCGGTCGTATGCCAGGTACAGCACTTCCCCGGTCGCTTGGCCGGTGTAGCGGTCCTTGAGGATGCGGAAGGTGGTGGTTTGGCGAACCACGGGGTCTTCGGCCTGTTGGTCACGCTCAAGGCCGAACATGAAGTAGCTCCAGAAGCCGATGGCTCGGGAGCCTTTGAAGTGGCGAATCGTTACCCGCCCGCCTTCCTCATGGGGTTTGCCCTCGGGGGTGGTCAGGTGAGAGATGAACGTGATGATGATTCCCAGCTCGTTCGCCACGCCCGCCATCTCTTTCATGATCTGCTCAAGCGAGCCCTTCTCATCTGCGGTGTCAGCCATCGCAGTGAGGTGGTCGATGTAGATAAGCTTGATGCCCTCGGAGACAGCCATGTAGCGCACCTTGCGCTTCACAATGTCCCACTCGGTTTCACCAAATGCGTCGTACATGACCAGGTTTTCGCCCAGCGCATCTACAGCCGCATCCAGCTCCTCATCGGTCCAGCCTGCGGTTTCCTTGGGAACGTGGAAGCGTTTCCCGGCGATCTTCCCGGCCACGCGCTTGGCGGTCTCGGTCGGTTTCTGCTCCAGGAAAATGGTGCCTACACGCTCGCCCAGGACTTGGATGTCGTAGGCGATTTGCTGCGTGAGGAAGTCGGTCTTGCCCACACCAGTACCAGCGCCCAGCCCGTAGACTTCGCCGTAGCGGCGTCCATAGGTGAGTTGGGTGAGTGGATCAAGGAACCACGGCAAGCCCATGACCAGGGCCTTGCGAATCTCTTCGCGGAGGTCTCGGACGTTCACTACGCCATCAGGCCGGTACAGCTTGGCGTTCCAGATGGCGGTGACGATTTCCTGCTCACGGCCCGCTACCAGAAGTTCGTTGGCGTCCTTCATGGATAGCGTGGCGATCTTGCACTTGCCTGGGCTGAATAGCTCTGCGCATTCCTGCGCTGCTTCGCGGCCCGGTTCGTCCATATCGAACATGAGGATGACTTCTTCGAAGCTCTCCAGATATTCGATGTTTCGCTGTATGGCCTTGCGTGCTGCCGGAGCCCCGTTCGGGAGCGACACCACGGGCCACTTGTTGTTTTGCACCTGGGAGACAGACATAGCGTCCAGCTCGCCTTCGGTGACAACAATCTTCTTGCCCCCACTCGCCCAAAGGTTCTGGCCGAAGAGGGTCAACTTTGCACCATCGCCCAGGATGGCGAAGCCTTTATCCTGATCGCGCAGTTTTTGGGCGACCATCACACCACTGTTGTCGAAGTACGGGGCAACTTGAACTAGCCTGCCACGCACCTCACTTACGAAGTATCCGAACTTGCGGCAAGTCTCCAGGGTAAGTTTGCGCTTCATCAGCGGCTTGAATTCGCCGGAGATTAAACCTTCCATTCGTTTTGTTCGCCCTCCAGTAGTTGGGGTTTCGCCATCGCCGTGAACGTAGTGCTCACAGGCGAAGCAATATTGGTGGTTGTCGGTGTAGATAGAGTTGGCATCACTTGAACCACAGTTTTCACAGGGCAGGTGGCGCACGAACTCACTCTCTGTTTCATGCTTTCGATTTTTCATGGGCAATAAAGAGGGCCAGCCCGAAGGCCAGCCCTTTATCAGAGTTGAGTGATAGACGTGGCGGCTGCCATATCCAACTGAGGGCCCACGACTCTTATAAGTTGGCCGCTACCCACGGTTTAACGTCGAAGCTCGGGCAAGCCTTGGCTACTTTCGGGAAGTCCCGGTGGCCTTGGATTGTCGCGTTGGGGTATTTCTCTTTCAGCTCGCCCAGCAGGTGCTTGAGACTTGCAAATTGCTCGGGCGTGAAGTTGTTTTCGGGGACGTTGATGTCCGCCTCGGTGACTCCACCGGCCATGCAGATGCCTACGGAGTTGATGTTGTGGCCCTCTACGTGAGCGCCGATTTGATCCAGCTCGCGGCCCTCCTCCACCACGCCATTGCGGCGGATGACAAAGTGATAGCCGATGCACCGCCAACCTTTGGCGCGATGCCAGCGGTTGATGTCAGCGGCCCCGATGTCCTGGGATGGTCGCGTGGCGCTACAGTGAACTACCAGGTAGTCCGTCTCAGCGCGGGGTTTCGTTCCAGCGTTGTAGGTCATTATTATTTTTCTTTGCTGAGGCCCTTGATGATCGACAGGGAGGCTTCATTGACCGGCTCGTTAAGCCAGGCATGGGGAACCAACTTGTCGGCATACTGGAAGCCGTTCTTGCTGCACCAATCCGCGTAGGTGGTGGTACTGCGTTTATTTATTTTTGTTTTTGAGTTGGAGAAGACAAAGCGCACGTCAAGTTCAGGGTGTTGCGCTTTGACCAGGAGTTGCTTTTGGCGGTCCTCGGTCAAAAAGCGGCCCTTAGTTTCGACAATGATGCCGTTCGCCAGTGCGAAGTCCGGTGTGTACTTGTGAACTTTCGCAGGTCGGGTATAGGGAACTACCAGACTTTCGAAAGTGAAGCCCATGCCGACAGCCGTTAGTTGGTCAGCGGCACGTTCTTCAAGCCCGGAGCGGAACCCATATTTGAGTCCCACTTTTTCGGCATCCAGAGGCGTCTTAGAAGTCTTCTTCGTAAGTGTTGCTTTCGCCACCTTCTTCCTCTTCTTCGAACTCGTCTTTTTCTTCTTGTTCTTGTTCGGCTACCGATTCAGCGTCGAAACCGCCTTCCTCTTCACCGAAGCCGTATTCGCCAGCGGACTTGTTGCCGCCACTGCGCAGCTCGATGACCTGGACTGCGTTCAGGCGCAGCTTGATACCGGCCAGGGCGGTGCCTGGGATGAAGTAAGGGGCCACTTCAAAGCTCACCTTGCCTTCAGTGCCGCCCCAGATGTCCGGGACTTTCAGCATTGGCTTGCCCTTGGCATCGAACAGGGCTGGCTTGCGGGTCCAGACGGAGCCGTCTTTCTTCGACTTGCCCGAGGCGGCCATTTTGATGTTGAAGAACAGGCGGCCAGTCGGCTCCTCGGTCTCCTTGTCGTACTCCTCGGTGAAGAGCGGCTGCACGGTCACGTCTTTCAGCTTCTTGCGGGCTTCGATCTTGAGCTTCTTGAACTCTTCACGGCCATTCTCGATGGCGGCTTCGTGCAGCGGTTCCAGCTTCGCCAGGAGAGGCGCGGCCTCTTCTTGGGTCAGGATCAGGGTGACTTTGTACTCACCGTCCGGCTTCGGGTACTCATCGGTGCCGAAGTCGGGTTTAGTCAGTGCCGGGTAGCGGAAAATGCCACGCGGCGAGGTCATGGTTACGTTCTTTGGGCGTTTCTGATAGGACATTTTGGGGACTCGTTTTATGTGTGCGTGTTAGCGGCTGTGGCGCGCTTCCAGGGACGGAAGGTCAAAGCCTTGTTCAATCAACTCAGCGGCGAGGGCCATAGAGATGGAGCGACCCATGCCCCAAAGCGCGATAGCGCGGCCTAGGGCGGAGTCGTAGTTCTCGGGTTCGTTGCGTTGGTTGTCTGCGGTGCCGAAGCGATTCATTGCGGTTCTCTCAATACGGCCACGGGGTTGTGGCCTGGGTTGTCCGTTGGGGTTGCCTACGGGGCCCAGGCGCACGTTTCCCGTCCCTCTGCACCGGCACGGTGGAGGCTCTATGGCAAAGGTCTGGGGGAATTGCGGGTGGTCCGTAGAGGTGTTGCGAAGGTGTTGCTGGTTCATCCGAGGCGTTGCGGCACTGGCACGGTGGAGGCCCTATGGCTGCTGCTGCGGATGAATGAGGGAATTGGGGGTGGTCTCAGGATCGGCTCATAAATGAGCGGATGGCGCACTGGCACGGTGGAGGCTCGGGCGGAGACTGGGATGTTGCGGCTTGGTTATCCGAATGTGGTCCCTCGGGCCCAGCTCAGAAATGAGCGGGGGGTCGCACTGGCACGGTGGAGGCTCTGGCGGAGGGAAGCGGCTCGGTTATCCGAATGTGGCCCCACGGGAATCACCGGGGGCCATTCATAATCGTTCACCCATGGAAACGTTGCCTTTATGGTTTGTTTCCACTAATGAGAACGATCAGGCAAAACAAAAGCGCGACTCTGCTACGGCTGCCAGGCTCAGGCTGCCACGTTTCGGGAGTTCTGCGAGCTTGGCCCGCGCCTTGTCGCTCAGTTGTGCGGCCAGCTCATCCCGGAAGCGCTCCAGTACGGCGGTCTCTTCGTACATTTCAATGAACGCCTTGCGGACAGTCATGAAGAAAAGCTCGGTCTCCCCTGCGGTGGTGCCGAAGCTGTCATGGATCATCGCGAAGCTCTTCAAGCCGGACTCCACGCCACGCACAACGGTGAGCATGAGGTGGGCCGCATCGCAGCTATGGACGAAGTTGGGGCTGATCCCCTGCGACTGCTTGCGCTTGTCCAGGGCGTCTTGCTCTTCGTTCATCAGGAGGCGCACACGGGCCCCGTTGATGGCCGTTTTGACGCGGCGAGCTACCACGGAGTTGTACGCCTGCATCACGGGGAAGCCCACGGCAGTGGTCCAGCACACCGGCAGCTCTTCTTTTGCGGCCAGGGTTGCAGCGTCCTGGAGCCACTTCATGGCCTCACCAGCTTTCACCAGAACCTGGTTCACGGCTTCCCAAATGGCCTTCGCCATCCAGCCAGCGGCCCGGAAGCCATCCCCGGTGAACGGGAAGTGGCGGGCGTCCACGTTGCCTTCGGCATCGGTGGCCTTCTTGCGTGCCGGGTCCAGGATGTCCTCCATAACCTGGTCCTTGAAGCCGTACTCCTTGGAGCCGTAGGCCAGGGTCATCACGGAGCGCTTCGTCACCTTGCGGTTGATGCCAAAGCGGGTCCATTGCTGGGCCAGGTTCTTTGTACCCTCCTGGACGTATGCCTTGCCGTCAGCGTCATGTTTCAGGACGTCTTCGGTGCCGTGCTTGGCATCGTAGATGGCCCGCTCGATGACCTTTTTGGCTACCAGGCCGTACACGTCTGCGGGGAGGTCGCTGGGGACCAGGTTCACGGCTGCGCCACCGACCTCATCCCGGAGCATCGCGGAGAAGTGCTGGATGCCGGAGCATGAGCCGTCCATAGCAATCGGGAGCTTCGACACAAAGCGGTCGCCGTGCTCGCAGTAGCCCTTCCACTCCAGGCAGAACGCCAGGAACTGCCATGGTTTGTCGATGGCCTGTGCGTCTACGTGGTCAGCCCAGCCGCGTGCCTGGAACGGGTCAGCAGCAATCGCCAGGATTTCCGCTTGGTGATCGTGGACCCACTTCACGCGGTCCTCCAGGCTGGCCTTGTCGTACCCGGCCACGTTCGCCCCGTGGATTGCCAGCCACTTGGCCCCATGCTCGCCCAGTGGCTTGCCGTAGGCGAATCGGAGCAAGCCCTTCGTGTGATCCGCGCCTTGGGGGTTCAGGTGCGGCACCGCGTAGATGCGGCCACGGAAGTCCAGTTGGTACGGGAAGTAAATCTTGCGGAACGGGGAGTAGCGGTTCGCGATGTCCAGGGACATGGAGACGTTGATGCGGGTGCCCTGAATCTCCAGGTTGTCCGAATGGGCCTTGAACGCGGCTTTACGCCAGGCAGCGCGGGCCACCTCGTTGGTGTCGATGTCGAACGGTTTGACTGGCTGGGGGATGCCTTCACGGGGTGGGAGGCCGCACCAGGTGGCGCCCTGCTCCCACAGCGTGGTCATGATGTTCAGGATTGGCGTGTTGATCTGCCACGCGGTGGCCTGGATGGCGTTGAGCGCGGTGTAGACCATCGGCATATCGACGTTGCCCAGCTCTTCCAGGTACGCCCGGTTGCGGGTCTTCACCATGCGCAGCGGCTTGAGGCTGGACGACAGGTAACCCCCATCGGTCGGTGAGGTCCAGTTGCGTGGCGGGACAACCATCGGCTCATACACGGGGCGCAGCATGGCCGTGACGTTGTTCTTGCGGGCGATCCACTCCAGAGTGGACTCCAGCGGCTTCACGTACTTCAGTGCCTTCTCCGTGCCTTCGCCGTTGGTGGCAATGTGGATCAGCCCCACGGAATTCATCAGCAGCTCCAGGAGCTTGGTCCCTACGTGGATGCGGTCGTTGTTGCTCCAGTTGCTCCAGGTGTCCAGCGCAGAGGCCACACGGGTGGCGTAGATGTGCTTGTGGCGCTGGCTGGACCGTTTGTTGGCCCGCTCTACCAGTTGGTCGTACTTCTTGCGCTCCTTGTCGCGGATGCCGGACAGGCGCATTTCGTCTTCCACGGACTGAGCGATGGAGACGGACACATGCTGGAGCGTGCGGGGCTGCGAGATGCCAGCCAGGGTGTGCTTAAGGGTCAGGTAGGCCAGGACATCCGCATCGTAGCCACGGAGGAGCTTGTATGCGCTGCCCCAGCGGGACGACACACCGGCCTCAGACTCATCCATCCACGCCTTGATGGCCTCAGCGAGCGCCTTCATGCGGCCGGAGACGATGATGGAGCCGTACTCGGTGCCATCCTCAGCGCCCATCCTGCGGGCGGCCTCTACGTTGCGCTGGAAACGGCTCACACCGCGCTGGGTCATCTCCTCTTCCAGACGGACTTGGGTGGCGATGAGGTCTTCACCATCCAGGCGGCCAACTAGAGGAGTCATAGAGGTAGTCATAAAGGGAATCTCTTAGTAATCATCATTAAGTAATCATTTCTAAGGATGTCTTTAAGGATGTCTCTAAGGGTCATCTCAGAGGGCATCGCTAAGGAATCCAATTGTGGGTCCGCGACTCTGGATGTGGTCTCCCACAGCGCCCTGGCGCGGCCCTGGATGGCCCTCCCTAAGCGGGAATGTCTCGTCAATGAGTCAGTCTCATCTGAGAGAACCATTAGGCGTAGCTACCCCCTCCAGGCAAAAACTGGCAGCCATAATGTGGACCCGTGACTTCACGCGGGCAGCACTCTCCCGCACTGGATTTTCCCCGGTCAAAAGGGGCCAGTGTCAGCCGGTAAAGCCCGACGAACGGTCAGTTAGGGATTCAGTGGATGAGGGGCTCAGAAGAGGTCAAAAAGGGCCTTTGTGTCCCAAAAGTGTCCCTTTTGCTCTCTTTGCTGAGAAGGCGATTATATGTGGAAAGGTATCATTCGTGCAAGTGATAGGCGAAAAAAATCCCCGAACCCTTGAGCCGTGTGGCTTTCAGGAATTCGGGGAGATTTTTTCTAATTCGTGGTGCGGACGAAGAGACTCGAACTCTTACAGCTTGCGCCGCTGGAACCTAAATCCAGTGTGTCTACCAATTTCACCACGTCCGCGTAACGCTTAAAACAAAGGCGCCAGATGCTATCGAGGCGCCTTTGAAGAATATGGGGTGGACGATGGGAATCGAACCCACGACAACTGGAATCACAATCCAGCGCTCTACCAACTGAGCTACGCCCACCATATTGCATTACAGCCTACTTGCTTGCCAAAGCTGCCTAAATGGCGCACCCGGCAGGACTCGAACCTGCGACCATCCGCTTAGAAGGCGGATGCTCTATCCAGCTGAGCTACGGGCGCTTAAGCTTGAAGCCTAACCGAACGAGACCTTTAACAGCTAACTGCTAAACCACTCATTCTGCCCGACTTCGCCAACCAGTGCTAGGCTGTGCCCGACAAGTGCGGCGAATCTTATAGGCGAGCCTGAAAGTCGTCAACACCTTTCTCAAAAAAATTTAAATTATTTAAGGGCTTAGGGGATTTGCCCGACCACCCGCCTTTGCCCTTGGCCCATGTCGTGCGAGAATGCGCCCTCTTTAATTGTTTCCTTCTCGATGGTTAATCACGCGTCTATGACTGCACACCTAATCGATGGCAAGGCGATCGCCGCCAGCCTGCGCCAGCAGATCGCTCAACGTGTCGTGGAGCGTCGCCAGCAAGGCCTGCGTACGCCGGGCCTGGCGGTGATCCTGGTCGGCACCGACCCCGCCTCCCAAGTCTATGTCTCGCACAAGCGCAAGGACTGCGAAGAGGTCGGCTTCATTTCGCAGGCGTTCGACCTGCCCAGCGAAACCACGCAGCAGGCCCTGACCGAGCTGATCGACCGCCTCAATGACGATCCGGCCGTCGACGGTATCCTGCTGCAGTTGCCGCTGCCGGCGCACCTGGACGCCTCGCTGCTGCTCGAGCGCATCCGCCCGGACAAGGACGTGGATGGCTTCCACCCGTACAACATCGGTCGTCTGGCCCAGCGCATCCCGCTGCTGCGCCCGTGCACACCGAAGGGCATCATGACCCTGCTGGAAAGCACCGGCCAGGACCTGTACGGCATGAACGCGGTCATCGTCGGCGCGTCCAACATCGTTGGTCGCCCGATGGCCATGGAGCTGCTGCTGGCCGGCTGCACCGTGACCGTCTGCCACCGCTTCACCAAGGACCTCGCCGGCCATGTCGGCCGCGCCGACCTGGTGGTAGTGGCCGCCGGCAAGCCTGGCCTGGTCAAGGGTGAATGGATCAAGGAAGGTGCCATCGTTATCGACGTGGGCATCAACCGCCAGGAAGACGGCAAGCTGGTCGGCGACGTGGTCTACGAGACCGCCCTGCCGCGCGCCGGCTGGATCACGCCGGTGCCGGGCGGCGTCGGGCCGATGACCCGCGCATGCCTGCTGGAGAACACGCTGTATGCGGCTGAAGAGCTGCACAAGTAATACCGCGTGATATTAAAACGGCACCTCTGGCAGGTGCCGTTTTTTTTGCCCGTGATCAATGCATTGGCTTCACCGGCCTCTTCGCGGGTAAACCCGCTCCCGCAGGTTGCGCGCCGTCCCAGAAGATGGCGATATCTCTGTGGGAGCGGGTTTACCCGCGAAGAAGCCGGCGCGTTACTCAGCCGGTCACTTCCTGGCCGCCTCCCACGACTTCAGCAGTTCGTTGTAGCTGACCGTCTCGCCCTTGGGCTTTTCGTTGGCCAGTTTCGGTTTCGGCGCCCCAGGCTGGTCGAACCAGTATTGGGCGTCCCTCTCCGGGTTCAGCTTCGGTGCACAGGTGGCTTGGGCGTTGGACCGCTGCAAGCGCTCCATCATCCGGTCCTGGTCGCGGGCCAGGCCGTCCAGCGCTTCCTGCGGGGTCTTCTCGCCACTGGCCACTTCGGCGATGTGACTCCACCACAGCTGCGCCAACCGCGGGTAGTCCGGCACGTTGGTGCCGGTCGGTGTCCACTGTACCCGCGCCGGGCTGCGGTAGAACTCCACCAGCCCGCCCAGCTTGGGCGCCAGCTCGGTCATGGCTTGGGAGTTGATGTCCGATTCGCGAATCGGCGTGAGGCCGACGATGGTCTTTTTCAGCGACACGGTCTTGGAGGTGACGAACTGGGCGTACAGCCACGCAGCCAGGCGTTGCTTCTCGGGAGTGGACTTGAAGAAGGTCCACGAACCGGTGTCCTGGTAGCCCAGCTTCATCCCCTCCTCCCAGTACGGCCCCTTCGGCGAAGGCGCCATGCGCCACTTCGGCGTGCCGTCGGCATTCACCACCGGCAGACCGGGTTTGGTCATGTCGGCGGTAAACGCGGTGTACCAGAAGATCTGCTGGGCGATGTTGCCCTGGGCCGGCACCGGGCCGGCTTCGGAGAAGGTCATGCCCTGGGCTTCCTTGGGCGCATAGGCACGCATCCAGTCCACGTATTTCTGCGTGGCATACACGGCGGCCGGGCCGTTGGTGTCGCCGCCACGGGTCACGCTGGACCCCACCGGGTGGCAGTCCTCCACGCGAATGCCCCATTCGTCCACCGGCAGACCATTGGGCAAACCTTTGTCGCCGCCACCCGCCATGGAGAACCAGGCATCGGTGAAGCGCCAGCCCAGTGACGGGTCTTTCTTGCCGTAGTCCATATGGCCATAGACGCGTTTACCGTCGATTTCCTTGACGTCTTCGGTAAAGAACCTGGCAATGTCCTCGTAGGCTGACCAGTTCACCGGCACACCAAGTTCGTAGCCGTATTTTTCCTTGAACCTGGCCTTCAGTTCGGGCCGCTCGAACCAGTCGGCACGGAACCAGTAGAGGTTGGCGAACTGCTGGTCCGGCAGTTGGTAGACCTTGCCATCCGGCGCGGTGGTGAAGGAAATGCCGATGAAGTCCTTCAGGTCCAGGGTCGGCGAAGTGTAGTCCTTGCCTTCGTTGGCCATCAGGTCGGTGATCGATTCCACCTTGCCGTAGCGAAAGTGCGTACCGATCAGGTCGGAGTCGTTGACCCAGCCGTCATAGATGTTCTTGTCCGACTGCATCTGTGTCTGCAGCTTTTCCACCACGTCGCCTTCCTGCAGCAGGTCGTGGGTCAGCTGTATACCGGTGATCTCGCTGAAGGCCTTGGCCAGCACCTTGGACTCGTATTCATGGGTGGTGATGGTTTCCGACACCACGTTGATCTTCATGCCACGGAACGGTTCGGCAGCCTTGATGAACCACTTCAACTCGGCCAACTGCTGTTCAGGGGTAAGGGTCGAAGGCTTGAACTCACTGCCGAGCCACTTCCTTGCCGCATCCTCGTACTGGTCGGCCCAGGCTGTGCCCTGCACGCCGACCAGTACCAGCAACGCGGCCAGGGTCAAATGTCGCCTGTTGTACTTGTTGTCGAACATTGTGATCTCCCGTTTCAGTTATCCCACAGGGCCGCTCGCTCAGCCCCAGCGCAGCACCACCACCAGCCACGCCAGCGACAGCAGCGAGGCCACCCACAATGGCCACTCGCTGACGCCAACCACCAGCAAATGCAGGTAGGCGCTGGCCAGCAGGCCGATGAACAAGCGGTCGCCACGGCTGGTGACCAGCGGCAGGAAGCCGCGTCGCTCCACGCAGGGGCGGCGCAGTTCGAGCAGGGTCATGCCCAGCAGCAGCACGCCAACGGCGGCGAAGAACAGCGCCGTCGGCAAGGTCCAGGCCATCCACTCCATGCCTTGCCCTCCTCACACTCGGCCCAGGGCGAAGCCCTTGGCCACATGGTTGCGCACGAACCAGATCACCAGCATGCCCGGCAAGATGGTCAGTACCCCCGCCGCCGCCAGTACCCCCCAATCTATGCCCGAGGCAGACACGGTACGGGTCATCACCGCGGCGATCGGCTTGGCATTCACCGAGGTGAGGGTGCGCGCCAGCAGCAACTCGACCCAGGAGAACATGAAACAGAAAAACGCCGTCACGCCGATGCCGGAGCCAATCAGCGGAATGAAGATCTTCACGAAGAAGCGTGGGAAGCTGTAGCCGTCGATATAGGCCGTTTCGTCGATCTCCTTCGGCACACCAGACATGAACCCCTCGAGGATCCACACTGCCAGCGGCACGTTGAACAGGCAGTGGGCCAGGGCCACGGCGATATGGGTATCGAACAGGCCGATCGACGAATACAGCTGGAAGAACGGCAGCAGGAACACCGCCGGTGGCGCCATGCGGTTGGTCAGCAGCCAGAAGAACAGGTGCCGGTCACCGAGGAAGCGGTAACGCGAGAAGGCATATGCCGCTGGCAGCGCCACCAGCAGCGAAATCAGCGTGTTCAGGCACACGTAGTACAGCGAATTGATGTAGCCGCTGTACCAGCTGGCATCGGTGAAGATCACCCGGTAGTTGTCGAGGGTGAACGCCTGTGGCCACAGGGTCAGGCCGCCGAGGATCTCGGTGTTGCTCTTGAACGACATGTTCAGCAGCCAGTAGATCGGCACCAGCAGGAAGAAGAAGTACAGCAGCAGGGCCAGCGATTTGCGCGTGCTCATGGCCTAGTCCTTGTCGGCATGGGTCATGGCTGTGTAGAACAGCCAGGAAACCAGCAGGATGATCAGGAAGTACACCAGCGAGAACGCCGCCGCCGGGCCCAGGTCGAACTGCCCCACGGCCATGCGCGTGAGAGTCTGGCTGAGGAAGGTGGTGGCATTGCCGGGCCCGCCACCGGTCAGCACGAAGGGCTCGGTGTAGATCATGAAGCTGTCCATGAAGCGCAGCATCACCGCGATCAGCAGCACGTTCTTCAGCTTGGGCAACTGGATATGGCGAAACACCGCCCAGCCCGAGGCGCGGTCGATGCGAGCGGCCTGGTAGTACACGTCGGGGATGGCGCGCAGCCCCGAGTAACAGAGCAACGCCACCAGCGATGTCCAGTGCCACACGTCCATCACCAGCACGGTCAGCCAGGCGTCGAACGGGTCGCCGGCGTAGTTGTAGCTGACCCCGAGCCTGGCCAGTGTGGCGCCGAGCAGGCCGATGTCGGCGCGGCCGAAAATCTGCCAGATGGTGCCGACCACATTCCATGGGATCAGCAGCGGGATGGCCATGACGATCAGGCACACCGACGCCATGCGCCCCTTGGTCGGCATGGTCAGGGCAATGGCGATACCCAGCGGGATTTCGATCAGTAGCACGCAGGCGGAATAGATGAACTGACGCAGCAGCGCATCGTGCAGCGCCGGGTCGCGCAGCACCTGACGGTACCAGTCGGCGCCGACGAAGTAGCGGTTGGACTGGTCGAAGATGTCCTGCACCGAGTAGTTGACCACCGTCATCATCGGCACCACCGCACTGAATGCCACCAGCAGGAACACCGGCAGCACCAGCCACCAGGCCTTGTTGTTCGGCACCTTGTTCATGGCCCGGCCTCCAGCAGCACATCGTCGAGGTACAGCATCAGCCACTGCGCCGGCAGGCTGACCCAGGCCTGGGCCACCGGCAACGGGCGGTCCTCGCCCAGGCGTGCCTTGAGCGCGACACCTCCCAGCTCGAGGGTGACGATGCGGTAGGTGCCCAGGTCCTCGACGTCCAGCACCCGTGCCGGGTAGGCATCATCGAACGGGCTGTCCCACAACTGCACGAATTCCGGGCGGATGCCCAGCTGCAGGCGACCACCGCCTGTGGCCGCCAGGCGCTCTCGCAGGTGCTCCCGCATTTGCCCGGGCAGCACCAGGTGAATATCGCCGAACGCCACCCCGTCCGCTTCGGCGTGCACCTCGATCAGGTTCATCCCCGGGCTGCCGATGAAGTAACCGACGAAGGTATGCCGCGGCCGCTCGAACAGTTCGCGTGGGGTACCGAACTGGACGATGCGCCCGCCGTGCATCACCGCGATCTTGTCGGCGAACGTTGAGGCCTCCAGCTGGTCATGGGTGACGTAGATCATGGTGATGTTGAACTGCTCGTGGATCTGCTTGAGCTTGCGCCGCAGCTTCCACTTCAGGTGCGGGTCGATCACCGTCAGCGGCTCGTCGAACAGGATCGCCGACACGTCATCGCGCACCAGGCCCCGTCCCATGGAGACCTTCTGCTTTTCGTCGGCACTGAGGTTGCGCGCCTTCTTGCGCAGCACGGCCGACAGGTCGAGCACCTCGGCAATCTCTTCCACCCGGGCCTGCACCCGGGCTTCGTCCAACCCTTGGTTGCGCAAGGGAAACGCCAGGTTGTCGAACACCGTCATGGTGTCGTAAACCACCGGGAACTGGAACACCTGGGCAATGTTGCGCGCCCGCGGTGACAGCTGGTTAACCGGCTTGCCGTCGAACAGCACCTCACCGTGGGAAGGAGTCAGCAGCCCGGAGATGATGTTGAGCAAGGTCGACTTGCCGCAGCCCGACGGCCCGAGCAAGGCGTAGGCACCGCCCTGCTCCCACACATGCTCCAGCGCGTGCAGGGCATAGTCCGCCTCGCTGGCGGGCTGGCGGCTGTAGCTGTGCGCCAGTTGGCGCAGGCGGATCTCGGCCATCAACCTCTCCTTGCCTGGCGCAGCCCCGGGGCCTGCACCAGCGCCCCGGTACTGTCGAACACGAACAGCTTATGGGTGGGGATGAACACGCGGATCGGCGTGTCCACCTGGTATTCGTGTACCCCTGGCAGGTGCAGGATCATGCGCCAGTGTTCGTTGCGTACATGCAGGAAGGTCTCTGAACCACTGATCTCGGCGAGTTCCACCAGCACCGACAATTCCAGGTCGTCGTCGTGCGCCGGCACCAGGCTGATGTGGCTGGGCCGCACGCCAAAGCGGTAGTCACCCTCGGCAAGCGGCTGCAAGTCGGCATTGCGGGCAAAGTGCACGGCCTGGGCCAGGCTCACGTCGTTGCCGCTGATACGGCCAGGCACCAGGTTGATCGGCGGCTCGGAAAACAGCTCGGCAGCCAGCACGCTGCCCGGGCGCTGGTAGACCTCGGCGGTAGGCCCGCTCTGGACGATACGGCCCTCATGAACCAAGGTGGTGGTGCCGCCCAGAGCCAGCGCCTCGTTGGGCTCGGTGGTGGCATACACGGCAATGCAGTGGCGTGCCGCGAACAGCTCGCGCAGCTCCTGACGCAAGCCCTCGCGCAGCTTGTAGTCGAGGTTGACCAGTGGCTCGTCGAACAGGATCAGCGAAGCATCCTTGACCAGCGCCCGGGCCATTGCCGTGCGTTGCTGCTGGCCACCGGACAGCTCCAGCGGCAGGCGCTGCAGGTAGGCTTCGATGCGCAGCATCTCGGCGGTTTCCTGCACCCGTCGGCGAATCTGGGGCTCGTCCATGCGTGCCTGGCGCAGCGGTGACGCAATGTTCTCGTACACGCTGAGGGTCGGGTAATTGATGAACTGCTGATACACCATCGACACATTGCGTTGGCGCACCGGCACGCCAGTCACGTCCTGGCCATCCATCAGCACCCGCCCCCGGTCCGGGCGATCGAGCCCGGCCATCAGGCGCATCAGGCTGGTCTTGCCGGCCAGGGTGCGGCCCAGCAGCACGTTGAACGAGCCGGGTTCGAAACGCAGTGAGGCATCGACGATCCAGGCCTGGTTGTCGACGCTGCGGCTGACCTGTTCCAGCACCAGGGACATGGCGTGGCCTTCTTGTGGTTTTTGTCTGCCGGGCACAGCCAGTTTCGTGCCAGATGCGCCGCAACCGTCTGGCCCGGGGCCTGGCCGGCAACACCGGTCAATCGCAGGTTCACAACTGAACACAAGCACTGAACAACTGAACACTTGCCGGTTTGACATTGAACAACCGTGCACGACACTGAACAGCGGTCGGCCCCATGACAACAATCACACAGGACAGGCCCATGGCCGCATCCGCTTCGCCCCATGCCCAACTGATCCAGGCCTCCTGGGCCCGCTGCCGCGACCACGGCCTGCAACCCCAGCACGCCCCGGACTTCGACTGCCTGACCCGCGCCGAGCTGAGCGCCCTGCTGGAGCAGCGCCAGGCCCTGCTGCGCCTGACCCGCGAAGCGGTGCTGCCGCAATATGCCCACCTGCTGGGCAATGCCAGCTACCTGGTGATGCTGGCCGATGCCAGCGGCTGCCTGCTCGACAGCTGGGGCTCGCGGCGGTTCATCGAGCCGCGCCAGCAGCATGGTTTCAGCGCCGGGGCCCACTGGCACGAGCGCGGTGTCGGCACCAATGCGCTGGGCACCGCGCTGGTCTGCGCCGAGGCGATCCACGTGGGCCAGGACGAGCACTTCCTGCGCCAGAACCGCTATATGTCCAGCGCCGCCGCGCCGCTGTTCGACGCCGAACGGCAACTGGTCGGGGTGCTCGATGTGGCCAGCGACGGCTACCTGCCCGCCAGCCAGACCTTGGGCCTGGTACGCATGATGGGCCAGAGCCTGGAGAACCGCCTGATCCTCGCCGAGCATGCCGACCAGCATGCGCAATTGATCTTCAACAGCGCCTCCGACAACCTCGACAGCCCCTGGGCCGGCCTGCTGGTGTTCGATGAGCAGGGGCAGGTGCTGGCCGCCAATCACCGGGCCGACACCCTGCTCGGGGGCAACCCGCTGCAGCAGAACATCGAGCAACTGTTCCAGTTGCCCCTGCAACAACTGCTCAGCCATCCCCGGCAACAGCCCTTTGCTCTGCAAGCCACCGGGCGCAACCGCTTCCATTGCCAGTGGCAGCCGCCGCGCGGGGCCCCCGCCCGCCCTGCCGCCATCAGCGCCGAGCCACGCCTGGAGAAAGCCCTGGCGCAGGCCGGCCTGCTGCTGGAAAAGGACATCCCGGTCCTGGTGCAGGGCGAAACCGGCGTAGGCAAGGAGGTATTCGTCGATACCCTGCACCGGGCCAGCAGCCGCGCCAGCCAGCCGCTCATAGCCGTCAACTGCGCGGCGATCCCGGCCGAGCTGGTGGAGTCGGAACTGTTCGGCTACGACAAGGGCGCGTTCACCGGCGCCCATCAGAAGGGCAACCCGGGGCTAATTCGCAAGGCCCACCACGGCATCCTGTTCCTCGACGAAATCGGAGACATGCCATTGCCCACCCAGGCCCGCCTGCTGCGCGTGCTGCAGACGCGCAGCATCCAGCCATTGGGCAGCGGCGAACCGGTGGCGGTGGATATTCGCGTGGTGTCGGCGAGCAACCGCGACCTGGCCGAAGAAGTGCGCGCCGGGCGCTTTCGCCAGGACTTGTATTACCGCATCGCCGGGCTGGCGGTGGTGTTGCCGCCGCTGCGCGAGCGCAATGACCGCCGGCAGCTGATCGAGCAGGTGCATGCGCGCTACCGTGACCCCGGGCAGCCTGCGCGGCTGCCTGCGGCCATTATCGAGCTGCTTGACCGGCACCCCTGGCCAGGGAACATGCGTGAACTGGTGAGTGTGCTGCAGGTGGCGCTGGCCTTGGCGGGTAATGATCCGGTTGGCCTGGAACACCTGCCTGCGGGTTTTCTCGCCGAGGCGCAGGTGCCTGTGCCGATCGCGCCCGAAGAGGCGGACCTGCGCGAGCTGGTGGAACAAGCCAATGGCAACCTCTCAGCGGTGGCGCGCGGGCTCGGGATCAGCCGCACCACGCTGTACAAGCGGCTGCGTGAGCGATGATTGCCCTGGCCTGTACTGGCCTCATCGCCGGCAAGCCAGCTCTCATAGAACTGCACATAACTTATTGAATTAGCAGGGACCCTGTGGGAGCGGCTTTAGCCGCGAACACCGGCGCAGCCGGTGCCATGCACCGCGTTGGATGCTTCGCGGCTAAAGCCGCTCCCACAGGGTACGAGGATCGCTTGCGAATTCAGTTATCTGTGCGACAGCGCGGCCCAAAGGGCTGGGCTATCTCCTGCAGCGCCGCTCTCAAGGCCTGTGATATCCCTGTGGGAGCCGGCTTGCCGGCGATAGGGCCGGCCCAGCCACAACCGATTCGGCTGCCAGCGCAGCGAAATCAGCCAAAGCCGCTGCCGCCACAGCCCATTACAGCCAGCTTTGCCTCCCTACCCGCCGCACAATGAAACCAGAGCCCACTCTGGAAGCGTCGACCGCAGGGAGACCCCTCATGACCCGTTATATCGATGTGCAAGACCTGGCCCGCCTGGTCAACCGCAAAGGCCTGCCCACGTGCCTGCTGGAAATGGCCGAGTACATCCGCCAGGACTACCTGCGCTGGCCCGCCTTCGAAAAATGCGCCCGGGTGGCCAACCATTCAGCGGACGGCGTGATCGAGCTGATGCCAATCTCGGACGCCAGCCGCTACGCCTTCAAGTACGTCAACGGCCATCCGAAGAACACTCGCCATGGCCTGCTCACGGTGATGGCCTTTGGCGCCCTGGCCAGCGTCGATACCGGTGCACCGTTGCTGCTCAGCGAAATGACCCTGACCACCGCCATTCGCACCGCCGCCACCTCGGCCCTGGCCGCCCGCTACCTGGCGCGCGAAGACAGCCGCAGCATGGCATTGATCGGCAATGGCTCGCAGAGCGAGTTCCAGGCCATCGCCTTCAATGCCCTGCTGGGCATCGATGAAATCCGCCTGTATGACATCGACCCGGCTGCCTCGGCCAAGCTGGTCGCCAACCTGGCCAACCGCCCCGGCCTCAAGCTGAGCATCGCCAGCTCCGTGGCCGAAGCGGTGCGCGGGGCCGATATCGTCACCACGGTAACCGCCGACAAGGCTTGCGCCACCATTCTCACCCCGGAGATGATCGAGCCGGGCATGCACCTGAATGCCGTGGGTGGTGACTGCCCGGGCAAGACCGAGCTGCATCGGGCGATTATGGAGCGGGCCCGGGTGATCGTCGAGTACGAACCGCAAAGCCGGGTGGAAGGCGAGATCCAGCAGATGCCTGCAGACTCGCCAGTGACCGAGTTCTGGCGTGTGGTCGCCGGGGAAGCCAAGGGGCGTGAGCGCACCGAACAGGTGACGCTGTTCGACTCGGTAGGGTTTGCCCTGGAGGATTACTCGGCATTGCGCTATGTGCTGGACACAGCGCAGGCACTGGGTATCGGCACGGACATCGGGCTGGTGCCGGTGTTGGAAGATCCGAAGGATTTGTATGGGCTGTTGCAGCCGCAGGTGGTGGAGTTGCGGGCGGTGCCCAAGGCTGGTTCTGTCTGCGCCTGATAGATGCTGGGGCCGCGCAGCGTCCCCCTTTACCGCCTAACCTGTCCCATGCCCTCTTCTGAAAGAAGCCCAAGCGCATGGACACCAAGGACGCCAACGCCCACCCCCTCGACCGCATCGACGAAGCGATCATCGACATCCTGCGCCATGACGGCCGCATCACTTTCGAAAAACTCTCCAGCCTCGTCCACCTCACCCCGCGCCCCTGCCTGGAGCGTGTACGCAAGCTGGAGCGCCGTGGCGTGATCCGCGGCTACGGGGCGATCATCGACCTGCAGAAGGTCGCGCCCGGGGTGTCGCTGCTGGTGCTGGTCGCCCTGTCCAACCAAAGCGGGCGGGCCGCGCAGAAGGCCTTCGAAGCCAACCTGCGCAACTGCCCGGAAGTGCACGAGTGCCAGCTGATCAGCGGCCACTTCGACTACAGCCTGCGCCTGCGCTGCCGCGACATGGAACACTACCGGCTGCTCAGCGAAAGCTGGATGAACGACGACGCCCTGCACATCGACAAGCTGGTGGCGCACCCGGTGCTGGCCGAGGTCAAGCCAATGGCCCGCTGATGATCAAGGGTCACGCCATTGCACCGGCTGCCGGTAGGCCTGCGCCCAGGCTTGCACCGCACTGGCCGGCATCGGCCGGGCGATGCAGTAACCCTGTGCCAGTTCGCAGCCCAGGCCCATCAGCACGCGACCGTGCTCGACGCTCTCCAGCCCTTCGGCAATCACCTCGCGGCCAAACGCCCGGGCCAGTCCGATCACCGCTTCGGTCAGCGCCAGGTCGTCCTGGTCATGCAGGATGTCGCGCACGAATGACTGATCGATCTTGATCGTCTGTGTCGGCAAGCGCTTCAGGTAGCTCAGCGATGAATAGCCAGTGCCAAAGTCGTCCAGGGAGAAGCGCACACCCAGTGCGCGGCAGGCATGGAGACAGTAGCTGACATGCTGCAGGTTATCGATGGCCACCGACTCGACGATTTCCAGGTCCAGCCGCGCCGGGTCCACCTTCGGGTGCGCCGCCAGCAACTGCTGCAGGCGCTCGACAAAGTCACCACGCTGCAAATGCCGCGCGGCGATGTTCACGCTCAGTGACCAGGGCTGCCCCTGACGTTGCCATGCCTGCAACTGGTTCAGCGCCTGGTCGAGCACCCATTCGCCGATTTCCACGATCAGGTCGGTCTGCTCCACCGCCGGCAGGAAATCACCAGGCGGCACCAGCCCGCGGCCTGGCCGCTGCCAGCGCAGCAAGCCCTCGAAGCCCAGCACCTGGCCGCTGCGCAGGTTGACCTTGGGCTGGTAATACAGGCACAGCTCGCCGTTGTGCAGGGCCCGGCGCACCCGCGCCACGGTCTGGTGGGTAGCCTTGAGTTCCTGTTCCTGTGACACATCGAACAGGTGATAGCGGTTGCGCCCACGCTGCTTGGCCACATACATGGCCTGGTCGGCATGGCGCACCAAGGTGTCGGCGTCTTCGTCGTCCTGCGGGTACAGGGTCACGCCGATACTGGCGCTGAGCGACAGGCGCTGCTCGCGTACCACATAGGGCGCCGCCAGTGCCCGCAGCACCCGGCGCAGCGCAGCATGCAACTGGCGGTCTTCGACGTTGCGCAGGATCAGCACGAATTCGTCCCCCGACAACCGGGCCACTGCGTCGCCATCGCGCAGGATGTGCTTCAGGCGCTGCGCCACCTCGACCAACAGCAGGTCGCCCATGGCATGTCCGTAGCCGTCGTTGACTGCCTTGAAGCCATCCAGGTCGAGCATGCACACAGCCAGCGAAATGTCTTCACGGCGCGAGTAGGCCAGGGCCTGGTTCAGCAGGTCGGACAGGTAAGCGCGGTTGGGCAGGCCGGTGAGCACGTCATGGCCCACACGCCATTGCAAGGTATGCAGCAGCTGGCGCTTCTCGGTGACGTCGAAACGGATCGACACGTACTTGCGCACCTCTCCGGTGAGCGGGTCGACCAGTGGCACCATGGTGCTGTCGACCCAGTACAGCGAGCCGTCCCTGGCGCGGTTGCAGATCTCGCCCTTCCACACCCGGCCGGCGGCCAGCGCCCGCCACATGCCGACGAAGAACTCCGGCTCGTGTAGGCCGGAATTGAGGATGCGGTGGTTGGCGCCCAGCAGCTCCTCGCGGCTGTAGCCCGAGATGCTGCAGAACTGCTGGTTGACGTAAGTGATGGTTCCACGCAGGTCGGTTTCGGAAAAGATCGCAGCCGCGTCAACGGCTGCACGATAGTTGTCATCCATAAAGCATCCTGCCTTAACGGTTGAAGCGCTCCACAAGGGCACGCAGTCCGGCGCACACCTCTTCCAGTTCGGCGCCGCGAGAGGCTGCGGCGTTGGCGCTGTGTGCGCTGTGCTGGGCTATGCCGGCCACACCATTGATCTGCCTCGAGACGTCTTCGGCGACGGCTGACTGCTGCTGCGAAGCCGTAGCCATCTGCTGGCTCATGTCACTGATGCGCTGCACCGCATCACGAATGCCATGCAACGCCTGCCGCGCTTCCTGCACCTGGGCAACGCCCTGCTCGGCACCGTCGATGCCCTGGCTGGCAATCGCCACGGCCTCTTCTGCGCCAC
This sequence comes from Pseudomonas sp. C5pp, assembly GCF_000814065.1. Taxonomy (NCBI): domain Bacteria; kingdom Pseudomonadati; phylum Pseudomonadota; class Gammaproteobacteria; order Pseudomonadales; family Pseudomonadaceae; genus Pseudomonas; species Pseudomonas sp. C5pp. The sequence goes on along the minus strand of NZ_JWLN01000022.1, from coordinate 20,475 downwards.
TGCGCAGAGCATCGATGATAGCCTGGATGTGCAGCGTCGACTGCCGGGTCTTGTCGGCCAGTGCCCGCACTTCATCGGCGACCACGGCAAAGCCACGGCCTTGCTCGCCGGCACGGGCCGCCTCGATGGCGGCATTTAGCGCCAGCAGGTTGGTCTGCTCGGCGATGCCGCGGATCATCCCGGTGGCTTCGGCGATAGCACCGGTCTGACCAGCCAGGTGGCTGACCGCCTGGTTGATCTGGGCCACGGTACCGGCCAAGGTGCGGATTGCAGTTCCGCTGGCGTCGGCCACCAGGCTGCCCTGCTCGGCCAGCAGGTGCGCAGTGTGGGCTTCGGCAGCAGTCAGTTGCACATGGTTGGCAACCTCACCGATGGAAGCGGCCATCTGGTTCATGGCAGTGGCGCTCAGGTCGGTTTCCGCACGCTGCTCCAGCAATGCCGCCTCGGTGCTGCGCGACAACGCACCGGCATCATGTGCAGCCACGGCCATCTGGGCCGCCAGGTCACTCAACCGGGTCAGCGCGGTTTTCAGCCGCGCCTCCTCGCTGATCAGCATCAATTGCAGTTGTCCGCCAGCACCGGGCAGGTCGCTGTAGGTCAAGGCGGCGATCGGGTCGGCGAAGGTGCCGCCTGCGCCCTGCACTACGCGCTCCATCTGCCGCCCAACGGCATTGCGTGCCAACAGGCCATAGGCCAGGAACAGCCCCAGGGTCAGCCCCTGCGCGACCAGGCCGGGCCACAGTTTGTTGGCCCCCAAAGCCAGCCCCCCGCCCACGAGCGGTACCGCCAGGTCATGCGCCAGCATGGTCGCGCGCCGTGACCAGGGCAAAACAGCCTGACCGTTGCGCATGCGTGCATACAGGGCCTCGGCACGGGCCACCTGCTCACGCGTCGGGCACACCCGTACCGATTCATAGCCCACCACCCGCCCGGCTTCGAGAATAGGCGTGACGTAGGCGTTGACCCAATAGTAATCGCCGTTGCGGCAGCGGTTCTTGACGATGCCCATCCAGCTCTTGCCGGCCTTCAGGTAATTCCACATCAACTGGTACACCGCCGGCGGCATGTCCGGGTGGCGTACCAGGTTGTGCGGGCTGCCGATCAGCTCCGCCTCGCTGTAACCGCTGATGGCGGCGAATTCGGGGTTGCAGTAGGTGATCAGGCTGGTGGTGTCGGTAGCGGAAATCAATCGCTGATCGGGGGGAAAACGTTGCTCGACCGGGGTAACCGGAAGGTTGAGACGCACTATGAGACTCCATTCATTCAAACGCCGGGACCCTGCTTGCGAGGCGATTATCAGGATGAATCCCCTGCAATCGACCCTTTGGTGACTTCCCGGTCGGGCGCGGATTCTACGAGGTCAGCCAAGGAATGCAAATAAACCTTACGAATCATGGCGTTATCGAAAATATCGAAGTCGGCATGGCGCTTGGCAAGCTGATTGCAACGTTGCACGAGGCACTGGCCAAAGCCTGATCTGATTCATGTGCGCACGCGGTTCGCCGCTGCGATTCACCTGTGAACGGCCGTACTGCGGCTCGACCCAACCAGATGCACCGAATTAGAGCCAGAGACGCTGGATTGCCCCATAACTGGTCAGACCGGTAAGGCCAAAAATCCTTGCAATGTCGGATTTTTCGCGCTTTCATGGCTTCGCGCTGAACAAACCGGTAAGACCACAATAATTAAGTCCTGCGCTCTTTCGCCCCGTGCGGCTACCGAAGCAAGGACACCGATCAGAGATCCCTCCCATGCTCAAATGGTGCTCGCGTTCGATCTTCCTTCAAGTCGTGCTCGGCCTTGCCCTCGGCATCGCCTGCGGTCTCAGCTTCCCCGACCTTTCCCTGCAACTCAAACCCCTTGGCGACGGCTTCATCAAGCTGATCAAGATGCTCATCGGCCTGATCGTGTTCTGCGTGGTGGTCAGCGGTATCTCGGGCGCCGGCGACCTGAAAAAGGTCGGGCGCATCGGCCTGAAGTCGGTGATCTACTTCGAAGTGCTGACCACCCTGGCGCTGGTGATCGGCCTGGTGTTCGCCTTCACCAGCGGCATTGGCAGCGGCGCCAATATCCACCTGGACCAACTGTCCAGCGCCGACGCCAGCAGCCTGGCCGAGCGCGGCCAGCACATCCACGGTGCCACGGCGTTCTTCATGGACCTGATCCCCACCTCGGTGATCGGCGCCTTTGCCGACAACAACATCCTCCAGGTGCTGCTGTTCTCGGTACTGTTCGGTAGCGCGCTGAACCTGGTGGGTGACTCGGCAGCCGGCATCTCGCGGCTGATCAACGAACTGAGCCACGTGATCTTCCGCATCATGGGCATGATCGTGCGCCTGGCACCGATCGGCGTGTTCGGCGCCATCGCCTTCACCACCAGCAAGTACGGCCTGGAGTCGCTGCAGCACCTGGGCGGGCTGGTGGCGCTGTTCTACCTGACCTGTGCCGGCTTTGTACTGATCGTGCTGGGCACGGTCATGCGCCTGTCGGGGCTGAAGCTGCTGCCGCTGATCAAGTACCTGCGTGAAGAACTGACCATCGTGCTGGGCACCGCCTCGTCCGACGCCGTACTGCCACAGATCATGCGCAAGCTCGAGCACCTGGGCATCGGCAGCTCCACCGTCGGCCTGGTGATCCCCACCGGTTATTCGTTCAACCTCGATGGCTTCTCCATCTACCTGACCCTGGCCATCGTGTTCATTGCCAACGCCACCGGCACGCCACTGGCAATGACCGACCTGCTGACCATCCTGCTGGTGTCGCTGGTGACTTCCAAGGGCGCTCACGGCATCCCAGGCTCGGCGCTGGTGATCCTTGCCGCTACCCTGACCGCCGTGCCGGCGATCCCGGTGGTCGGCCTGGTACTGGTACTGGCGGTGGACTGGTTCATGGGCATCGGCCGGGCGCTGACCAACCTGATCGGCAACTGCGTGGCCACCGTGGCCATCGCCCGCTGGGAGAAGGACATCGACCTGGAACGCGCGCACAACGTGCTCGACGGCAAACCCGGCTTCGCCCCCACGCCACGCAAGCAGCCCAACCCCCATCAACAGGAATTCTGAGCGAACGTGGCCGGCACTGATGCCGGCCCTTCCAGGAGCGAACCGTGATCAGCTCATCTACCGTCGTCAACTCAGTGGTGGAAAAACTGCGCCAGGCCCTGGCCCGAGGCCAATGGCGTACCGGCGACATGCTGCCAGGCCAGCGCGAACTGGCCGAACAACTGGGCATCAGCCGCCCCAGCCTGCGCGAAGCGGTGACCGTGCTGGAAACCCTGGGCCTGGTGCGTTCGCTGCCAGGCAAGGGTGTGCTGGTACTGGATGTCGATGCCGCCACCCAGGAACCGGGCCTGGACACCAGCGCCGCAGCCAGCCTGGCCGACGTGCTGGAGCTGCGCTACACCCTTGAGCCCTTCATCGTCGGCCTGGTGGCGCAGTCGGCCAACAGCCAGGACATCGGCCAGCTGCGCCTGACCCTGATGGACATGCGTGAAGCGCTGGAGGCCGATGACAGCGAAGCCGGCGTCAGGGCCTACATCGCCTTTCATGAAGCGCTGTTCGCCCTGACCACCAACCCGATCTTCCAGAGCGTGGTGCAACAGACCGGCAATGCCCTCAAGCAAAGCGCTGACATGCTGCGCAATTCGCCAGAGCACCTGGCCGCGCGGCTGAAGGAAAACGAAGCGGTGGTGCGCGCCATACGTGAGCGCAGCAGCGCCCAGGCCAGTGCCCAGATGCGCCAGCACATCCTGGCCGAAGGGTTGCGCATGGGCATCCCGTTGAACATCCCGGACGAACACCCGCATCCATGACCCCAGGAGAGCGACCATGAACGCCGCCCCTCACTTGCCGGCCCTGCTCGCGGCCGGCGAAACCCGCCTGTCGGCCGAGCAGATCTACCCGCGGCTGTTCGATGCCATCCTCGAACAGCGCCTGCCACCTGGCAGCCTGTTGCCCGAACAGGCGCTGGGCCATGCCTTTGGTGTCAGCCGTACAGTGATCCGCCGTGTGCTCGGGCGCCTGTCCGACCAGCAGGTGGTGGTGCAACGCCCCAGCCACACTGCGCATCTGGCCGTGCCCGACCCAGAGCAGGCACGCCAGGTGCTCAGCGCCCGGCGTCTGGCCGAAACCACGCTGATCACCCTGGCCGCGCAACGCGCCCGGCCGGTACAGATTCGCCAGCTGCGGCAACTGGTGGAGCGCGAGCGCCAGCACCATGAAAACGGCGAGCGTTGTGCGGCGATCCGCCTGGGCGGCGAGTTTCACCTGAAACTGGCGCAGGTGGCTGCCAATGCGCCACTGGCGCGGTTTCTCAATGGGCTGGTGCCGATGACCTCGCTGATCATCGCCCGTTACGAGTCGCCTTGCTGCGACCACTGCGCGTGGGAGGAACATGCAGCGATCATCGATGCCGTGGAGCATGGCGATGCCGAGGCGGCGCTGGGCCTGATGCACAAGCACCTCGACCGCCTGGAAGAAAAGCTCGACCTGGAATGACCCACGCTCTTTCTGGTGAACGCGGTCCCTGTGGGAGCGGCCTTGTGTCGCGAAAGGGCCGCCCCACAGGGACCGCGTTCACGCAGAAATCTGCGTTGATCCTGAACGGCCGATAGGCTGCACGGCAGCCCTTCACCCCCCACCCTATACTCCGAGAACCACCCCAGCCTCTATCAGGGAGGCGGTTGCGTGAGCACTCGAGCCCTCCTGCTGCTGTGCCTGCTGCTGGCCTTGGCCGGTTGCGCAGGCAAGCCCCCACCTGTCCCGCCGCCACCGGTGGTGCTCACCACCGCCACCTGGCAACGCATCGACCAGGAACTGATCGAAGCCTCGGTCGGCGCCGGCAGCTCGGCCAACGACTATGCACGCCGTTCCATGCGGGTGTGGAAGGAACAGGTACAGCAGCGTACCGAAAGCGACTTCATCCCTTGGTTTACCGGCTACTGGACCCAGCAGTGGCTGACCCTCAAGGTGGCCTGGTACAAGATCGACAGCGGTGAAGGCCGGGAGCCGGCGGAAAAGCGCCTGGCGCTGTACCTGCAGGAGCAGTACCACAAGCGGGTGATCGAACCGGTGGCCGAGCAGATCAACCCCGAAGGCATTCGCGACCGCGCCAGCGAGCTGTACCTGCAACTGCTCGGCCAGCAGCTGCCGGCCATCATCAGCCGCTACAACGCTCCCCCCGAGCAGTTCAGCCAGCGCCTCAACCGCATTCCCGCCATCGCCCTGGGGCCACCGGATGCGCGCAATGCCAGCCTTTACCAGCTGCTGCGGGCCAAGTCGCTGGCCCAGCAACCTGCCTGGCAAGCCATGCGCCAGCATCTGCACCAGCAGGCCAGCAAAGGCCCGGGCAAGACCGATGTCGGGTTGAACTCGGTGGCCAACCAGGCCAGCGAAAAGCTCGGCGCCACCCTGGCTCCGCGCGGCATCGCCAGTGCCGTGGCGTCGGCAGTGGGCAAAGTGGCGGGGGCGATGATTTCGATTGCGGCGGCCGGCTATGGGGTCATGACCCATGACCGCGAACACCCGCAGATGGTCGAGCAGTTGCGGGTGATCCTCAACGTGGCGCTGAACCAGGAATGGCAGGAGTTGATGGAGAACCGCCAGAGCGGGGCCATGTCGGGGGTGTACTACCTTTCGGGGCAGGTCGAGGACAGCTTGCTGGCCAGTGTACCGAGGACGGAGGAACAACCGGTTGAGCAGCAGGTGAAGCAGCAGCAGGAGCCTTTGATCATTCGCTTGCCGCCTTAGTAGTGGTTTTCTGTGCCGGCCTCTTCGCGGGCTCGCCCGCTCCCACAGGGGTATCACAGGCCTTGAGAACTGTGGAGATCCTGTGGGAGCGGGCGTGCCCGCGAAGAGGCCGCCACAGGTAATGCGTCAGGCCGTAGCCAACGCAGAACTGGGCAAGCCAAAGATCCGGTCAAACGCCCAGTTGTAGGCAAAGGTGTAGCACGGCACCAGCACGATAAACGCCATGTCCACCAGCAACGCCTCCAGCAATGTCATGTCCAGCCACCAGGCAATCAGCGGGATCAGGTACACCACCAGGGTCAGCTGGAAGCCGATGGCATGCGCCACCCGCCGTGCCACACTGCGCCCGCGCGTGGCCTGGCGGCTCTCCCACCACTCGAACAGGGTGTTGTAGATCAGGTTCCAGAGCATGGCGATGGTAGTGATCATCACCGCCAGAGGCCCGGTATGCGATGCCTGGGTGTCCGACAGGTAGGCCAGCCCGAGGGTCGACATGCACAGCCCGATCAGTTCATAGAGAGTCACGTAGACGAGTTTGCGTTTGAGTCCCTGCACCCGGGATTACCTCCAATGACAAAGCGATGGGGCGCGATCATGCTTCATCACTCTTGACAGCAAAAGTCAGCAGCTATCAGATCTTCTGACAGGAGGCTGCCATGAACTTTTCCAGCGACAATATCCAGCTGTTTCTCGCCGTGCTCGACCGCGGTTCGTTTTCCGCCGCTGCACGGGCCCTGCAGCGGGTGCCTTCGGCCGTGAGCATGGCCATCGGCAACCTCGAGGCCGAACTGGGCTACACCCTGTTCGAGCGCGGCCCACGGGAAGTCCGCCCCACCGCCGAGGCCAAGGCGCTGGAACCTCATGCCCGGTTGATCGCCGAACAACTGGGGCTGCTGCAGGTGCATGCCCTGGAACTGTCCCAGGGGCTGGAGAGCAGCCTGACCTTGGCCGTGGTGCCGGACATCGACCACCGCCCGCTGCTGGCGGCCATCGCTCACCTGGGTGAGCGGCACCCGCTGCTGGACATCGCCCTGCTCAGCGCCCCGCAGGAAGAGGCCGTACACCTGCTGGACAGTGGCCGCGCCGACCTTTGCGTGGCTTTTGCCGGGCTGCAGGTCGATGCCCGTCGCGGCTTCCAGCACATCGGCATGGAATCGCTGGTGGCCACATTGTCCCCCGCTCACCCGGCCTTGCGCGAGGGGCGTATCCACTACCTCGAAGACCTGACCCGAGTGCGCCAGATCCTGGTGCGTAGCCATGACCTTCCGGTGACAGACCCACGCCCGTTGATAGGCGCCACGCACTGGTCAACCGACAGCTTCGACCTCGCCCTGCAGATGGTCGAGGCCGGCCTGGGCTGGGGCGACTTGCCGCTGTCGAGGGTCGCGCCACTGCTGGCCAGCGGGCGCCTGGTGCGCCTGGATTTTCGCAACACCCGCAACGAGCTGCAGTTGCCGGTACACATCTTCTGGCGCAAGCAACAACCGTTGCAGCAGGCTGCACGCCTGTTGATCGAGCAGTTGTGTAGCCAGTGAATACCGTCCGTCGAAATGACCGTAAGAAATTTCTGTAAGCACTTCAATCTTTTACCCCTTGAGCCGATATCCCGAACGATAGGTTCCGCAATGCGTCATGAGCGCGCTGCGCCCTCCCCTCATTGGCCCAAGGTCTCGAAACATGAACCTGAAATTTCGCCACAAGATCCTGCTCAGCGCCTGCGGTGTCGTGGTCCTGGCATTTGCCCTGTTCACGCTCTACAACGACTACCTGCAACGCAATACCATCCGCCAGAACATCGAAGCTTCGGTGCAGCAGTCGGGCGCACTGACCGCCAGTAGTGTGCAGAACTGGATGAGCGGGCGCATCCTGGTGCTGGAAAACCTGGCCCAGGACATCGCCCAGCAAGGCGCTGGCGATACCCTGGAAGGACTGATCGAGCAGCCATCCTATACGCGTAATTTCCTGTTCACTTACCTGGGCCAGGCCACCGGTGCGTTCACCCAACGCCCCAATGCGCAGATGCCCGCCGGTTACGACCCACGTCAGCGCCCGTGGTACGGCGCCGCGGCCAGCGCCGGGCAGACCGTGCTGACTGCCCCGTACCAGGGGGCTGTCGGCGGCCTGATGGTAACCATCGCCACGCCAGTGAAAAGCAAGAACAATGGCGAGCTGATCGGCGTGGTCGGCGGTGACGTCACCCTCGACACCCTGGTCGAGATCATCAACTCGGTCGATTTCGGCGGCATCGGCCACGCCTTCCTGGCCGACAGCAATGGCCAGGTGATCGTCAGCCCCGACAAAGACCAGGTGATGAAGAACCTCAAGGACATCTACCCTGGCAGCAACCTGCGAGTCGCCGCCGGCATGCAGGATGTCACCCTCAATGGCCAGGACCGCATCATTTCCTTCGCCCCGGTGGCCGGCCTGCCTTCGGCACAGTGGTACATCGGCCTGTCGATCGACAAGGACAAGGCCTACGCTGCGCTCAGCCAGTTCCGCACCTCGGCGATCATCGCGATGCTGATTGCGGTGGCTGCCATCGCCGGCCTGCTCGGCCTGCTGATCCCGATACTGATGAGCCCGCTGACCACCATGGGCCGCGCCATGCGCGACATCGCCGAGGGAGAAGGTGACCTTACCCGCCGCCTGACCGTGCAGAACAAGGACGAGTTCGGCGAACTGGCCACTTCGTTCAACCGCTTCGTCGAGCGCATTCATGCCTCGATCAGCGAAGTGTCCTCGGCAACCCGCCTGGTGCACGATCTGTCGGAGAAGGTGGTCAATGCCTCCAATGCGTCGATCATCGGTTCCGAAGAGCAAAGCATGCGCACCAACAGCGTGGCCGCAGCGATCAACGAGTTGGGTGCTGCCACCCAGGAGATCGCCCGCAACGCCGCCGATGCCTCGCAGCATGCCAGCGGTGCCAGCGAGCAGGCCCACGGTGGCCGTGAAGTGGTCGAAGAAGCGATCAGCGCCATGACCGCCCTGTCGCAGCGCATCAGCGAGTCCTGCGCGCAAATCGAAACGCTCAACGCCAGCACTGACGAAATTGGCAAGATCCTCGACGTGATCAAGGGCATCTCGCAGCAGACCAACCTGCTGGCGCTGAACGCCGCCATCGAAGCGGCGCGTGCCGGTGAGGCCGGCCGTGGCTTTGCCGTGGTGGCCGACGAGGTACGCAACCTGGCGCACCGCACCCAGGAATCGGCGGAAGAAATCCACCGCATGATCACCAGCCTGCAGGTAGGCTCGCGCGAAGCGGTGCACACCATGAACACCAGCCAGGTTTCCAGCGAGCAGACCGTGCAGGTGGCCAACCAGGCCGGCGAGCGCCTGGCCAGCGTGACCCAGCGTATTGGCGAGATCGATGGCATGAACCAGTCGGTGGCTACCGCTACCGAAGAGCAGACCGCCGTGGTCGAGAGCCTCAACCTGGACATCACCCAGATCAACGCCCTGAACCAGCAAGGGGTGGAGAACCTCAACGAGACCCTGCGCCATTGTGACCAACTGGCCCAGCAGGCCGGGCGCCTGAAGCAGCTGGTAGGCAGCTTCAGAATCTGATGGCCCAGGGGGGCGCTCTGCGCCCCAATCGCGACGCAAGGCCGCTCCCACAGGTGCCATGCGATCCTTGTGGGAGCGGCCTTGTGTCGCGATCGGGCTGCGCAGCAGCCCCCTACGCCACCGCCGCTTTAACCACTTTGCTCCGCCGGCCCCAGGCCAGCAGCACCGCCGCCATCAACACGAAACCCAGGTAGCCGAACAGCGGGTACACCTCACCCACCAGGCTGATGAACCCCACCAGGCTGCATCCGAACGCCGCCACGCCGGCCACCACCGAGCCCCAGCGAAACCTCACCGTACCCGCCGGCATCAGCCGCGAGAGAAACGAGAACAACGTACCCACCGCAGTGTTGACGATCATGCCGAAGATAATCAGGCACATCACCAGCCCCAGCAGTGGCGATACTTCGTTGGCGATCGACAGCATCGGCATCGGCAGGTCAGCCACGCTGTCCAGGCGCGACAACAGCCCGGCACTCATCACCAGCATCAGGCCGCCCAGTGCTGCGCCACCAAGCAGGCCACCCCATACCGCGGTTCGCTCGCCCTTGGCCGACCCACCCAGGATGGCCAGGATCGGCGCGCCGGCAACGATGTTGTACGACACGTACAGGAACGCCCCCAGCAGCCAGTGACGGGCGCCCGCCTGTTGCTGGCTGGCCAGCTGGTCGAGCTGGGCGAAGCTCTGTTCCCGGCTGAACACGGCGTACAACGCAATCGCCGAGGCCACCAGGATCAGCAACGGCGTGATGGCACCAATGGCGAGGATCACCCTGCGCACATCCAGGCACACGATGCCCACCACAACCAGCGTCACCAGGACGCTGCCGGCCAGCGCCGGGATACCGAACTGCTGCTCCAGCAAGGCACCACCACCGGCCAGCATGACCACGGTGACGGCAAACATGAAAAAGGTAATCAGCCAGTCGACGAACAGGCCCAGGTGACGGCCGCAGATGGCCTGGATCACATCCTTGTGCGAAGTGGCCTGCTGGCGATTGCCCAGCCCCGCCAGGGCCATGCCGAGGAAGGTGAACAAGGCTGCGCTGACCAGCGCACCGACCAGCCCCCACACACCGAAATCGACAAAGAACAACAACAGTTCCCGCCCCGAAGCGAACCCCGCCCCCACGATCACGCCGACAAACGCGCCGGCAATCTTCAGCTGCTCTTGCATGTGAACCTCTGGATTTATTGTTGTTTTGCTTTTTGGCGGGCAAGTCAGACCGCCGCTCCTACAGGTAATCCACCGTCCTTGAATGCAGCGCTGGCCCTGTGGGAGCGGGTTCACCCGCGAAGAGGGCACCGCGCTGCATGGCACCGGCTACGCCGGTGTTCGCGGGTGAACCCGCTCCCACAGGGCCAGGCAATCTTCCAGGTTTTGCGCAAGACAGTTGTTCATGCGCAGATTTCTGCCCGCTCAGGCGTCGCCGACGAACGCCTGCACTTCGATCTCCACATCCACCCCCAGCGCCAATGCCGACGCCACGGTCGAGCGCACCGGCAGCGCTGCGCCGAAGAACTCCTTGTACACCTCGTTGAAGCCGGCGAAGTGGCTCATGTCCGACAGCCACACGGTGGCCTTGACCACCTGGTCGAAACGCGCGCCGCAGGCCGCCAGGCTTTCGCCAATGCGCTCGCAGGCGGCGCGAGTCTGGGTTTGGATGTCACCGCGCACCACTTCGCCGCCAGCACTCATCGGCACCTGGCCGGAGAGGAACAGGAAGCCGCCGGCTTTCACCGCTCGGGAGAACGGGAACGGCAGGCTGCTGGGGAAACGCTGGATATCATTGCTCATGGGATGCTCCTTTCAGGGTTGCTGGAAACGGGCCGGGGACAGGCGCTCGGGCACCACCCCTTGGCTGACAAGGCCGGGACACAGGGGCAGGCCCAGCAGCAGGTCGGCAGCCAGGCGCGAGGCGCCCGCAGCCGACTGGATGCCATAGCCACCTTGTGCCGCCAGCCAGAAGAACGCTGGCGCGTGCACATCGAAACCGATCACCAGGTCGCCGTCGGCGACGAACGAACGCAGCCCGGCCCAGGTGTGGCTCGGCCGGCGGATCGACAGGGTGGTCATGGCTTCGATGTTGTAGATGCCCAAAGCCACGTCGAGCTCCTCGGGCGCGGCGTCCTGGGGTTCGACCGGGTCGGCATTGGCCGGCGACCCCAACAGCTGGCCGGCGTCGGGCTTGAAGTAGAAGCTTTCGTCTACGCCGATCACCGCCGGCCAGCGGGCGAAATCCTGGTCTGCCGGGCCGGGGAAAGTGAAGGCACTGCGCCGGCAGGGTTGCAGGCCGATGCGCGCCACCCCGCACTGCTCGGCCACTCGGTCGGCCCAAGCGCCAGCGGCATTTACCAGCTGGCGCGTCTGTACCCGGCTGCCATCGCCCAACTGCACCTGCCACAGGTCATCCAGGTACCAGGCCTGGATCAGCTCGGCGTTACAGCGCAATTCACCGCCAGCGGCGCGATAGCCGCGCAAGAAGCCCTGGTGCAGGGCATGTACGTCCAGGTCCATTGCGCCCGCTTCAAGCACCGCGCCGGCCAGGTTCTCGGCACGCAGGCTCGGTACCAGGGCCAGGGCTGCGTCGCGGTCGAGCAGGCTGACTTCGGTGCCGTTGCCCAGGTTCTGTGCGTGGGTCTGCTCGAGCAGCGTGCGCTGTTCCAGGCTGGCGACGTACAGGCAGCCGCGCGGTTCCAGCAGCGGGTGCTCGCAGAACCCTTGCGGTGGTGCTTCGTAGAAGGCCCGGCTGGCGCGGGTCAGCGCCTGTATCTGCGGAGTGCCGTAGGCCTCCATGAACATGGCTGCCGAACGCCCGGTGGAATGGTAGCCAGGCTGCGCTTCGCGCTCGAGCAGCAGCACCTTCTGCCGCCCGGCCAGGCGATAACCGAGGGATGCACCAGCGATGCCTGCGCCGATGATGAGGGTGTCGTAGATCGGGATCATGCACGCTCCTGCCAGGGAATTTTCATATATGAGAATTCTAATATATGAGAATTTACGAATACGCAAGGGTCCAAGGTAAGATGCCCGACTAACGCTTCATGCCGAGACCCCCGAATGCCCGCTGCCCTACCCTTGCTGGACCGTGCCGTAGTCGGCCAGCGCCTGCGCCAGGTGCGCAAGGCGCGTCAGATGACACTCAAGCAATTGTCCGAAGCCAGTGGCGTCCCGCTGTCCACCTTGTCAAAGATGGAGCTGGCGCAGGTCTCGGTCAGCTACGAAAAACTCGCCGCCGCCGCCCGGGCGCTGAACGTCGACATTGCCCAGCTGTTGCGCGCCAGCGGCACGGTAACCGCACCAGTGCCGGTGACGGTGGTGGTCGATTCACTGCCAGCGGCGGCTGGCTACTCGACCGGCACCTATGACTATCACCCGATTGCCGGCGACTTCCCTGAACGGCGCATGACACCCGCCTATGCCCGCATCATTGCCCGTGAACGTGGCGAGTTCGACGATTTTATCCGCCACCCGGGCCAAGAGTTCGCGCTGGTACTGAGCGGGCGCGTTCGTATCGAGTTCGAAACCGGGGAAGCGGTGAGCATCGGGCCGCAGGAGACGGCGTATTTCGACAGCCAGGTGGGACATATCTACCTGTCGGAAAGTGACGATGGCGCAGATGCGCATGTGATGGTGGTGATGACTGATCGCTGACCCGGTGCTGCCTGCCAGGGCCTATCGCCGGCAAGCCAGCTCCCACAGGTACGGCACAGGCCTTAAGGTTGATGCGGTGGGTGTGGGAGGCGGCTTGATAGGGCCCTGGCAGGCAGCACCTGGTTATAACCTAATAACGAACAAGTCTATTTGGCTATAAAAAAATCTATATGCTGGCTGCATCCGATAACGGGCAAAGTTGGGCGGTCGAGTAGCGTATGGATGTAGGTTCTTTCGGTTTCACCATTGCAGGCCTGGTCGTGGGTTTCATCGTCGGCATGACCGGCGTCGGTGGCGGCTCGCTGATGACCCCGATCCTGTTGTGGTTCGGCATCAGCCCGGCAACGGCCGTCGGTACCGACCTGCTCTATGCCGCCATCACCAAGGCCAGTGGCGTCTGGGTGCATGCGCGCAACAAGAACGTCGACTGGAAGATCACCGGCCTGCTCAGCCTGGGTAGCGTGCCCGCCGCGGCGCTGACCCTGTGGTTCCTCAGCACCCTGCACACCGACACATCGGCGCTCAACGCCGTCATCAAGCAAGGCCTGGCGGTGGTCCTGATCCTGACCGCGCTGGCCATCCTGTTCAAATCGCGTCTGCAGGCCTTCGCCAGCCGCCATGCCGGTGACCACTATCACCTCAGCGACCGCAGCCTGAATACCCTTACCGTGCTTACCGGCGTGGTGCTGGGGGTGATGGTCACCCTTACTTCCATCGGCGCTGGCGCACTGGGTACCGTGGCGCTGTTCCTGCTGTACCCGTTCCTGGTCACCCGCCGCCTGGTCGGTACCGAAATCGCCCACGCGGTGCCGCTGACCCTGGTGGCAGGGCTGGGCCATGCGGGGATGGGCAACATGGACTGGTCGCTGCTGGGTTACCTGCTGCTGGGCTCGCTGCCAGGCATCTACCTGGGCAGCCACCTCACCGGGCGGATTTCCGACCGCGTGCTGCGCCCGTGCCTGGCGGCGATGCTGTTGCTGATTGGCTACAAGCTGGCGTTCTGACCTTCAGCCCAGGCGCAGGCGCCACTGCCCGGTAAAGCTCAGCTCCAGACGCGACAGGGGCAACACGTCGACCCGCTGGCTGGCGCTCATCGGGCAGCCAAGTACTTGTACAAGCACGGCGCGCATCACCATCGGGTGGGTAACTGCCAGCCATTCACCAGGCCTGTCGAAGGCCGCCAGCCAGGCGGCGATACGCTGGCAAAGCACGGCGAACGACTCGCCGCCGTGAACATCACTGGCCGGGTCCTGAAGCCATTCGGTCAACGCCTGCGATTGCTCGGCCTGCAGTTGCTTCAGTGTCAGCCCTTGCCAACGCCCCAGGTCGCAATCGGCCAATGCCGGCTCGACCTGCACCGGCCCCGAAAACCTCGCCGCTGTCTCGCAGGCTCGCCGCTCTGGTGCAGTCAGCACCGGCACACCGGAAAGGTCGGCGAAAGGCTGTTGGCCGAGTGGAAGGATGCCGTCTTCGGCACGGTGCAGTCGCCCGGTCTTCTGGGCTTGGGTCAGGGCATGGCAGATCAGCGTCAGGCGGACGGCTTTCACCGGGTTTTTCTCATGGCGGGTTGAGGCGCAAGGTTTAGCACGCTGCGGCACTTTTTGCCGCAAGAAATATGGCACTGCCTGCGCCAGTGTTCCCCGGTTTGCCGGTGAATGGGCCGTACAGCACCCCCGATGTCAGAAGGTGATATTCAGCGCAGCGAACACCGCCCTGCCTGGCTGGTTATAGGTATTGGCGCCCGAAGTACTGGCGTTGCCACCACGCAGGATCTGCTTGTCGAACACGTTGTTCACCCCCACCCGCACGTCGTAGTTGGCGCTGAACTTGTACCCGGCGCTCACGTCCACCAGGCCGTAGGCTTCCACATCCTGTTGCGCGGCCTTGTCGTAGCTTTGCTGGGTGCGGTCGTTGAAGGTCGGCGACTTCTGCTTGCCGAAATAGGTACCCGCCACCTGGAACGACAGCTTCTCGGTGGCGCGCCAGTCGAGGGTGGTGTTGACGGTGTATTCCGGGATCACCGACAGTGGCTCGCCGGTCTCGCGGTTGTCGTTGTCGAGCATCCAGGTCAGGTTGGTGTTCCAGTCCAGGGCCGGGGTCAGCTCGATGAACAGGTTGCCTTCGATACCCTCCACCCGCGCCTTGCCGGCGTTGTCCCACTGGGTCACGCGGCTGCCGGTGCCGATGGTGTACAACACATCGGTATCACCGACGATCTTGTTCTTGTAGTCGTTGCGAAAGTAGGTGGCACTGGTGCGCCAGGTACCCCGGTCGTACATCAGGCCGATTTCCTTGTTGACGCTGATCTCGGGCTTGAGGTCGGCGTTGCCCTGCAGGTAGCAGCCACCGTTGTTGGTCTGCTGCACGCTGCAACCATTGCCGCGGCTGTACAGCAA
This sequence comes from Pseudomonas sp. C5pp, assembly GCF_000814065.1. Classification (NCBI taxonomy): domain Bacteria; kingdom Pseudomonadati; phylum Pseudomonadota; class Gammaproteobacteria; order Pseudomonadales; family Pseudomonadaceae; genus Pseudomonas; species Pseudomonas sp. C5pp. Next base: position 5,113 of record NZ_JWLN01000022.1, on the reverse strand, counting down.
ATAGTTGGGGTTGGACTGGTACAGGTTCGGGGTCTTGTAGGCGCGCGCGATACCGCCTTTGACCGACAGTGCTTCGGTCAGCTTGTGCGACAGGTTCAGGCTGGGGCTGAAGTTGTCGCCAAAGGTTTCGTGGTGGTCGAAACGCAGGCCCGGGGTAATGGTGGTGTCGCCGACAATGATGTTGTCCTCGACGAACAGCGCATAGCTGCGGGCGGTCGTCTTCGAGCTGCTGCGGTCGAAACCGACGAGCCCGTCATTACCCGTGGGGTCCGAGCTTTGTGGGCGCAGCGAGCCCTGATCATTGAGCGTTTCGTACAGGTACTCGCCGCCCAGGGTCAGCACATGCTCGGTGCTGCCCATGGCGAATGGCAGGTTCACTTCGCTGCTCAGGCGCGTGTTGCGCAGGCGCGACATGGCGGCGCCTTCAGCATTGGGAGCACCTTCGGTACGGCCTGCCAGGCCCTCGTTCAGACGCCAGTTGCGCACGTACTCGTAGGCCAGCACGGTCTTGCTGGTACCCCAGGTGAAATCGCCCAGGTGGGTCAGGTCGTAGGTACTGCGCTGCATCACATTGGTTTCGTGGCCGTACAAGCTGGACACGAATTCGACGTCACCACCGCCGTTGCTGTTCATGGTGTCACCGGCAAAGATATTGCCCTGGCGGCTATAGCCGGCACTGGCCTCGAGGCGGTGCTCGTCGTTCAGCTTCCAGCTCAGCAGGCCATTGATGTCCTTGTTGCGTACGCCTTCGCGGCCCGCCACCAGCGCACTGGTGGCATGCCCGGCATTGATGTCCAGGTCGTCGGCATCGGTCTTGGCCAGACCGCCGTACAGGCGGAAGCCGAGGTTGTCGGTCAGGCCGCCGCCCAGGTTGAAGTTGGCCCGGCGGCTGGTGCCCTCGGCGCTGTCTTCCGGCAGCTGGGTGTACAGGCTGACGCTGCCCTTGAGTTCATCGGTGGGCCGTTTGGTGATGATATTGACCACCCCGCCCATGGCGCCGGAGCCGTAACGTGCGGCCGCCGGGCCACGCAGGATCTCGATACGCTCGACCGCTTCTGCCGGTACCCAGTTGGTTTCACCGCGGGTATCGCGGTCGCCGTTCCAGCCATAGCGCACGGCATTGCGTGCGCTGGATGGCTTGCCGTCGATGAGGATCAGGGTGTTTTCCGGGCCCATGCCGCGCAGGTCGATCTGCCGGTTGTTGCCACGCGCGCCGCTGGCGCTGTTGCCGGTCAGGTTGACCCCGGGCTCGCGGCGGATGATGTCGGACAGGTCATTGGCCGGCGGGTGGCGCTTGATGTCTTCGGCGGTGATGATCGATGTACCCAAGGCCTGGCGTGCCTCGCGCTCGGCGGTGACCAGGGTGTCCTGGATCACCAGCGCGCTGTCGGCGACCGGCATCTCCAGCACCTCACCCGTACGCTGTTCTTCGGCCTGGGCCGCGGTGGCCACCATGGCCGGTGACGCCAGCGCGACGAACGCCAGGGCCAGGCTGTTGGGTGAAGTCTTGCACTGCATGGGTACATCTCCTGCGATTCATGAGCGAAACGGCACATCCCTGTCGGAAACCGGGAGCCCTCGCCCACCGGCCTCGCAAACACAGTTTGGTGGCCAACAGGGATGGTAAATATAGAGATTCGCAAATGAGTTTAAATCTTATTTACGAAGTTTACATGTTTGTAACGGAACTTTGCTGACACGACAGCGTTGCCGGCGCAGCCCGGCTATTCGCGCTGATGCTTGCATACACCTGTCCGATTTGCATCCTGCGTGACGGCTCCTACAGTTTCGAACGTAGCCCTCTGCCGAGCCTCCTGATGCGCAGCCACGAAGAAAGCCACGCCACGAACGCCACCAGGTCCCTGTCAAAGATCCCTCGCAGTGTCTGGGCGCTGGGCTTCGTATCGATGTTCATGGACATCTCCTCGGAAATGATTCACGCCCTGCTGCCGCTGTACATGGTCACCGTGCTTGGCACCTCGGTAGTGGCGGTGGGCTTTATCGAAGGCATCGCCGAGGCGACCGCCTCAATCACCAAGGTGTTTTCCGGTGCCCTCAGCGACCGGCTGGGCAAGCGCAAGCTGCTTACGGTGCTGGGCTATGGCCTGGGTGCGTTGACCAAGCCAGTGTTCCCCATGGCCTCTGGGCTGGGGTGGTTGACCGCAGCACGCTTCGTCGACCGGGTCGGCAAAGGCATTCGTGGGGCGCCGCGCGATGCACTGGTGGCCGACGTCACGCCCGCAGAACTGCGTGGTGCAGCCTTCGGCTTGCGCCAGGCGCTGGATACCGTGGGCGCCTTCCTTGGGCCGTTGCTGGCGATCGTGCTGATGTGGCTGACCGCGAGCCATTTCCAGACGGTGTTCTGGGTGGCGGTGCTTCCGGCGTTCGTGGCGGTGTACATCCTCATCGCCTTCGTGCGCGAACCTGAAACGCCGGCCACCACCCGGCCGGTGCGCTCACCACTGGCCCTGCACGAGCTGGCCCGCCTGGGCCCGGCCTACTGGCGGCTGATCGGCCTGGCCACGCTGTTCACCCTCGCCCGCTTCAGCGAGGCGTTTCTGCTGCTGCGCGCCCAGGACATGGGCTTGGCGCCGCTGTGGGCGCCGGCAGTGCTGGTGCTCATGGCCCTGGCCTACTCGTTGTCAGCCTACCCAGCGGGGGTACTGTCGGACCGCGTAGGCCGCCGGGGCGTGCTGATGACCGGGCTGGGGCTGCTGGTCGCCGCAGACCTGCTGCTGGCCCTGCTGCCGGGCTGGACCGGGCTGGCCATGGGGGTGGCTGCCTGGGGCCTGCACCTGGGCTTCAGCCAAGGCATCTTTGCCGCCATGATCGCCGACAGCGCCCCCGCGGAGCTGCGCGGTACAGCCTTCGGCCTGTTCAACCTGCTGACCGGCGTGGCGCTGCTGGTGGCCAGCGTGGTGGCCGGGCTGCTGTGGGACGGGGTCGGCTTCAAGGCGACATTCCTGCTTGGCGCAGCATGTGCCGGCGGCACCCTGATCGGGGTCGTATTGCTCAGGCCGGCCCCGATCACCGGCAATCCAAACTAGGCCAGCGCTGGCTGCTGCTCCAGTAGCGACCAGCCGCCATGTCCATCCACCTCCAGCCGGTGGGTATGGAAACCTGCCAGTGTACTGCGGTGCCCGACACTGACCAGCAATGCCCCCGGCATTTCCGTACGCAGCAGAGAATACAGGGCATGCTCGAGCCCTTCGTCCATGGCCGAAGTGGACTCGTCAAGGAACACCACTTGCGGCCGGTTGAACAGCACCCGGGCAAATGCGAGGCGCTGCTGCTCACCAACCGAGAGAATGTGTGACCAGTCACAGCTGACTTCCAGTCGCTCGGCCAAGTGGGCCAGGTTGACCTGGCGCAAGGCCCGCTGCATCCGCGTTTCATCCTCAGGTCTGCTGGCCACCGGGTACGCGATGACCGTGCGCAGATCGCCCAGCGGTAGGTACGGCCGCTGCGACAGGAACAGCGCCTGGTGGCCCAGCGGGCGCCTGACCTCACCCTCGGCGTACGGCCAGAGTCCCGCCAGCGCACGCAGCAGCGTGGTTTTACCGCTGCCCGACGGCCCCTTGATCAACAGCGCCTGGCCGGCATGCAGGTCAAGGTCCAGGTCGGTGATAAGGGCATGCCCGTCCGGGCGCAGCACCTGCAGGCGGCTGATCGCCAGGGCATGCTCCTGGTCCTCGGTGATGACGCGCGGCAAAGCGCTCGCCTGCTCGTTGGCATCGAGGAAGCCGGTCAGACGGTCGAGGGTGGCCCGGTACTGGGCAAACGCATCATACGACTCGCGGAAGAACGACAACGAATCCTGCACCTGGCCAAAGGCCTGGGAGGTCTGCATGACGTCGCCCAGCTTGATCGCCCCGCTGAAGAAGCGCGGTGCCTGCAGAATGAATGGGAACACCACTGCGACCTGGCTCACGCCCAGGTTGAAACCGTTGAATTTCAGGTTCCGGAAAACTAGCGCCCAGGCATTCACGATCAAGGCACCAAAGCGACCCAGCAACGTGCCCCGCTCGACCTGCGCGCCCTGGTAGAAAGCGATGTTCTCGGCATTTTCGCGCAGACGCATCAGCGCGTAACGGAAGTTGGCGGTGAGCTTTTCGTTGAGGAAGTTCAGGCGGATCAGCGGTCGTCCGAGGCGGAAGGCGATCCAGGTGGCGACGATGACGTAAAGGTACACGGCAAACACCATAGCCCGGGGAATCTCCACACCGGCAACGGCCAGCGGCGCCGACAGCCCCCAGAGGATGCCGGTGAACGCCACCAGCGAAACCAGCGCACTGACTGCGCCCAGGGCGAGGGTCACCGAGTTGCTGACAAAGGCGTTGACGTCCAGTTCGATACGTTGGTCAGGGTTGTCCACGGGCTCGGCGAGGAACTGGCCACGGTAGTAGGCATCGCCGTGCATCCAGTCGTGGGTCAGGCGCTCGGTCAGCCAGACTCGCCATTGGATGCTGAACGCCTGGCTTACATAGAAGGTGAACAGTGAACGCAGCACATGGATGGTGGCCAATACTGCAAAGACACCGAGCAGGTACCAGAAGGCGGCTTGGTCAAGGCCCTGCAAGGCGCTGTAGAAGCCGTTGTACCAGAATGAGAACAGCACGTTCAGACGCACCGAGAATAGCGTCAGAACCAGCAGCAGGGCGAATACCAGTAACGGTCGCCAACTGCGCCTGAAACTGAAATAGGGCCCGGCAAGCTGCCAGAACTGGCTGCCCCAGCGCGTACAACGTACGGCCAGTGTGGCGGCTGCTATGAAGCAGACAAGGGTGATGAACGAGGCGATTGCCAGCCAGCTCAGGCTCTCTTGCAAGGCCTGGTGCCAGTTCATTTCCATGATGGGTATCCGTGCTGAGTATTTCCGCGAGCGTAGCATTGACCTGTGATTCGTCAGGCATAAATGACGCACATTTCATGATTGCTTTCGGAGCTACGCGGGCCCCTGTGGGAGCGTTGTACAGGTCTGGGGCTTATTGGCCAGAAAGACAAAACCCCTACCTGCATGCGCAGATAGGGGTTTTGCGAAATGAATCTTGACGATGACCTACTCTCACATGGGGAAACCCCACACTACCATCGGCGATGCATCGTTTCACTA
>NZ_JWLN01000021.1:0-107396 GCF_000814065.1 Pseudomonas sp. C5pp | reverse complement strand
CGAGAAGACCGTAGCCGTTGGCGAGCCGGTGACGACCGTGACCGACGGACCAGGCACCAAGGACATTACCCACCTTACCGTGAGCGCGACACCGACGGTTGCCGAGGGTGGCAAGATCACTTATACCGCGACCTTGACCAACAAGGCCGGCACCGATCTGGTGATCAAGCTGAGCAACGGTGAAACCATCACCATTGCCGCCGGCTCGAAGGAGGCTTCGGTCATCGTCGACGCCCCAGGCGATGATGTCTACATTGATGCTGAAGTACTGCAGGTCAAAGTGACCGAAACCACGGGTGGTGACTTCGAGAAGCTGAATGTAAACAGCGGCGCAGCCGTGACCAAGGTCACCGATACCATCGACACCACTACCGTGACCCTGACCGCCACGCAAAGTGTGGTCGAGGGCGGCGTAGTGACCTACACCGCGTCGGTCAACCACAAGGTCACCGGTTCGGACCTGGTGGTGAAACTGGCCAACGGCCAGACCATCACCATTCCGGTTGGCGAGTCGTCGGCGTCGGTGCCGTTCACCGCGCCGAACAACGTCCATAACACCAACCTGGACCTGACCAACAAGATCACCGACATCTCGGGTGGTAACTACGAGAAGACCGTGGCTGTTGGCGAGCCAGTGACCACTGTCACTGACAACCCGGCGACCCCGGACGTCACCACACTCACGCTGACCGCGACGGATACCGTGGCCGAAGGCGGCAAGATTACCTACACCGCTACGCTGTCCAACCCGGCGGGTACTGCGCTGAACGTCAAGCTGAGCAACGGCGAGACCATCACCATCGCCGCCGGTTCGAAGGAAGCCTCGATCACCATCGACGCGCCGAGCGACGATGTGTATGTCGATACCGAAGACCTGAGCGTGACCGTTACCGGTACCACCGGTGGTGACTTCGAGAAGCTGGACGTCAGCAGCACTGCGGCTGTGACCAAGGTCACCGATACCATCGACACCACTACCGTGACCCTGACCGCCACGCAAAGTGTGGTCGAGGGCGGCGTAGTGACCTACACCGCGTCGGTCAACCACAAGGTCACCGGTTCGGACCTGGTGGTGAAACTAGCCAACGGCCAGACCATCACCATTCCGGTGGGTGAGTCGTCGGCGTCGGTGCCGTTCACCGCGCCGAACAACGTCCATAACACCAACCTGAACCTGACCAACAAGATCACCGACATCTCGGGTGGTAACTACGAGAAGACCGTGGCCGTTGGCGAGCCAGTGACCTCTGTCACCGATAATCCGGCAACTCCGGACGTCACCACGCTCACGCTGACTGCGACGGATACCGTGGCCGAAGGCGGCAAGATCACCTACACCGCAGCGCTGTCCAACCCGGCGGGTACTGCGCTGAACGTCAAGCTGAGCAACGGCGAGACCATCACCATCGCGGCGGGTCAGAAAGAAGGTTCGATCACCATCGACGCGCCGAGCGACGATGTGTACATCGATGCGGGTACCGTTCAGGCCAAGATCGATGGCACTACTGGCGGCGACTTCGAGCTGCTGGCTACCAGTGGAGCCTATGCGGTAACCAAGGTCAGCGACACCATCGACCACACTAGCCTGAGCCTCAGCGCTACGCCAACCGTCGCAGAAGGTGGCCAGATCACCTACACCGCCACCCTGACCAACAAGGCTGGCACCGACATGACCATCAAGCTGAGCAACGGCGCTGTGATCAGCATCGATGCGGGCAAGCTCTCCGGCTCCGTGACCGTTCCGGCGCCAGCCGATGACGTCTATATCGATGCAGGCAACGTTTCGGCGAAGATCACCGAAACCAGCGGTGGCAACTTCGAGAAATTGAACGTCAGCGATACGGCGGCGGTCACTGCTGTCACGGATACCATCCAGACCACCACCCTGAGCATCAGCGGCACCGCCGCGGTCGCCGAAGGTGGTAATGCCACGTACGTCCTGAACCTGACCAACAAGGCCGAGACCGACGTCACCGTCAAACTGACCTACACCGGCACCGCGGCCGATGGCACGGACTACACCGGCGTGGCTACCGTAGTGATCAAGGCCAACAGCTCGCAGGCAACGTTCACCGTCCCGACCTTCAAGGACAACGCCACCGAGGGTACTGAGCACTTCACGGTCAAGATCGATTCGGCCACTGGCGGTAACTTCGAGAAGCTCGACATCAGCTCCAGCGCCGGCAGCGTGACCACCCAGATATTCGAGCCAGCTCCGGTTCTGGACCTGGATGGCAACGACTCCAGCGGCAAGACCGGAGCCGACTACCAGACCACCTTCACCGAGAACCAGCCAGGCAGTGGTGTGTCGATCGGCGATGTGGACGTCACTATCACCGACTTCGACAGCTCGCAGCTGACGGGCGCGACGGTCACCCTGACCAACCGCCAGCCGGGTGATGCGCTGAACCTGGGCAACAGTGTCAACGGCATCACGATCAACGCCAACAGCACAGACGGCAAGGTAGTCCTGACCCTGAGCGGCGCTGCGTCGCTGGCCGACTATATCCAGGCGATCAAGAACATCACCTTCATCAACAGCAGCGAGAACCCGAGCACCACGCCTCGCATCATCACCGTGACGGTGACCGACGGCGTTAATACCTCGAACACCGCCACGACCACGGTGAATGTGATCGCTGTCAACGACGCACCGGTCGCCACTGGCGGCGCCGTCACTGGCGTCGAAGACACGCCGCTGGTGCTGACCTGGAACGACTTCAACATTTCCGACGTCGACAGCGCCCTGTCGAGCCTGGGTGTGACCTTCACCCAGCTGCCAGCGGGTTCCCTGCAGCTCTTCAACGGCACCGCCTGGGTCAACGTCGCCCAGAACCAGACCGTCAGCCAGGCTGACATCGCTGCCGGCAACCTGCGGTTCGTGCCAAAACCCAACGAGTCGGGTATTGACGGATATGGCGGAACGGGCGTCGGCAACAAGCAGGCCGACTATGCCCAGATCAAGTACAAGCCTACCGACGGTGCCGCTGCTGGTGGCGAGGCCACGCTGAAGGTCGATATTGCACCTGTAGCCGACAAGCCTGGCCTGAACATCGGCAGCAACACCCCCGAATCGCTTGGCCTGACCAAGGAAACCTGGAACAGCCTCACGGGCCTGGGCACCAACGGCAACGGCATCAGCGGTACTGCGCTGAAGAACGTGTTCGCCAACTCTGGCAGTGCCAGCAAGACCGAGCAGGTTACCAGCGCCGATTCGGGCGGCAGCGTTGCCGCCGGTACGGGCTCCAAGACCTCCGGCCTGATCTACCTGGAAGCCGGCCAGACCTACACCTTCAGCGGCACCGCCGATGACAGCCTGCAGGTCTACATCGGCAAAACCAGCGTGGTCGGCGCCACCTGGGGGGCGGGCGGTACGATCTCCGGCAGCTTCTCGCCGCCTGTCAGCGGCTACTACACCCTGGAGATCTACCACGCCAACCAGTCCGGCCCGGGCAGCCTGGATATCAACGTCAAGGTCGGTAACGGCCCGGTGACCGACCTGAGCAGCTCGGCCATCCCGATGTACCCGAACGTTGCGGCGATGGGTAACGCCGGGCTTTCCGTGTCCGATTTCCATGGCAGTGATGGCCAAGGCTACTACGACGGCTACAAGCTCAACGAAGGGCCGGAGAACGGCACCGTCAAGCTGGTTGGCATTTCCACCAACCTGACCGACACCGACGGCTCCGAGAGCCTGAGCGTCAAGCTGGACGGCATTCCGGCAGGTTCGGTGCTCAGCGATGGCGCTGGTCATACCGTAACCGTCGGCGCCACTTCGGTTGACGTCACCGGCTGGAGCCTCAACGGCCTGAGCATCAAGCCGCCGGCGTACTACCAGGGCAGTTTCGATGTGAAGGTCACCTCGACCGCTACCGAAAGCGTGGGCGGCAGCAAAGCCTCCACCGAAGGCACGATCAAGGTAACTGTCTATCCGGACACCTACACTGCCAGCAACCTGACTACCGACAGCGACAGTTTCACCGGCACCACCACCAGTGACATCATCGTTGCCGACATCAGTGGTCTGCATGTGACGCCGGGTCAGGACTACAACATTGCGTTCATCGTCGATACCTCAGGCAGCATGGGCAGCGCGGTCGATGCCGCGCGTAACTCGCTGAAGTCGGTGTTCGATACCTTGGCCAACAGCGTCAAGGGCGCGCAGTCCGGTACAGTGAACATCCTGCTGGTGGACTTCTCCACCCAGGTGAACAGTACGGTTTCGGTCAACCTGGGCGACAAGAACGCGCTGAGCTCGCTCTACAGTGCGCTCAATACACTCTATTCCAGCGGCTCGACCAACTACGAGGATGCGTTCAAGACCACCGCCAACTGGTTCAAGCAATTGATGGATGCGGGCAACACCGGCAGCCGCCAGACGTTCTTCATCACCGACGGCCAGCCGAACGTGTACCAGGCTGGCGAACGTGAGGGCACCTTCAGGAACATCGACACCACGGTGGATTCCGTGCTCAAGTCGATCGGCTACAAGTTGGGCGACGTGGTCACCAACAAGATGGTGGGCAGCGACAACCGCTTCAGCATCGATGCCAAAGGCAACATGACCGCCGAATACTGGGGCAAAAAGGGCTGGACCAACGACAATGGTGCGTCTGGACAGCTGCATGCCCAAGGTGATGGCACCTTTGAGTTCTCCTACGCTGAAAGCGGTTACTACTATGTGGACTACAACTCGCAACAAAGCTTCCTGTTGCTGTCCAACCTGTCTGGCGTGGAAGCCATCGGCCTGAACAGCGCGGTCAATGTCAACGACCTGAAGCCTTACGACACCGATAGCAAGCCGCAGACCAACATCGACCCGAGCAAACTGGCGGAAGCGATCCTGGGCCACACCGAAGCCACCGTGCCGGGCAATGACACCGTCAACGGTGGTGATGGCAACGACATCATCTTCGGTGACCTGGTGAGCTTTGGTTCGGTCGCCGGCAACGGTGTCGAAGCCATACAGGGATATGTCGCAGGCCAGCTGGGTGTGGCCCTGGGTGATGTCGACGGTCGCGTGCTGCACAAGTACATCGTCGAGCACGTCAGCGAATTCGATGTCTCGCGCAGCAACGATGGCAATGACATTCTCAACGGTGGGGCGGGCAATGACCTCCTGTTCGGCCAGGGCGGCGACGATACCCTCGACGGTGGCAAGGGCAATGACATACTGATCGGTGGCCTGGGCAAGGACACTTTGCTCGGTGGTGAAGGCAATGACATCCTGCTTGGTGGCAAGGGCGATGACACCATGACCGGTGGCAGCGGTGCCGACACCTTCGTATGGAAGGCTGGCGATACCGGCAAAGACGTGATCAAGGATTTCAAGGTGGCCGAAGGCGACCGCATCGACCTGAAGGACCTGCTCCAGGGCGAGAAGGGCAGCACCATCGACAACTACCTGAAGCTCACCACGGTGGAAGGCACGACGACGCTGCAGGTCAGCAGCGAAGGCAAGCTCAATGCCGCCGGTGGTATCGCCAACGCCGACGTGACCATCAAGCTGGAAGGGGTGAACTGGTCCAACACCACGATCAACTCGTTGATCAGCGGTGCTGACCCGACAATCATCATCCACAACAAGGACAGTTGATTACTGATGCGCTAGCGGGCTGCACTGCAGCCCGATCGTCGGCAAGCCAGCTTCCACAGGAACTGTGCAGCTCTGGAGAGTTGTGCGGTTCTTGTGGGAGCTGGCTTGCCGGCGATTGGCCGCTCAGCGGCCATGGTACTTTCCTGGCATCCTGCGACAGCGCATACTCTGGCGCCGGGCCTGCGTGCCCGGTGATCTTTGCCTATGCTGCTGTCTACCACCCAGGAACCAATGTGACGAGGGACACCGCCATGTTCTACGTGCAACGCGATGCCGCTGGCCAGTTGCAGCGGGTCGAAGCAGCCGCTTTTGACCAGTTCACCGAAATGCTCCCCGCCGACCATGCCGATATCCAGGAATGGTTTGCCGATGACGTCGTGGAAAACAGCCTCAACCAGCTCAAGCAAAGCGATCTCGACATGATCCGCGTGCTCGAGGACTTGATCGATGTGCTGACCGCCAAGGGTGTGTTCAAGATCACCGACCTGCCCCCCGGTGCGCAGGCCAAGCTGCTCAACCGTTCTACAGCGCGCAAGGCGCTCAGCAGCCTGAACAACCTCATCGATGAGGAAGAGCAGGGCGGATTGATCTGATTGCGCACCGCCTCTGACAGCCGTGCTATGGTTATTCTTTATCGGTATTTAAAATAAAACTCTTATGACTTTATAGTCGCTTCCACTGCGTACCCGTCGACCAATCGATGCGCCGCACGACTTGAACCCACACGGGAAATCCCCGTGCGTTTCTGATCGTTGCGCGCCATTGAAGTCGCGCACTGCGTGGGAGTGAAAAATGTCAGCCGCCTCGAACGCCTTGTCGATCATCGACAGCGCACTGCCGCAACGCTTCGAAATCCGCCCTTTTTCCGGTGCTGTAGGTGCCGAGATCATCGGCCTGGACTTGGCCAGGCCGGTCAACGCCGTGGATTTTGCCCGTATCCATCGCGCCCACCTCGACCACCATGTGCTGGTGTTTCGCGACCAACGCATCAGCCCTGACCAGCAGATCGCCTTCAGCCGCCGTTTTGGTCCATTGCAGATCCATGTGCTCAAGCAGTTCCTGCTCGCCGGCCACCCCGAGATCCTGATCGTTTCCAATATCATCGAGAACGGCCAGAACATCGGCCTGGGTGATGCCGGCAAGTTCTGGCACTCGGACCTGTCGTACAAGGAACTGCCCAGCCTTGGCTCCATGCTGCATGCCCAGGAACTGCCCGACGAGGGCGGCGATACCCTGTTCGCCGACATGCACAAGGCCTGGGACGCTGTACCCGCGGCCCTGCGCAAGGTGGTCGAGGGCCGCAGTGCCGCTCACTCCTACACCGCCCGTTACGCCGAGACCAAGTTCGAAGGCAACTGGCGCCCGACCCTGACCGCCGAGCAGCTGGCGCAGGTACGGGAAGTCATCCATCCGGTGGTGCGTACCCACCCGGAAAACGGCCGCAAGGCGCTGTTCGTCAGCGAAGGCTTCACCACCCGTATCGTCGGCCTGCCAAGTGACGAAAGCCGCGACGTGCTGCAACAGCTGTATGCCCTGAGCGTGCTGGAGCAGAACATCTATCGCCACCAGTGGCAGCCCCGCGACCTGGTGTTCTGGGACAACCGCTCGCTGGTCCACCTGGCCACCGGCTGCCCCGCACGCCTGCGACGCAAGCTTTACCGCACCACCATCCAGGGCGATGCCCCGTTCTGACGACTGAGGAAACCAATCATGCGTAAATCCATCAGCCGCCTGGCGGCAAGCATCGGCCTGGGCGCAAGCCTTGTCGTCGGCAGCCTGGCGGCCCCCGCCGCGGCGCAAGCAGAAGGCAAGATTCGCATCGCCGAACAGTTCGGTATCGTCTACCTGCTGCTGAACGTAGTGCGTGACCAGCATCTGATCGAAAAACATGGCAAGGAGCAGGGCATCGACATCGAAGTCGATTGGGCCCAGCTATCGGGTGGTTCGGCTATCAACGACGCACTGCTGTCCGGTTCGGTGGACATCGCCGGTGCCGGCGTCGGCCCGCTGTTGACCGTGTGGGACCGCACCAAGGGCCGACAGAACGTCAAGGCCGTGGCCTCGCTGGGCAACTTCCCGTACTACCTGGTCAGCAGCAACCCCAATGTAAAGACCATTGCCGACCTCTCCGACAAGGACCGCATCGCCGTACCGGCGGTAGGTGTATCGGTGCAGTCGCGCTTCCTGCAGTACGCCGCCGCCCGGCAATGGGGCGACAAGGAATACAACCGCCTCGACAAGTACACCCTGGCCGTGCCGCACCCGGATGCCACTGCCGCGCTGCTGGCCGGCGGCACCGAACTCAACGGACACTTCTCCAACCCGCCGTTCCAGGACCAGGTGCTCGCCAACAAGAACGTGCACGTTGTACTCAACAGCTACGACCTGCTCGGCCCCAACTCGCCGACCTTGCTGTTCGCCACTGAAAAATTCCGCAAGGACAACCCCAAGACTTACAAGGCCTTCGTTGATGCGCTGGCCGAAGCCGCGGACTTCGCCCAGAAGGACAAGGCGGCCGCCGCCGACACCTACATCCGCGTGACCAAGGCCAAGATCGACCGCGACACGTTGATCAGACTGATCGACAACCCGCAGTACGAATTCACCGTCACGCCAAAGAACACCTACAAGTTGGCCGACTTCCTCTATCGGGTAGGCGCCATCAAGCACAAGCCGGAATCGTGGAAGGACTACTTCTTCCAGGATGAACGCCCACTGCAGGGGAGCTGACCGATCATGACCGCCCCATTGCCAGGCCACACGGCCAGCAACCTGAGCCGTGTCGCAACGCCGCCTTTGCTCAAGGTGGATAACCTCAGCCTCGAATACCGCACCGCACAACGCGTGGTGCGGGCCACCCACCAGGTCAGCTTCGAAGTCGACCGTGCCGACCGCTTCGTGCTGCTAGGCCCCTCCGGCTGCGGCAAGTCCACCTTGCTCAAGGCCGTGGCTGGGTTCATCTCGCCCCAGGAAGGGCAGATTCTGCTGCAAGGCCAGCCGGTCAACGGCCCTGGCCCCGACCGCATCGTGGTGTTCCAGGAGTTCGACCAGCTGCCGCCATGGAAGACGGTGAAACAGAACGTCATGTTCCCTCTGCTGGTGTCGGGCCAGCTGAAACGCGCCGAGGCCGAGGAGCGGGCACTGCACTACCTGGAAAAAGTCGGCCTGGCCGCCTTCGCCGATGCCTACCCACACACCCTGTCGGGCGGTATGAAGGCGCGCGTGGCGATTGCCCGGGCCTTGGCCACGCAGCCGAAGATCCTGCTGATGGACGAACCGTTCGCGGCACTTGATGCGCTGACCCGGCGCAAGATGCAGGAAGAATTGCTGCTGCTATGGGAGGAGGTGCGTTTTACCCTGCTGTTCGTTACCCACTCCATCGAAGAAGCGCTGGTGGTCGGCAACCGGATCCTGCTGTTGTCCCCCCACCCGGGGCGGGTGCGTGCCGAAGTGCACAGCCACCAGTACGACTTGGGCAGCCTGGGTGGTAGCGACTTCCAGGCCAGTGCCCGGCGCATCCATCGTTTGCTGTTCGATGAGGCGGATGCCCTCGAACAGCCCGACGATCTTGGTTTCAACGATATCCGTATCGCCTACTGACAGGAGCTTCAGCCATGACCACTACACCTGTACGCCAGGAATACGAGGTGCAGCTGGAGCCTTTGCTCAGTGTGCCTGTGGAGCGCAAGCTGCCGTTGGCTCAGCGCCTGTGGCAGCACGGCTGGCTGCGCAAGGCGGTCATCCTGCTGGTGATCGCCGTGCTGTGGGAGGCCATTGCCCGCTACCAGGGCAACGATCTGCTGCTACCGACCTTCCTGCAGACGGCCACGGCGCTGTGGGACGGCCTGGTCAGTGGTGAGTTGCCCGCCAAGGTTGGCGTGTCGCTGGTGATTCTGCTCAAGGGTTACCTGCTGGGCATCATCCTGGCCTTCGGCCTCACCAGCTTGGCGGTGTCGACCCAGCTTGGGCGCGATCTGCTGGGCACCCTGACTTCGATGTTCAACCCGTTGCCGGCGATTGCTCTGTTGCCGCTGGCTTTGCTGTGGTTCGGGCTGGGCGACAACAGCCTGATCTTCGTGCTGGTGCACTCGGTGCTATGGGCGCTGGCGCTGAATACCTATGCGGGCTTTCTCGGCGTGTCGGAAACCTTGCGCATGGCCGGGCGCAATTACGGCCTGAAGGGGCTGCGGCTGGTGCTGCATATCCTTGTCCCGGCGGCGCTGCCGTCGATCCTGTCGGGGCTGAAGATCGGCTGGGCATTCGCCTGGCGAACACTGATCGCTGCCGAGCTGGTGTTCGGCGCCAGCAGTGGCAAAGGCGGGTTGGGCTGGTACATCTTCCAGAACCGCAACGAGCTGTACACCGACAAGGTGTTTGCCGGGTTGGCGGTGGTGATCCTGATCGGTTTGCTGGTGGAGGGGCTGGTGTTCAACACGCTGGAGCGGTTGACCGTTCGCCGCTGGGGGATGCAGCGCTGACGCGCATGTGCTTGGTTGGCCCGATCGTCGGCTTGCCGGTGATCGGGCTGATGTTGTCGGCCCAAATGGCGTAGCTCTGAAACACTTTCAAATATTTTCAAGCCGACTTGTCGTATAAGTTGTAAGAAAACTCCTAATTTAGCATCGATCTCCGCAGAACGATTGCGTTGGAGTTTATCCGTGCCTAGCCTGTTCCGCTCAATTGTTTACAAGGAACAGTAACCATGGCTTTCGACGCTTATATTCAAATCGCGGAAATCGCTGGCGAAGCAAAGGACGAGCAGTACAGTAACTGGATCGAAATCCTCGGCTACACGTTCGGCAGCAGCCAAAGCGCCTCCGCCACCGCCAGTTCCGCAGGCGGCGCCACTTCCGGGCGTATCACCCTGAGCAACCTCACCTTCACCAAGTACCTGGACAACGCCAGTTGCAAACTGCTCGAAGCCAGTTGCGCCGGGCAGCACCTGAAGGAGGTGAGGCTGGTCGTCTGCCGCGCCGGTGGGGACAAGCTCAAATACTACGAAGTGGTGCTCGAAGAAGTGATCATCGCCGACTATGCACAAAGCGCGCATGCCGGCGTGCCGACTGAAATCATCCAACTCGACTACGGCCGTATCAAGACCACGTACACCCGGCAGCAACGCGCCGATGGCCGTGCTGGCGGCAATGTGACCGGTGGCTGGGACCGGATTGCCAACAAGAAGTTTGCGTGAGGACCGACTATGTCCGAGGCACGCAGCTTTATAAATCCCAAGGCGCAGAATTACGCGACCCTGAAGAACGGTACACCGATGAACGCCAACCAGCAGGCCAAGTTCGATGTGCTCAATGGGCATATCGTCAACACCGTGGTCTTGGCCGGCGAACTGGTGATCGTCGGTGATCCCGATACTTCTTCCTGCACCAGCCATGAAGCCTTTCTCATGGGCAAGGCGGCTGGCATCCACCGCGACATCATGCTCAACGGGGGCGGTGTTGACGGTTTCATGCTGGATAACTTCGAGATGCTGCAAAGTCTACTGGCCCATGCATCGATGGGGGCAGGGGCAGCGAGCGATGGCTGGGCCAGGTATCTGGATGCAATCAAGAAGACGCTGGAACAGATCGAGCAACTGCACCGCGAGCATATGAGTGGTGGTGCGTTCAGGGCGCGAGAAGAGTTCTATGCCAAGCGTGTGGAGCTGTTCAGGACGTTGGACGAACAGCTGGGGAGGACCGCCGCCTATGGCTCGGGTCTACGAAATCAGGGATCGATCAAGCGGATGCTGCAGCTTTCCACCAAGCGTTATCTGAGTACCGGGGAGATTTCCGGGTATGCAGAGAAGGTAATGGGAGTGGCGAAGGCTGCGAATCTGATCAAGAAAGGGGCCTACATTGGGGTTGCATTGGATGTGGCGGCGACAGGGCTGTCCATTCATAAGGCGTGCACCATTGGCCGAGAAGAAGAATGTAGAAAGGCCAAATATGTGGAGGGAAGTGGTTTGGTCGGAGGTTTGAGTGGAAGCACCGTAATGGGGGCTGTCGGAGGTGCCGCAGGTACCCTTGTATGCGCTGTAGTACTCGGAATACCTAGTGGAGGGCCCGGTGCATTAGCGTGCGCGGTGGTCGGTGGAGCCGTAGGTGGAAAGATTGGTGGTGAAAATGGTAAAGAGGGTGGTGAGTGGCTTGGGGAAATTCTCTACGAGAGCATTAAGCCATGAGCTCATTTGAGATGAATGTGGTTGCGATTTGTTTTTTCTTCTTGGGTATCGTCGCGCTTTTAGTGCAAATATATATCGCCATAAGATATCTTGATGAGATTGAAGGGTTGCTATGGAAAAGTGATTTTGTATCGGGGAATAGGAAACTTTATTTGCATGCGGGAATCCTCGGTAAAATTATGCGTATCTGTACCATATCAACACTTCTGAGCACGCCATACCTATTTGCTCGCAAGGGATTGGTTGACGAAGCGCAACTGCAGAACTTTCCGGCGCGTATGAAAAGACTGCTTATAGTAACGTGGTGCACAATGTGTATTTCTTCAGTCGCATTCCTCGCGCTCGGGTCTTTTTAAGAAAGTGTTTGGAGGAAGCGCGCAGGCTGCAGTGTGATGCGCGGTGCTCCATTGCACCTTGTCTGAAGAAGCTTGCCGAGATGATGGGAGCAACACTGTTGTTGGTTTGATCCGCTTGGGAGGCGAGTGTGTGGAAAGAGGATTGAATGAAATCGACAGTTGAAGTAATAGGAATGTCCATGTTGTTATTCTGGATAATGATCAGTGTGGGTATTATGATTTACCTAGCCTGCCGATATCTTGATTTGGTTGAATCGAACCTGTCGGGATGCAGTTATGTACGAAATAATCGGTTAAGTTTCTCATCGGCGGGTTTGCTAGGTAAAGTGTTGCGCATCTGCCTGGCCGCAAATATGCTTATGATGCCCGGTGTCTTTGTTAGCAAAGGTGTTGCGGATGCTTCCGAAATATTGCGCTTTCCAAAGGATCTGAAAATTAAAATTCTAGTTTCGTGGGGAGGGCTAATGATTTCTACGGTTGTTTTTGTTGTTGCCCATAATGTTCTGAAGCTTTTAAGCTTGCCCAGTTGATTATATCGGCTTAATTTATTATTAATCGGAGGGGTAAAGTGCCACTTTGCTATAAGTGGCTTGTGCTCTACTTTCATCTCGCAATTGCAGGCCAGGTTCTTAGCCATGGGAAATCGAGACTTGCTGGTGGGTGAGCCTTAAGCTCAATGGCCATCCTGATACTGTGCCGCCGCTTCAACGAGTGTCCTGGCAATCTCCATGCGTAGCTGGCTGGGCTGTTCGATCACCACGCCTGCTCCCTGGCTCAGCACCCACCAGCGCAACCCCCAGCCATCCTCCACGGTGGCCCGCAGCCGATGGCCCTGCTCCAGCGCTGTCAGCTGCATATCGACACTCAACGGCGCTTCACGCAACTGTCGGGCCAGCAGGTCGCTGACCCAGGCCTGTAGCTCGACCCCTTCACCTTGCGCCGGCTGCAGCGAACCACCGCGCAAAAA
The DNA here is from genome assembly GCF_000814065.1 of Pseudomonas sp. C5pp. Classification (NCBI taxonomy): domain Bacteria; kingdom Pseudomonadati; phylum Pseudomonadota; class Gammaproteobacteria; order Pseudomonadales; family Pseudomonadaceae; genus Pseudomonas; species Pseudomonas sp. C5pp. The sequence continues at coordinate 94,299 of NZ_JWLN01000021.1, read as the reverse complement.
ACCCTGCAGATCGAAATTCCCACGCAACTCGCCAGCAACGTTCGCCGACCAGTGCCAGCCAAACGGAATGCTCTTGTCATTGCGCTCCAGCGGAAATATCAGCGACAGCTCATTGAGATCACGCTCGACAGTGCGTTTGCTGACGGTGAAGCCCACATCACGCAGGCGCCAGACCAATTCGGCGCTGGTAATGCCAGGGGAACGGCTGGGCAACTGGCGCAGCAGCGCCCACTGTCGGCTAAGGGTGGCGCGAGTGGTGGCGAACGGCAAAAGATAACGTCCTTGTCTAGGCTTGCCGCAATAGGATGGCGGCAGGCGTGGGTCATGGCAATTGGCCACAGCCTGCTCAGATCAAGGAAGTCGCATTTGGTTGCCTGGTGCCGAATCGTTCGCGACAGGTTTTGACGTTACGTCACGCAGAATCACGCCTCATCACAGCCGAAGGTTGGGGTTGTGTGTCGTTCAATGAGGATGAACATGTCTGCTGCCAGCAATATCCATTCGCTGCTTGCCCGCCTTCTGCCCGAGCGGGTCATTGCCCCACCGGCCGCTGTCGGGAGGCGACAGCGACTGTTTGCCGGGATAGGGTTGCCCAGCCAGCGCTCGCTGCTGGTCAGTCGCCTGGACGAAGCCAGCGACTTGCAGATGGTTTACGTCGACCTGCGCCGCCAGGCCTTGCAAGGCAATGTGGCGGCGCTCAACGACCTTGGCTGGATCTGGCTCAACGGCAAATACTGGCGTGCTGACACCGTGTTGGCCGGCCACCTGTTGCGCATGGCGGCCCTGCAAGGCAATGCCGCGGCGTGGTTCAACCTTGGGCAGCAACATTACTTCGGCAAAGGTATCGAACCCTCTTACCTACAGGCGGCGGAGTGCTACCGGCAGGCTTTCGAGCGGGGCATGCTGCATGCCGCTGCTGCCCTGGGTGACCTGTACGAGGAAGAAGTGTGCGATGGCAGCCTGCAGTGGCAGGTAGATCTTGTACAGGCCTACCAGTGGTTCCTGCGCGGGGCCGAGCAGGGCGAGGCACGCTGCCGTTTCGAGGTGGGCTACCGGTTGATGCACGGACTGTACGTGGAGGCTGATCTCAAGGCCGCACTGTACTGGCTGGAACTGGCGGCAGCTGCGGGTGTGGTGCAGGCGGCCGAAGAGCTGGCGGTACACTTCAGCAGCCGTGACGAGGGCCGCTACCAGGAGTGGCGTGACCGGGCGGTGCAGATGGGCAGTACATTGGCCTTGACCATGAAGCTGGAAGACCAGATACAGCGCTGAATGCTCTGTTGCCTGTCCGGGCCTCTTCGCGGGTAAACCCGCTCCCACAGGTACCGCGCATGGCTTGAATCCTATGCAGCACCTGTGGGAGCGGGTTTACCCGCGAAGAGGCCGGCACAGGCAGGCCAGAAGCCCCAGCATGAACAACAATTCATCCATCCCCCCGGTTGACGACAGGGGGAGGCACAGGCGTATATTGATAGTTAGCAAGCTATGAATATCCTTGGTTCCTGTCATGTCCCTTGATCTCCTGCGCCTGCAAGTCAGCAGTGGCATGGTGGTTGCCGCCCGCCATTGGCGGCGCATCTGCCATACCGCCCTGACCGGTTACGGCATTTCCGAGGCCTGCGCCGCGCCGTTGCTGATGATCGTGCGCCTGGGTGACGGCGTGCATCAGGTGGCCGTGGCCCAGGCCGCTGGCCTGGAAAGCCCGTCGCTGGTGCGCCTGCTCGACCAGCTGTGCAAGGCCGGCCTGGTATGCCGCAGCGAGGACCCGCTGGACCGCCGCGCCAAGGCCCTGAGCCTGACCGCCGCAGGCCGCACGTTGGCCGAGTCCATCGAAGCCGAACTGGTGCGCCTGCGCCGCGAGGTGCTGCATGGCATCGACCAGGCCGACCTGGAAGCCGCCTTGCGCGTGCTGCGTGCCTTCGAAGCCGCCGGCCTGGGCAACACAGGCGGGGCAGCATGAGCGGCTTCTTCAGCTCGGTGCCCCCGGCCCGCGACTGGTTCTATGGCGTGCGAACCTTTGCCGCCTCCATGATCGCCCTGTACATCGCCCTGCTCATGCAGTTGCCGCGCCCCTATTGGGCCATGGCCACGGTGTACATCGTCTCCAGCCCGTTCCTTGGCCCCACCAGCTCCAAGGCCCTGTACCGTGCCGTGGGCACGCTGCTCGGCGCCGGCGGGGCGATTTTCCTGGTCCCACCGCTGGTGCAGTCGCCGTTGCTGCTGAGCATCGCCATCGCCCTGTGGACCGGCACCTTGCTGTTCCTTTCGCTGAACCTGCGCACCGCCAACAACTACGTGCTGATGCTGGCCGGCTACACCTTGCCGATGATTGCCCTGGCGGTGGTCGACAACCCGCTTGCTGTGTTCGACGTGGCGTCCTCCCGCGCCCAGGAAATCTGCCTGGGGATCGTGTGTGCGGCGGTGGTCGGGGCGATCTTCTGGCCACGCCGGCTGGCGCCGGTTGTAGTCGGTGCCACTGGTAGCTGGTTCACCGAGGCGATCCGCTATAGCGACACCTACCTGGCCCGCCAAGCCAGCGCAGACCAGGTTGGCGGCATGCGCGGGGCGATGGTTGCCACCTTCAACTCGCTGGAGCTGATGATCGGCCAGCTCGGCCATGAAGGCGCCGGTCCGCACACCCTGAAGAATGCCCGCGAGTTGCGCGGGCGCATGATCCACCTGCTGCCCGTGATCGATGCCCTCGACGACGCCCTGGTCGCCCTCGAAGGCCGCGCCCCGGCACAGTTCGCCCAGTTGCAACCGTTGCTCGATGCCGCCCGCGAATGGCTCAAGGGCACCGTCGACAGCGCCTCGGTCGCCCGCTGGACGGCCCTGCACGAACAGATCGAGCGCCTGCAGCCGGGCGCCGCTGCCCTCGACCAGCGCGCCGAATTGCTACTGTCCAACGCTCTGTACCGCCTGACCGAATGGGCCGACCTGTGGCAGGACTGCTGCAGCCTGCAGCATGCCCTGCGCAGCGACGACTCCAAACCCTGGCGCGCGGTGTACCGCCACTGGCGCCTGGGCCGCCTGACGGCGTTCTTCGACCGTGGCCTGATGCTATATTCGGTGGCCTCAACCGTACTGGCGATCGTTGTCGCCTGCGGCCTGTGGATTGGCCTGGGTTGGAACGACGGCGCCAGTGCAGTGATCCTCGCCGCCGTGTCGTGCAGCTTCTTCGCCGCCATGGACGACCCGGCGCCGCAGATCTACAGGTTCTTCTTCTGGACGCTGATGTCGGTCATCTTCTCCAGCCTTTACCTGTTCCTGGTACTGCCCAACCTGCACGATTTCCCGATGCTGGTGCTGGCCTTTGCCGTGCCGTTCATCTGCGTTGGCACCCTGACCGTGCAGCCGCGTTTCTACCTTGGTACCTTGCTGACCATCGTCAACACCTCGACCTTCATCAGCATCCAGGGCGCCTACGATGCTGACTTCTTCACTTTCCTCAATTCCAACCTCGCCGGCCCCGTGGGGCTGCTGTTCGCCTTCATCTGGACCTTGGTGATGCGCCCGTTCGGCGTGGAGCTGGCGGCAAAGCGCATGACCCGCTTCGCCTGGCGCGACATCGTTGAAATGACCGAGCCGGCCACCCTGGCCGAGCACCGCCAGGTCGGTGTGCAGATGCTCGACCGCCTGATGCAGCATCTGCCGCGCTTGTCGCAAACCGGGCAGGACAGCGGCGTGGCACTGCGCGACCTGCGGGTGGGGTTGAACCTGCTCGACCTGCTGGCCTACATGCCGCGTGCCGGGCAGCAGGCTCGTGAGCGGCTGAACACGGTAGTCGAGGAAGTCGGCGCGCACTACGCTGCCTGCCTGCGCGCCGGCGAGCGCCTGCACGCCCCGGCCGCGCTGCTGCGCAACATGGAGCGCGCGCGCCTGGCGCTGAACCTGGATGAGCTGTACGAGCGCGGCGATGCCCGCACCCACCTGCTGCACGCACTGAGCGGCCTGCGCCTGGCACTGCTGCCGGGCGTGGAGGTGATGCTCGAGCCAGCCGAACAACCGCAACTGCCCCCCGGCCTCGACGGAGCACCCTTGTGATTGGTGAACTGGATATCAGCGGGGTATTCCTGCCCACGCTGCTGGTGATGATGTTTGGCACCTACCTGCTGTTCCTCGGGGTGCACGCGGTGCTGGTGCGCCTGCATTTCTACCGCCTGGTCTGGCACCGGGCGTTGTTCAACGTTGCCCTGTATGCCGTGCTGCTTGGTGCGGTGGACCACTTTTGCCGAAACCTGATGCTGCCATGAAAAAACCTTTGCTGACCTTGGGCCGCGTGGTCCTGACCTTGCTGGTAGTGACCTTCGCCGCCGTGCTCGTGTGGCAGATGGTGGTGTACTACATGTTCGCCCCATGGACCCGCGACGGGCACATCCGCGCCGACGTGATCCAGATTGCTCCGGACGTGTCCGGGCTGATCCAGAAGGTCGAGGTGCGTGACAACCAGACCGTCAAGCGCGGCGATGTGCTGTTCACCATCGATCAGGACCGTTTCACCCTGGCCCTGCGCCAGGCCAAGGCGACCCTGGGCGAGCGCCAGGAAACCCTGGCCCAGGCCACCCGCGAAGCGCAGCGCAACCGCAAGCTTGGCAATCTGGTGGCCGCCGAACAGCTGGAAGAAAGCCAGTCCCGCGAGGCCCGTGCCCGCTCTGCCGTCAGCGAGGCGCAGGTAGCCGTCGATACCGCCCAGCTCAACCTCGACCGCTCGGTGGTGCGCAGCCCGGTGGACGGTTACCTGAACGACCGAGCACCGCGTAATCACGAATTCGTCACCGCCGGCCGGCCGGTGCTGTCGGTGGTCGACAGCGCCTCGTACCACGTCGATGGCTACTTCGAGGAAACCAAGCTTGGCGGTATCCACATCGGCGATGCCGTGGACATTCGCGTCATGGGCGACAACACCCGCCTGCGTGGCCATGTGCAAAGCTTCGCCGCCGGCATCGAAGACCGTGACCGCAGCAGTGGTGCCAACCTGTTGCCCAACGTCAACCCGGCATTCAGCTGGGTGCGCCTGGCCCAGCGTATTCCGGTGCGCATCGCCTTTGATGAAGTGCCGCAAGACTTCCGCATGATTGCCGGGCGAACCGCCACGGTGTCGATCATCGAGGGCCAGCGCCCATGAAACAGCTGATCCTGGCGGGGCTGTGCCTGTCGTTGGGGGCCTGCATGATGGTCGGCCCCGACTATGAAGTGCCGAAGGACGCGGCGGTGCAACGCAGCGACCTCAATGGCCCGTTGCGCCAGGATGCCGACAGCGTGGTATCGGCACCGGTGCCTGAGGACTGGTGGCAGCTGTATCAGGATCAACGGCTGAACGAGCTGGTGCGCCAGGCCCTGAGTGCCAACACCGACCTGCGCGTGGCTGCCGCCAACATTGCCAAGGCGCGCGCCCAGGTCGAAGTGGCTGAGTCGCAAGGTGGCTTCAACGGCGGCGTCAAACTTGGCGCCCAGCGCCTGCAGGAATCGGGCGAGGCCTTCCTGCTGCCAGAGAAAGTGCCGGTGGCCAACATCGGCGAGGCCATCATCAGTGCGTCGTACCAGTTCGACCTGTGGGGTACTTTCAAGCGTGGCACCGAGGCGGCCAAGGCCAATGCCGACGCAGTGCAGGCCGCCGCCGATACCGCCCGCATCACCCTGGTGGCGGACGTGGTCAAGGCCTATACCCAAGTGTGCTCGGCCAACGAGGAATACCACATTGCCCGTGAGTCGCTCGACCTGCAGGAGCAGAGCGTGAAGCTCAACCAGCGCCTGCGTGATGCCGGTCGTGGCGACGAAACCCAGGTCACCCGCTCGCAGACCCAGTTCAAATCCTTGCGCGCCGAGCTGCCACGCTTCAAGGCGGAGCGCGAGACGGGCATGTATACCCTGGCTGCCTTGTTGGCAAAACCGGTCGATCAGCTGCCTGCCGGCACTGCCGATTGTGCCGAGCTGCCGCACCTTAACCAGCTGGTGCCGGTGGGCGATGGCGCGGCGTTGCTCAAGCGCCGTCCAGACGTGCGCCAGGCCGAACGGCAGCTGGCCGCTGCCACTGCCTACATCGGCGTGGCCACCGGCGCCCTGTACCCGGACATCAGCATCGGCGCCCAGGTTGGCACCATTGGTATCCTCGAGAACCTTGGCGAGCCGGCGACCAACCGCTGGGGCTTCGGCCCGCAGATCAGCTGGACCATCCCCACCAATGGCACCCGTGCCCGCATTCGCATGGCCGAAGCCTCGACCCAGGCAGCCCTGGCGAATTTTGATGGGGTAGTGCTGAACGCCATTCGCGAGACCCAGACCCGCCTGGCGCAGTACAGCGCCCTGCTGGACCGGCGTGACGCGCTGGCCGAGGCGGAGAAGTCGGCCAAGGAAGCGGCGGACCAGACTCATCGCTATTACCAGGCTGGGCGTGAATCGTTCCTGGCCGACCTGCAGGCGACGCGCACCTACACCGACATGCGCGCGCAGCTGGCAGCGGCCAATAGTCAGGTGGCTCAGGGGCAGATTGGTGTGTTCCTGGCGTTGGGTGGGGGGTGGAAGGACACCGCCAAGCCTTGAGGCCCAATCGCCGGCAAGCCGGCTCCCACAGGTACTCCACCGCTTTTGAGACCTGTGGTTCACCTGTGATAGCCGGCTTGTGCATGCCTTGAAATTGGTACGGACCATGTGGGAGCTGGCTTGCCGGCGATCGAGGGCAAAGCCCTCGCCTAGGCTCTAGAGCTGTAAGACATTTCCGAACCAGAAACCAAATGCTTCAGTTCGGACGCCCTGTCGAATTATCCTACAGCACCTGTCGGAAGGTGCTGTCTTGGCTGGAAAGTGTTCCCGGAATACTGTCGCGGGGTCGCCTCGCAAGGCGATCGGGATTGAGACCCCCGGACTCACAGAACGCACCGCTTAATGGTGGTCGTGCGCGGGCAGGCTTTCGCCTGGTCGGGTTTTCCTGTGAGCCCGGGTCTCACCCCTCGCACGACTGCCACCCAATTCCGTGAGACGAAGAGGATTGCAGTTCATAGTTATTCACAGGGAATGCAATTATGAACAAGCTCGTCCCCGATCCACCAGTTACCGATCTGCTTCTGCTCGACCCTCCCGTACTCTCACTAATCGATCCACTCAGCCCCAAAGACTGCGAAGAGCTGATCAGCGCCATCACCCTGACCATCGACCACACCACCACAGTCCTGCTCGACAACCCTCCCGGCGACATGCGCAATGCCATGGGCATGAATATTCGATTGCTCTGCCGCCTGATCAATGCCGTGTGCGACCGCACCCATGCAACCCGCCACGATCAAGGAGCGACCCGATGAGCAATGATCCCAGAGACTCTGCAACCGCAGGAGTGGAAACCTTCGACTTGTTCCGCCTGCAGCCCAATGTGCCGTTCAACCATGCCTTTTCTCAGTTATCGGTGTTGCTCGGCTGTATCCGCCACCTGACCACCGAAGCGGAAATGGAAAATGACCGTATTGCTGGTAGTGCTGCGCGGATACTCAGTGAGATGGCCAAGGCGCTGATTGATGATATGGAGCGAGGAATGAGCAAGGTTCTTCAATAGCCTTCAAGCGCTTGGGGCCGCTATGCGGCCTCATCTTTTAGCCTGAATGGTCTTCCACATCTGAAATCAAATATTTCCGCTGGGTGGCGAAAGCCCGATTCAGGTCGCTGGACTGAGAGGTGATCAACCATGGCGAATGAACGCTCGGCATCTGTATGGGACGCGCTGGCTGATACGCCAGAGGAGGCAGACAACCTTCGGCTGCGCTCGCAGCTGATGCGGATTTTGGTCAAGACGGTGCGTGCCTGGGATCTACCTCAGAAGGATGCGGCGCGTCGGCTACATGTCACTCAACCGCGCTTGAGTGAGCTGTTGAATGGGAAGATTGACAAGTTTTCCCTGGATGCCTTGGTAAATCTGCTGGCCAATGCCGATCTGGAAGTGGATTTCACGGTGAAGGAAAAGCTCGCCTGAATCGGTGGTTGGACCATGAGGGCCAGGCCTTGCCGTTTTCAACCCGCACCGAACTGAGGCGTCGTAAGATATTTCCGAGCCTGAAACCAAATGCTTGAAAATAAATTTCTAAAGACAGTTGCTCCCACCTCGACCGCATCTCCCTCAAGCCATGCGCAATACCTGTGGGAGTCTGGCTTGCCAGCGATGAGGCCATAACAGGCAACACAAGACAGAATCTCCACAGTTTCAGCACATCCCCACTCTTCATCTGATTTGTACCAAGATTTTTCATGAAATCCGCCCAGCACCCTTGAGTGAAGCAAAGTGGGAGTGAACAATGTTCTCTTTCGCATTCCCTTCGAGACTGGCCATGAAAACCCGTTCCCGTCTGCTTGCTTGGCTGCCGGTTATTTTGCTCGGCCCGGTGCTGGCGCTGTGCAGCACCCTGGCGCTGGCCGAAGCCCCCGCCGAGGCCACCAAGGCCCTGCACCTGCTGGACTACATTGGCGCCGACTACCCGCCCACCGTGCAAGACGGCAAGGTGATCGACGATGGTGAATACCGCGAGCAGCAGGAGTTCAGCGCGGTATTGGCCGACTTGGTCAAAGGCCTGCCTGCGCATGCAGAACAAGCAGCCCTGGAGCAGGGCGTCCAGGCGCTGCGCCAGGCCATCGACCAGCGCCAGGACGGCCCGGCTGTTGCCAAGCAGGCCCGCCAGCTGGGTGCTCGCCTGGCGGTAGCCTATGAGGTCAGTCAGGCTCCGGTGATTACCCCGGACCCGGCCCGTGGCGCTTCGCTGTATGCGCAAAACTGCTCGATCTGCCACGGCGAAACTGGCGCCGGCGACGGCCCGGCCGGCGTGGGCCTGGAGCCTGCACCCGCCAACCTGCGCGATGTTTCGCGCCTCGACCAGTTGAGCCTGTTCGACCTCTACAACACCCTGGCCCTGGGCATCGATGGCACCGAGATGCCTTCGTTTGCCGACCAGCTGGACGACCGCCAGCGTTGGGATGTGGCTGCCTACATCGCCAGCTTCACCGCCAAGCCAGAAGCCGGCAAAGGCGACAAGACCTGGAACATCGCCGACCTGGCCCGCCAGACCCCGGCCGAAGTCGCCGCCAGCGAAGGTGCCATGGCCGTGGAGGCGTTCCGCGCCCAGCGCGCCCAGCCGCCGCAGGTCAAGCGTGGCCCGGCGCAATTGCTCGAATACACCGCCAGCACTCTGGACAAGAGCCTGGCGGCCTACCGCGCAGGTGATCACGACCAGGCCTATGACCTGTCAGTGGCGGCCTACCTGGAGGGCTTCGAGCTGGTGGAAAGCTCGCTGGACAACATCGACACCCAGGCGCGCAAGGACACCGAAAAATCGCTGATGGCCTACCGTCAGTCGCTGCAGGACGGCTTGCCCGTGGCCCAGGCCGAGCAAGGCCTGAGCGAAGCCAAGGCCAAGCTCGAGCAGGCTTCCAAGCTGCTGGGCAGCGATGGCCTGAGCTGGTCGTTGAGCTTTGTATCCGGCTTGCTGATCCTGCTGCGCGAAGGCCTGGAGGCGATTCTGGTGCTGGCGGCGATCCTGGCCTTCCTGCGCAATACCGGCCAGCAGCCGGCGGTGCGCAGCGTCAACATCGGCTGGGGCCTGGCGCTGGTGGCTGGTTTCGCAACCTGGGCGCTGGCAGCCTACGTGATCGACGTTGGTGGCGCCCAGCGCGAGCTGCTGGAAGGCTGCACGGCGCTTTTCGCCGCGGTGATGGTGCTGTGGCTTGGCGTGTGGATGCACGACCGCCGCCATGCTGCCGCCTGGCAGGATTACATCAAGAGCAGCCTGGTCAGTGGTGGCGGACGTTTCGGTTTTGCCGTGCTGGCGTTCTTCTCGGTTTACCGCGAACTGTTCGAAGTGATCCTGTTCTACGAAACCCTGTGGCTGCAGGCCGGCCCAGCCGGGCACCAGGCGGTGCTGGCGGGTGGTGCCACGGCGCTGGTGCTGCTGGTGGGGTTGGCCTGGGTGATCCTGCGTGGCTCGGCCAAGCTGCCGCTGTCGCTGTTCTTCAGCATCAACGCCGCGCTGCTATGTGCCTTGTCGGTGGTGTTCGCCGGGCATGGCGTGAAGGCGCTGCAAGAGGCAGGGGTGCTGGGCACGCGCCCAGTGGCGTTCTTCGAATTCGACTGGCTGGGGATCCACGCCGACGCCTACTCGCTGTCAGCGCAGGCGCTGGCCTTGCTGGCCATCGTGTTCTTGTACGGGCGCTCGCGCCTGGCGGAAAGGCGCAGGGCAGCGGCCAACTGATCGCCTGACAGGCTGGCGCGGCCCCCTGTGGGAGCGGGTTTACCCGCGAAGCAAGCGGCGCGGTGTATGGCACCGGCTTCGCCGGTGTTCGCGGCTAAAGCCGCTCCCACAGGGACCGCGCGAGTTTCAAAGTTTGAGCAAGACCGCCATTCAAGCCGGCTGTGGCGCCTTGAGAATGTTCTGCAGCAACTGGACACTTTCGACAGCGTCATGACCCAGGCTGGTCAGATAGCCGCCATCAGGTTGATCGGTCAGCCCCTTTTCATGCAGGCGTTGCGCGGCGGCTACCAGGGCAGGGGAAGCGTTCTTGTGAATCTTGATGCCTTCCTGGCTGCTGTCGTGCTTGAACAGCGAAAGTACTTCCAGTTCAGCGATCAGATCGGGGGTAAAAGGCATGGCGACTCCTGACTTCCAGACAAGGATGACGGCACCGTTCTACGGTGCCTGATCTTCGAGTGTAGCCGGGTTATTCGTCCTCGCCTTGATCCATCTCAGGCGGCAGTTCGGGCAGCGCACGCAGGGCGTTCTCGTACCACTCGCGGTCGAACTCGCGTTCTTCCACCAGCATGTTGTCAATTTCGAAGGCCAGTACATGGGCCATCAGGTTGAGAATGTCTTCGCGCTCGTAACCGACCAGGGTCAGTTTGTTGAACGTGGCTTTCGCCGCCGCCGGGTCGCCGCTTTCGATCTGGTTCTCGATGGCCTGGGTCAGCGTTGCCTCGGCGAAGGCTTCGTCGTCGTCATAGTCGATGTCGGTGGGCTCGCTCATGGCGGTACTCCTGTGATGGGATGCACAGTGTGCCACGCCTGTGGCGGCAATGCCCGGGCATTGACGGGGCGCATGACGCTGGTCAGCGGCGGGCGTACGGTCTATAAAAGCCGGGCCAACCCCTTACGGCCTGGAGGCTGTTACCTCATGCTCAAGCTTCATGGATTCTCGGTCAGCAACTACTACAACATGGTCAAGCTGGCCCTGCTGGAAAAAGGCCTGCCCTTCGAGGAAGTCACCTTCTATGGCGGCCAGGCGCCACAGGCGCTGCAAGTGAGCCCGCGAGGCAAGGTGCCGGTGCTGGAGACCGAACACGGCTTCCTCAGCGAAACCAGCGTGATCCTCGACTATATCGAGCAGACCCAAGGCGGCAAGGCGCTGCTGCCGGCCGACCCGTTCGGGCAGGCCAAGGTGCGTGAGCTGCTCAAGGAAATCGAGCTCTACATCGAGCTGCCGGCGCGTACCTGCTATGCCGAGTCTTTCTTTGGCATGCAGGTCGAGCCGCTGATAAAGGAAAAAGCCCGTGCCGACCTGCTGGCCGGTTTTGCCACGCTCAAGCGTAACGGCCGCTTCGCACCCTATGTGGCGGGTGAGCAACTGACCCTGGCAGACCTGATGTTCTGCTTCTCGGTCGACCTGGCCTGCGCGGTGGGCAAGAAGGTGCTGAACATCGACTTCCTGGCGGACTTCCCGCAGGCCAAGGCGTTGCTGCAGCTGATGGGTGACAACCCGCACATGGCGCGGATCGTGGCGGACAAGGAGGCGGCGATGCCGGCCTTCATGGAGATGATTCGCAGCGGTAAACGCTGAGAATAGTGTTGGGGCATTCGCGGGCACGCCCGCTCCCACAGGGAAACGCTGTACCTGTGGGAGCGGGCGTGCCCGCGAACGAGGGCGAAGCCCTCGCAATGGGCCTTAACGCGAAGCCAGCAGCGCCTTGCCGCGGGCGACGGCCGCACGCACCTGCGCCGGTGCGGTACCACCAATGTGGTTGCGGGCATTCACCGAGCCTTCCAGGGTCAGCACGGCAAACACGTCCTGCTCGATCTGGTCGCTGAACTGGCGCAGTTCGTCCAGGCTCATTTCGGCCAGGTCCTTGCCGGTGTCCACGCCATACTTCACCGCGTGACCCACGATCTCGTGGCAGTCACGGAACGGCAGGCCACGGCGTACCAGGTAGTCGGCCAGGTCGGTAGCGGTGGAGAAGCCGCGCAGGGCCGCTTCACGCATGATGGCGTGCTTGGGCTTGATGGCCGGGATCATGTCGGCAAAGGCACGCAGCGAGTCGCGCAGGGTGTCGGCGGCGTCGAACAGCGGTTCCTTGTCTTCCTGGTTGTCCTTGTTGTAGGCCAGTGGCTGGCCTTTCATCAGGGTCAGCAGGCCGGTCAGGGCGCCGAACACACGGCCGCTCTTGCCACGTACCAGTTCCGGCACGTCCGGGTTCTTTTTCTGCGGCATGATCGAGCTGCCGGTGCAGAAGCGGTCTGGCAGGTCGATGAACTGGAACTGCGCGCTGGTCCACAGCACCAGCTCTTCGGAGAAGCGCGACAGGTGCATCATCGCCACGCTGGCGGCGGCGCAGAATTCGATGGCGAAGTCGCGGTCCGACACACCGTCCAGCGAGTTGCCGGCCACGGCTTCGAAGCCCAGCAGCTTGCAGGTGAGCTCGCGGTCGATCGGGTAGGTGGTGCCTGCCAGCGCGGCGCTGCCCAGGGGCATGCGGTTGGCACGCTTGCGGCAGTCGACCAGGCGCTCGTAGTCGCGGCTGAGCATTTCGAACCAGGCCAGCAGGTGGTGGCCGAAGGTGACCGGCTGGGCAGTTTGCAGGTGGGTGAAGCCGGGCATGATGGTTTCGGCTTCACGCTCGGCCTGCTCCAGCAGGCCCTGCTGCAGGCGGGTGATTTCGGCCAGGATCAGGTCGATTTCGTCGCGCAGCCAAAGGCGAATGTCGGTGGCCACCTGGTCGTTGCGGCTACGGCCGGTGTGCAGCTTCTTGCCAGTGATGCCGATACGGTCGGTCAGGCGTGCCTCGATGTTCATGTGCACGTCTTCGAGGTCGACACGCCAGTCGAAGGTGCCAGCCTCGATCTCGCCCTGGATGGTCTTCAGGCCATCGATGATGGTGTCGCGCTCGGCATCGCTGAGCACGCCGACCTGCGCCAGCATGGTGGCATGGGCGATCGAACCCATGATGTCGTGGCGGTACAGGCGCTTGTCGAAATCGACCGAGGCGGTGAAACGGGCGACGAAGGCGTCGACGGGTTCACTGAAGCGGCCGCCCCAGGACTGATTGGTCTTGTCGGTGCTCATGGATTCACTCATTGCAGGCGTGAACGAAAAAGTGGCGCCGATGATAGCAGGGTTTGGGCCGGCCGCCGCAGGGCGCTGGTCGACAGAAATGCGCGGAAAACGATAGAGAAGGATTTGCAGGAATGAACGGCAGTGTTCCACGGACCGTCTACAGTTGGACAGAGGACTGGCAGTGAATCTGCCGGCCGAGTGAATCTTTGGCCTTCGCACCGGTCTAGAGCGTGACCTTAGTGTCGCTCGAACCATACCTGTCTACGCTATACCTGTGCGAGACTCATTCAGGAATCCAGCGCAATTATGAATGTCCTGATCGTTGATGACGAACCCCAAGGCCGTGAGCGCCTTAGCCGGCTGCTCGGCGAACTGGAGGGTTACACCGTGCTGGAGCCTAGCGCCACCAACGGCGAGGAGGCCTTGGCGCTGATCGAAAGCCTCAAGCCCGATGTGGTCCTGCTGGACATCGGCATGCCAGGCCTGGATGGCCTGCAGGTTGCTGCTCGCCTGTGCGAGCGCGAGGCGCCTCCGGCGGTGGTGTTTTGCACCGGGGACGATGAATACGGTGCCGAGGCTTTCAAGGACAGTACCCTCAGCCATGTGACCAAACCTTTCCAGGCCCAGGCCTTGCGCGATGCCCTGCGCAAGGCCGAAAAGCCCAACCGCGCCCAGTTGGCGGCGCTCACCAGACCGGCCAACGAAGGCGGCGGCCCGCGTAGCCACATCAGTGCCCGCACGCGCAAAGGCATCGAGCTGATCCCTTTGCCCCAGGTGATCTATTTCATTGCCGACCACAAGTACGTGACCTTGCGCCACGAGGCCGGGGAAGTGTTGCTCGACGAGCCGCTCAAGGCCCTGGAAGACGAGTTTGGCGAACGCTTCGTGCGTATCCACCGCAATGCCCTGGTCGCCCGTGAGCGTATCGAACGCCTGCAGCGCACGCCGCTGGGGCATTTCCAGCTATACCTGAAAGGCCTGGACGGTGACGCCCTGACCGTCAGCCGGCGCCATGTGGCCGGTGTGCGCAAGATGATGCAAACCCTCTGAGCCTGTACCGGCCCAATCGCCGGCAAGCCAGCTCCCACAGGTATAGCGTCAGCCTTGAGCCTTGCACGGCTTCTGTGGGAGCTGGCTTGCCGGCGATTGGGCGGTACAGGTAAGCACAGGATCCTGATCCACATCTGCTAGCGATACCGGCGATGCTGTTATCATCGACAGCATTTCTCTGGATCGGGGCGTTCCATGTCCACTCGCGAAATCCGCATTGCCACCCGTAAAAGTGCCTTGGCCCTGTGGCAGGCCGAATACGTCAAAGCCCGCCTCGAGCAGGCCCACCCCGGTCTGCTGGTGACCCTGGTGCCCATGGTCAGCCGTGGCGACAAGCTGCTCGACGCGCCGCTGGCAAAGATCGGTGGCAAGGGCCTGTTCGTCAAGGAACTGGAAACCGCCCTGCTGGACAACGAAGCCGACATCGCCGTGCATTCGATGAAGGACGTGCCCATGGACTTCCCCGAAGGCCTGGGCCTGTACTGCATCTGCGAGCGCGAAGACCCGCGCGATGCCTTCGTTTCCAATACCTTTGACAGCCTCGATGCGCTGCCTGCCGGCAGCATCGTCGGTACCTCCAGCCTGCGTCGCCAGGCCCAGTTGCTGGCGCGTCGCCCGGACCTGCAGATCCGCTTCCTGCGCGGCAACGTCAACACCCGCCTGGCCAAGCTGGATGCCGGTGAGTACGACGCCATCATCCTCGCCGCCGCCGGTTTGATCCGCCTGGGCTTCGAAGACCGCATCACCTCCACCATCAGCGTCGATGACAGCCTGCCGGCTGGCGGCCAGGGCGCGGTGGGCATCGAATGCCGCAGCGCCGACCAGCAAATCCACGCGCTGCTGGCGCCGCTGCATCATGCCGATACCGCCGACCGGGTGGTGGCCGAGCGCGCCCTGAACAAACGCCTGAATGGCGGCTGCCAGGTACCGATTGCCTGCTATGCGGTACTGGAAGGTGACCAGCTGTGGCTGCGTGGCCTGGTCGGCCAGCCCAGCGGCGGTACCCTGCTGGTGGCCGATGCCCGCGCACCACGTACTGCCGCCGAAACCCTGGGCGTGCAGGTGGCCGAGGACCTGCTGGGGCAGGGCGCCGAGGCCATCCTCAAGGAAGTCTACGGCGAGGCCGGCCACCCGTGAGTTCGTGGCGCCTGTTGCTGACCCGGCCTGCCGAGGACTGTGCGGCACTGGCGCAAAGCCTGGCAGCGGCGGGGGTAGCCAGCAGCTGCCTGCCGCTGCTGGCAATCGAGCCCGTCGCTGTGGACAACCAGCAACGCCTGTTGCTGGAAGGCCTGCAGGGCTTCCAGGCGATCATCGTGGTCAGCAAGCCGGCAGCCCGGTTGTTGCTTGAGCAACTGGCCGATGCCGGCCTGCAGCCACCCGTGCAAGGCTGGTTCACTGTGGGTGAGGCAACCGCCGCTGTGCTGCAGGGCGCGGGCCTGGCGGTGAGCTTCCCCCCACGTGGCGATGACAGCGAAGCGTTGCTGGCGCTGCCAGCCCTGCGCCAGGCAGTTGCCGTGCCGGCACCGCGGATCTTGATCGTTCGTGGTGTCGGAGGTCGCGAACTGCTGGCAGAGCGTCTTGCAGAGCAAGGTGCTAGTGTCGATTATCTGGAACTGTATCGTCGCTGCCTGCCGGCTTACCCGGCGGGCACCCTGATGCGCCGCATCGAAGCGGAACGCCTCAATGGCCTGGTGGTCAGCAGTGGGCAGGGTTTTGAACACTTGCAGCAGATGGCCGGCGCCGATTGGCCGCAGCTGGCGCGTCTGCCGCTGTTCGTGCCCAGCCCTCGGGTTGCCGATCAGGCCAGGGCCGCCGGGGCCCAACAGGTTGTGGATTGCCGTGGCGCCAGTGCCACGGCCTTGCTGGCAGCCGTGCAGCGCAGCGCTGCACCTGCCTCTTAAGGCGCTAAGCTGAACGCGATGCGCCCCCATGCAAAGGATGGATACGTGAGCGAGACTGTCTTGTCCAATAACGATCAGCCGTCGGCACAGGCGCCGGCGGAACCCGTCACCACCCCACCTGCCAAGCGCTCCGGCAGTGGCCTGGCAACGCTGGCCCTGCTGTTGGGTGCGGCCGGGGTGGCGGTAGGTGGCTGGGGTGTCTGGCAGGTGCGTCAACTGCAAGGCAGCGAATTCAACCAGGGCCAGCACATCGAGGCGCTGAACCAGCGCGCCGAGGCCCTGCAGCAGCGTGAGCAGCAGATCAGCGCGCAACTGGCCAGCCTGCCGGCAGCCAGCGAGCTGGAAGACCGCCGCCGCCTGGTGGCACAGTTGCAGGGCGACCAGCAACGTCTCAGCCAGCGCCTGGAAACCATACTGGGCGAAAGCCGCAAGGAATGGCGCCTGGCCGAGGCCGAGCACCTGCTGCGCCTGGCCACCCTGCGCCTGTCGGCGCTGCAGGACATCACCAGTGCCAAGGCCTTGGTCGAGGGGGCGGACGAGATCCTGCGCGAGCAGAGCGATCCGGGTGCCTTCGCCGCCCGTGAGCAATTGGCGCGCAGCCTGGCCACGCTCAACAGCACTCAGCAACCGGACCGTACCGGCCTGTTCCTGAAACTCGCCGCTCAGCGCGAGCTGGTGCAGCAACTCAGCGCCCAGTCGCCAGAGTTCGACACCAATGCCGATGCCCTGGGCGCGCTCACCGCCGATGGTGACGGCGCCAGTCGCCTGTCCCAGTGGTGGGCCGAAATCTCCAAGTACTTCCAGATCGACTTCAACGCCGATGACAACGTGCGTCCGCTGCTGGCCGGGCAGCAACTGAACCAGCTGCGCCTGGCCCTGAGCCTGACCATCGAACAGGCCCAGTGGGCAGCGCTCAATGGCGATAGCAAGGTCTACACCCAGGCGCTGGACGACGCCCGCAGCGTGCTGCTGGCCAACTTCAACGCCGACAACCCGCAAAGCAAGGCCATGCTTGACAGCCTCAATGCCTTGGCCGAACAGCCGGTGTCGGTGGTTACCCCTGACCTCAGCGAAAGTCTGGCCGCAGTGCAGGCCTATATCCAGCGCCGCCACCTGCCGGCCGATGCTGAAGGGGGCAAGCCATGAAGCGTGTCTACCTGCTGGCCGTGCTGGCGATCGTGGTCGCCGCGGCGCTAGGAATCGCGGTCGCCAAGCACAGCGGCTACGTGCTGATCTCCTATGGCAGCTTCCGCTACCAGTCGGGGCTGTGGGCGGCCCTGGCCGGCTTGCTGGTTGTGGTGCTGTTGCTGTGGCTGGTGCGCTACCTGGTCGGCCTGGTGCTGACTTCCAGTGGCGTGGTCAACCCGTGGTCGCGGCGTAATCGCAGCCGGCGTGTTCGTCTGGCCATCGAGCAGGGCCAGCTGGATCTCGCCGAGGGCCGTTGGGCCAGTGCCCAGCGCCATCTGCACCGTGCCGCCGAGGCCGAGCGCCAGCCGTTGCTGTATTACCTCGGTGCCGCGCGTGCCGCCAACGAGCAAGGCCGAACCGAAGACAGCGACAACCTGCTGGAACGTGCCCTGGAGCGCCAGCCGCAAGCGGAGCTGGCTATTGCCCTGACCCATGCGCAATTGCAGATGGACCGTGGCGAAAGCGACGGCGCGCTGGAAACCCTGCTGGCCATGCAGGAGCGCCACCCGCACAACGGCCAGGTGCTGCGCCTACTGCAGCGCCTGCACCTGGAACGCGGCGACTGGTCTGCCCTGATCCGCCTGCTGCCTGACCTGCGCAAGGGCAAGGTGCTGCCGGCCGCCGAGCTGGCTGCCCTGGAGCAACGTGCCTGGGGCCAGAACCTGAGCCTGGCCACCACCCGTGGCGAGGATGCGCAAAGCGCCCGTCAGGCTCTGGAGCGCGCCTGGCAGCAACTGACTGCTGCCCAGCGCCAGGAGCCACAACTGGTGCTGGCCTATGCCGAGCAATTGCGTCAGGTGGGCGCCCAGAGCGAAGCGGAACAAGTGCTTCGCACCGCCCTCAAGCGTGAATACGAAAGCCATCTGGCACGCCTGTACGGCCTGGTGCGCGGCGATGACCCGGCGCGCCAGCTGCAAACAGCCGAAGGTTGGCTCAAGGCCCACCCGCAAGATGCCAGCCTGCTGCTAACCCTCGGCCGTCTGAGCCTGCAGAACCGCTTGTGGGGCAAGGCGCGGGACTACCTGGAAAGCAGCCTGCGCATGGAACGCAACCCCGAGGCCTGTGCCGAGCTGGCGCGCCTGCTCGCCGGCCTTGGCGAGACCGAGCGCAGCAACCAGCTGTTCCAGGAGGGCCTCGGCCTGCTGGACGAGCGCCTGCTGGCCCTGCCTTTGCCCGAAGGCGTACGCGCCTGACCTACCCCAGGGCCCGCGCAAAGGTGCGGGCTTCGGGGGCGGGTAACTTTTCTCTCTTTGTAAGTTAGATCTGCAGTCCATTTCTTCAGACGTTTCCTACCGCATGGTTGGAAATTTCCTTCGCGATTCAGCGACTTGTCATTGCTGTCGCGCCTTGAAACAAAGCGCGTCTTTCCTCTACCGTTTCAAGCCACTTCATTATCCCGGGACCTTCACCACCCATGCTGCCGGCCCGTTTGCGCACCTTTTTCCTACCTGCCTGCCTTGCTGCACTGGCGGTACTGGCCGCGTCCTTCCACCTGGAAAGCGTCCTCGGGCTGGTGCCCTGCCCGTTGTGTTTCAGCCAGCGCCTGCTGCTTGGCCTGTACGCGCTGCTGTGCCTGGCGGCGGTGCTGCAGGCACCGGGTACGGCGGGCATTCGCTGTTACGCGCGGGCGACGCTGGGCTGTTCGCTGGCCGGGGCGCTGCTGGCAGCGCGACATGTCTGGTTGCAAGGGGATGACGGGGCCATTCCAGTCTGCCCGGTGCCGCTCGGGCGGCTGTTCGAGCAATCCTGGGGCGAGGCAGCCCGGCAATTGTTGTTCGGCGGCCCGGATTGCAACTCGCTGACCTGGAGCTTTCTCGACCTGACTCTGCCCGAATGGAGCCTGTTGGCGTTCCTGCTGCTGGCAATGCTGCCCTTGAGTTGCCTGCTGGCGTATCGTTTCCGCACCCTGGCGAGAACATGATCTGGCGCAAGGTTGCGCCATTGGCACGACCAATGGCCGTGTAACAGGGTATTAAACACTTGTATGAACTTTGTCCGCTGCGTACCTTGAAGGGCAGCACGCGCGGGAATAATCTCCCAGCACGCATACCGAAAACACAACTGCTCGATGCCGCCTGCTGATGTCACCTTTGTGCTGCACGGTCGTGGTGCGAGGTGCAGCGGCATCTACCCAGAAGGGAAGAGATTGCCATGCTCGATAGTTGTCAGAACGCTCAGGAACGCTGGGGTGGGGTTCACAAACTGATCGACCGCTGGCTGGAGGAGCGCCAGGAACTGGTGCAGGCTTTCCGCGCGCTGCGCGATGCCAAGCCGGCCTTCGCCGACAAGGACACGAACGGGGACTTTTGCGCGCTCCTCGTTGACTACGTTTCGGCGTGGCATTTCGAAGTCTGCGAGCAGTTGGTCAGTGAGGCCAAAGCCTTCGGCGACGAGAAGGCGCTGAAGCTGGCCGAAGAGATCAACCCACGGATCAACGACAGTACTCAGGTCGCATTAGCCTTCAATGACCATTGCGCCAAGGGTGAGTGCAAGGACACCGAACGCTTTGCCGAAAAGCTGGGCAAGCTGGGTGGCCTGCTGCACGAGCGCTTCGAACTTGAAGACTGCCTGATCGAAGTGTTGCACAACGCGCACAAGGAAGAAGGCGCATTACCGGCGTGAGCGTTGGCGTCAGTCGCCAACCGCCAGCAGTTCTATCTCGAACACCAGGGGGGTGTAGGGTGCAATCAGGTCGCCCGCACCCTCGGCGCCATACGCTAGCGCCGACGGGATCACCAGGCGCCATTTGGCGCCAGCGTGCATCTTTGGCAAGGCCACCTGCCACCCTTCGATGACTGAGTCCAGGCTGAACCACTGGGGCGTCTGGTTCTGGTCGAACACCGAGCCGTCTGGCAGCCTGCCCACATAGCGCACCTGCACCTTGCCACCGGCTTTGGGCTGCGCGCCCGTGCCTGCTTGCAGTTCGCTGTAGAGCACACCCTCCGGTAGTTCATGCACGCCATAACGACCACGCTCGTTGGCCATGAAGCGTGTTTCGGCAGCTTGCAGCTTCTGCATGGCGGCATCGCCTTCCCGTGCTTCCTGCTGCTGGAGCAAAGCCCGCATGCGTGCCTTGTCGAGTTTCAGCGGTTGCCCCTGGTAGGACTGGCGCAGGCCTTCTACCAGCGCATCCAACTGCAGGCCCGGCATATCCTGGCGCAGCCGCTCACCCAGGCTGGCGCCGATGCTGTAGGCGAGGTCATGTTCTTCGCTGTCGGCCAGGGCGATGGGTGCCAGCAGGCATAAACCTAAAAGAAGATATCGAGGCATGGTCAGTTCCTGCGCCAATGAGCGGGGAAGTATGCCAGTGTTCCGTTTTGTATTGTGTGCTCGCGGTCCTTGTAGGAGCGGCCTTGTGTCGCGACAGGGCTGCAAAGCAGCCCCGGCAATATCTGCGGTGGTGCTGAAATCCAGGGGCTGCTCCGCAGCCCATCGCGACACAAGGCCGCTCCTGCAGGAGTGCTGTGCAATACAGATAACTGCCAAATATCAGCAATGATTTATTCAGCAACTACACTTGCTCGGAGCTGCAAGATAACAACTTTGCCCAGGCATGCAACGCGGCGTAAACAATACTGTCAACATGCCCTAGCGGCGGTAGCAGCAGAAGCATAGTATGAGCCGCAATCTCGTCAGCCAGGAGGTAAACCATGTCGGCTAAAAAGAAGCCAGTAAGCACGCCGTTACACCTGCTCCAGCAACTTTCGGGCAGCTTGCTCGAACACTTGGAAGATGCCTGCTCGCAAGCGCTGGCTGATGCGGAAAAACTGCTGGCCAAGTTGGAAAAGCAGCGTGGCAAGGCCCAGGAAAAACTGCACAACGGTCGCCTGAAACTGCAAGATGCGGCCAAGGCAGGTAAAGCCAAGGCGCAGACCAAGGCGCAAAAAGTCATTGGAGAACTTGAAGAACTGCTCGACTCCCTCAAGGAACGTCAAACCCAGACTCGTTCTTATATTCAGCAACTCAAGCGCGATGCCCAGGACAGCCTCAAGCTGGCCCAAGGCGTAGGCAAGGTTCGCGAAGCTGCAGCCAAGGCGCTTGACCAGCGTGCTGCCAAGACCTCCAAACCGGCAGCCGCCAAACCCGTCACCAAGGCTGCTGCGGCCAAACCTGCAGCCAAGCCGGCCGCCAAGGCCACTGCTGCTGCCAAACCTGCAGCCAAGCCAGCCGCCAAGGCCACTGCTGCTGCCAAACCTGCGGCCAAGCCAGCCGCCAAGGCCGCTGCTGCAGCCAAACCAGCTGCCAAAGCCACTGCTGCTGCCAAGCCTGCAGCGAAGCCAGCCGCCAAGGCCAGTGCTGCTGCCAAGCCTGCAGCGAAGCCAGCCGCCAAGGCCACTGCTGCTGCCAAGCCTGCAGCGAAGCCAGCCGCCAAGGCCACTGTTGCTGCCAAACCTGCAGCCAAGCCAACTGCCAAGGCAACTGCTGCTGCCAAACCTGCGGCCAAGCCAGCCGCCAAGGCCACTGCTGCTGCCAAACCTGCGGCCAAGCCAGCAGCCAAAGCCACCGCAGCCGCTAAACCTGCAGCCAAGCCAGCGGCGGCCAAAACGCCAGCCAAAGCCGCTGCTGCCAAGCTGGCCGCGAAACCAGCTGCCGCCAAGGCTCCAGCACGTACGGCCGCCAAACCCGCCGCCAAGCCAGCAGCTGCCAAGCCTGTTGCCAGCAAGCCAGCCGAAGCCAAACCGGCTACGCCAGCCGCCAGCACTCCGGCCGCCGCGACCAACTCGGCCACCCCGGCAGCTTCGGTAGCGCCATCGGCACCTGCCAGCACCCCGGCTCAGGCACCGTCTTCGGCGTCCTGAAGCGCTGCCGCCGCGACGCGCAACCGAACCAGCGCGTCGTGGTGGCGGGCCTGGTCCGGCGCCAGCCGGTCCAGCCAGTCTTCCATGGGCTCATGGGCGCCCACCGGCCACTGTTGCGAACGCTCCTGCAAGCGTTCCAGCAAGGTTCTCTCGGCCTGTAACTCCAACCCCTTCACCTGCTCACGCAACGCCGCCAGCTGCGCATCACTTTGCGCTGCTGCTCGCCACTGTTGGCGCAAACTACGTAATGGGTTGACCACTTCGCGCTGCCAGGGCTCGGTAACCTCGCGCAATGCCTGTACGCGTTCGTCCCGCACGGCCACGCCACGCGCCTGCAGCCAGGTTGCGCACAGCAGCAGACAGACATCGCCACCCAGCGCCTGCAGTTCAAGGCAGGCGGCTTCCACGCCGGGCCTGGCGTACAGGGCCAGGGCGTGATTCCACAGGTCGGTGTGCATGGTTCCACTCACGCTATGGGCCGAGGAAGCTGGTAGACTCCGCGACCATCATGATCAGACTATCCAACCTCACTTTACAGCGTGGTCCGCAGCGCTTGCTAGAAGGCGCCGAAATGACCCTGCACACCGGTCACAAGGCCGGCCTGATCGGCGCCAACGGCGCCGGAAAATCCAGCCTGTTCGCCTTGCTGCGCGGTGAGCTGTCGCCCGATGCCGGCGATTGCCAGCTGCCCGGTGACTGGCGCATCGCCCACATGCGCCAGGAGGTCGATACCCTCGACCGCCTGGCCGTGGACTATGTGCTCGACGGTGACGTGCGCCTGCGCAAGGTCCAGGCCGAACTCGCTGCGGCCGAGCAGGCCCACGACGGTACCGCCCTGGCGCGCCTGCACATTGAGCTGGATAGCGCCGACGGCTATACCGCCGACGCCCGCGCACGCAAGCTGCTGGCCGGCCTTGGTTTCACCAACGAACAGATGGACCGCCGCGTCGGCGACTTCTCCGGTGGCTGGCGGATGCGCCTGAACCTGGCCCAGGCCCTGATGTGCCCCTCCGACCTGCTGCTGCTCGATGAGCCCACCAACCACCTGGACCTGGACGCTATCCTGTGGCTGGAGGACTGGCTCAAGGGCTACCCCGGCACATTGTTGCTGATCTCCCACGACCGCGACTTCCTCGATGCCGTGGTCGACCATGTGCTGCACGTCGAGCAGCGCAAGCTGAACCTGTACAAGGGCGGCTACACGGCCTTCGAGCGCACCCGGGCCGAGCGCCTGGCGCAACAGCAGCAGGCCTACGAGAAACAGCAGGCCCAGCGTGCGCACATGGAAAAGTACATTGCCCGCTTCAAGGCCCAGGCCACCAAGGCCCGCCAGGCACAGAGCCGGATCAAGGCACTGGAGCGCATGGAGGAGCTATCGGCGGCGCATGTCGATTCGCCGTTCGACTTCGTTTTCCGCGAGTCGCAGAAAATCTCCAGCCCGCTGCTGAGCCTGTCCGAAGGCCGCCTGGGTTACGGTGACAAGGCGATCCTCGACAAGGTCAAGCTGCAGCTCACCCCCGGTGCGCGCATTGGCCTGCTCGGCCCCAACGGCGCTGGCAAGTCGACCCTGATCAAGAACCTCGCTGGCGAGCTCGAGCCATTGTCGGGCCGCCTGGTGCGGGGTGAGAACCTGGCCGTGGGCTACTTCGCCCAGCACCAGTTGGACTCTCTGGACGACAAGGCCAGCCCGCTGCTGCACCTGCAGCGCATTGCCCTCACCGAACGTGAGCAGACCTTGCGCGACTTCCTGGGCGGCTTCGACTTCCATGGCGACCGCGTCGACGAGCCGGTGGTGAACTTTTCCGGTGGTGAAAAGGCTCGCCTGGCACTGGCCCTGATCGCATGGGAAAGACCGAACCTGTTGCTGCTCGACGAACCGACCAACCACCTCGACCTGGAAATGCGCCTCGCGCTGACCATGGCCCTGCAGGAGTTTGCCGGTGCCGTGGTGGTGGTGTCGCACGACCGTCACCTGCTCAAGAGCACCACCGACGACTTCCTGCTGGTGGCCGACGGCAAGGTCGACATCTTCGATGGTGACCTGGACGACTACAGCCGCTGGCTGGTCGAGTACCGCCAGCGCAGCGCGCCAGCCAGTACCACCCCGGTCAACCCGGACAAGACCGACAAGAAGGCCCAACGCCAGGCTGCCGCAGCCTTGCGTCAGCAACTGGCCCCGCACAAGAAGGCTGCCGACAAGCTGGAAGCCGAGCTCAACCAGGTGCACGCGCAACTGGCCGAGATCGAGACCGCGCTGGGTGATGGTGGCCTCTACGACGCTTCGCGCAAGGACGAGTTGCGTGACCTGCTGGCGCGCCAGACCAAGCTGAAGCAGCGCGAAGGCGAACTGGAAGAGGCCTGGATGGAAGCGCTGGAAACCCTCGAAAGCATGCAGGCCGAGCTCGAGGCGCTGTCCTGATGGAGGAACTGCGTTCGCTGCTGCCAGGGCAATGGATGGACACCTTCTGGCTGGGCTTGCAGATACTGTTGATCCTGGTAGTGGCCTTC
This sequence comes from Pseudomonas sp. C5pp, assembly GCF_000814065.1. Classification (NCBI taxonomy): domain Bacteria; kingdom Pseudomonadati; phylum Pseudomonadota; class Gammaproteobacteria; order Pseudomonadales; family Pseudomonadaceae; genus Pseudomonas; species Pseudomonas sp. C5pp. The sequence continues at coordinate 69,563 of NZ_JWLN01000021.1, read as the reverse complement.
GTCCTGCAGCGCATCGTTGCACGCGGGCTGAGCCGCCTGAGCCAGCGTTACCCGTTGCCGCCGGAGCTGCTGGTGCCGGTGCGTGGCGGCCTGCGCTGGCTGATCATGGGCAGCGCGTTGCTGTTTGTGCTGGAGCGCCTGGGTGTGTCGGCGACCGTGCTGTGGACAGCACTGTCCGGCTTCGTCGCGGTGGCGGCAGTGGCTTTCTTCGCCATGTGGAGCGTGCTGTCCAACCTGCTGTGCGCGGTGCTGATCTTCACCGTCGGGCCGTTTCGTATTGGTGATGTGGTCGAACTGGTCGACACCCTCGACAAGCCGGGCGTCAAGGGCCGGGTGATTGCCATCAACCTGCTGTTCACCACGCTGATGGAAATGCCCGAGGCGGGCGGGGCGCTGGTGCAGGTGCCCAATAGCCAGTTCTTCCAGAAGTCGGTACGGCGCTGGCGCGGGGCTGAGGTGCAGTCCATGCACAAAGAGTTGCCTGTAGAGGCTGACTGAACCTGCACCGGCCTCTTCGCGGGTAAACCCGCTCCCACAGGAATTCCGCAGCCCTTGGGGATTGCGCGATACCTGTGGGAGCGGGTTCACCCGCGAAGAGGCCAGCACAGGCAATAGAAATCCTTCAGAAATCGCTGGTTATTTTTTCACCAACACCTTAGCTTAACGTTTTGCAACAAATGTCCGAGCGAGGTGTGTGATGTCGATGGAAGTGTGGTTGGGCTTCTTTGCCGCCTGTTGGGTGATCAGCCTTTCACCCGGCGCCGGGGCGATTGCCTCGATGTCCAGTGGCCTGCAATACGGTTTTTGGCGTGGTTACTGGAACGCCCTGGGCCTGCAACTGGGCCTGATCCTGCAGATCGCCATCATCGCCGCCGGCGTCGGCGCTGTTCTGGCTGCCTCGGCCACGGCGTTCCAGATCATCAAATGGTTCGGTGTCGCCTACCTTGTCTACCTGGCCTACAAACAGTGGCGTGCGCTGCCCTTGGACATGAGCGATGAATCCGCCGTGCGTCCGATCGGCAAACCGCTTAGCCTGGTGTTCCGTGGTTTCCTGGTCAACGTCAGCAACCCCAAGGCGCTGGTGTTCATGCTGGCGGTGCTGCCGCAGTTCATCAATCCGCATGAACCGCTGTTGCCCCAGTATGTGGCGATCACCGTGACCATGGTCGCCGTGGATATGCTGGTGATGGCGGGGTATACCGGGTTGGCTGCGCGGGTGTTGCGCCTGCTGCGTACGCCCAAACAGCAGAAGCGTTTGAACCGGACTTTCGCCGGGTTGTTCATTGGCGCGGCCACCTTCCTGGCGACTCTGCGTCGCGCGCCAGTCTGACAGACCGTATGTAGGCCATTCGCGGGCGTGCCCGCGAATGGGCCACCTCTATTTCTGCTTGTCCACCAGCCCCTTGAGCAAATCCACCGGCAGTGGAAAGACGATGGTCGAGCTCTTGTCCCCGGCAATCGTCCCCAGCGTCTGCATGTAGCGCAACTGCATCGCCCCTGGCTCCTTGCTCAGCATCTGCGCCGCCTGCATCAACTTCTCCGACGCCTGCAACTCACCCTCGGCATGGATCACCTTGGCCCGCCGTTCACGCTCGGCCTCGGCCTGGCGGGCAATGGCGCGCACCATCGATTCGTTGAGGTCTACGTGCTTGATCTCGACGTTGGCCACCTTGATACCCCAGGCATCGGTCTGTGCATCAAGCACCTGACGAATGTCCGAGTTCAGTTGCTCGCGTTCGGCCAACAGTTCATCCAGTTCGTGCTTGCCGAGCACCGCGCGCAGCGTGGTCTGGGCCAGCTGGCTGGTCGCGACGAGGAAATCTTCGACCTGGATGATCGCCTTCTGCGGGTCGAGCACTCGGAAGTAGAGCACGGCGTTGACCTTGACCGAGACGTTGTCGCGGGTGATCACATCCTGAGGTGGTACATCCAGCACCACGGTGCGCAGGTCAACCCGCACCATTTGCTGGATTACCGGGATCAGCAGGATCAGCCCCGGCCCCTTCACCTGCCAGAAGCGCCCCAGTTGGAACACCACGCCGCGCTCGTATTCACGCAGGATGCGGAACGCCGACAGCAACAGCATCGCCAGCACGATCAGCACCGCGCCGAAGCCCAATTGCATGAACATGGTCATTCTCCTTGCGCCGCGGGCGCGGCGGCGCTCACTTCCAGCATGACGCCATGGCGCGCGGTCACCCGCACGTTCTGGCCCGCTTGCAGTGGCGTTGCACACTGCGCCTGCCATTGCTCGCCCTGGGCCAGCACAAAGCCACAGAACGGGTTGCCCGCCATCACCTGTGTGACGGTGACCAGGCTGCCGACCAGGCCGGCGTCACCGCTGACCAGCGCCCGTCGGCGGGCCTTGAGGGCCATGCCCAGCACGCCGCCGATCAGCAGCGCCGAGAGCACCGCCAGGGTGCCGATCAGGGCCAGCGGGATGCCGAAACCAGGGGCATCGGTGTCGATCAGGATCAGCGCGCCGACCACGAAGGCGACGATGCCGCCAAAGCCGACCACGCCGAAACTGGGCAGGAAGGCTTCGGCGATCATGAAGGCGATACCGAGCAATATCAGCGCCACCCCGGCGAAGCTCACCGGCAACAGCTGCAGGGCATATAGCGCCAGCAGCAGGCATATACCGCCGACCACGCCACCGACCGTCGAGCCGGGGTTCATGAATTCGAACAGCAGGCCGTACACACCGATCATGATCAGAATCAGCGCCACGCTGGGGTTGGTGATGACCGCCAACACCCGTGTGCGCCAGTCCGGCAGGTGCTCGACCAGGTTGGCGCCGGCGGTCTGCAGTTGCAGGGGCTGGCCAGCGACAGTGAGCGTTTTGCCATCGAGCTTGTGCAGCAGGTCACGCAGGTCATCGGCCATCAGGTCGATAACGTCAAGCCTCAAGGCCTCGCTGGCGGACAGGCTGACCGCCTCGCGCACGGCCTTCTCCGCCCAGTCGGCATTGCGCCCGCGCAGCTGCGCCAGGCCACGGATGTAGGCTGCCGCATCGTTGACCTGCTTGCGCGCGAGGGTATCGTCATCGCTGCCTTTGGCCTTGTCATCCTTGGGCGTGCCTGGCGGAGCACCGACCTGCACGGGGGTTGCGGCCCCCAGGTTGGTACCGGGCGCCATGGCCGCGACATGGCTGGCATAGAGGATATAAGTGCCGGCGCTGGCGGCGCGGGCTCCGCTGGGGGCGACGAAGGTTGCGACCGGCACTGGGCTGGCGAGAATCGCCTTGATCATCTGGCGCATGGCGCTGTCCAGCCCGCCCGGGGTGTCCATGCGGATAACCACCAGTTGTGCACCCTGTGCCTTGGCCTGGTCGAGGCTGCGCACCAGGTAGTCGGCGCTGGCAGGGCCGATGGCGTCATCGACACCCAGTACCCAGACTGCACCAGGCGCTGCCTGACCGCCTGGCGTGATACCAAGCAGCAACAGCAGCAACAGCAGCAATAGCCAGCGCCAGCAGCGGGCGATCACCTGTCGTCACCTCGTTTGCCTCTATTGCACAAGTTTAGCCCTGCCTGCTGGTACCCGGCCTAAAATTGGAAATTGGGGGGCGAAACCGGAGGTGCATCATGCGTATGGCAAAGACCCTGCAGGATCGCCTGGACAAGGCCAACTGCGATTACGACATCATTCCCCATCCACATTCGGCCACCAGCCTGGAGTCGGCCCGTACGGCCGGCGTGCCCGCCGAGCGGGTCGCCAAGTCGGTGATGCTCGATGACCGTCATGGCAACTACATCATGGCCGTGCTACCGGCCAACCGGCATCTGGACATGACCAAGGTGCGCATGTCCGGGGCCTGGCAACTGACCCGTGAAAGCGGCCTGCCGAGCCTGTTCGGCGACTGCGAGCGCGGTGCCGTACCGGCGCTGGGCGATGCCTACCAGATAAAGATGCTGCTTGATTCGAGTCTTACCCGCCAAGGCGATGTCTATCTGGAGGCGGGTGATCACGATCACCTGATTCACATGAGCATGGAGCAATATCTGAAGCTGGTGCCGCGCGCCGAAGTGCGTGAGCTCAGCTGATGCTCTCAACCCATGCCGGGCCGGCATCGTCGACGACCGGTCTGGCGACGAGGAGGAACCATGGATAATACGATTCATCCTTTGTCTGAGATTTTCAAACAGCTGGGGCTGTCTGACGATCCGGTCGATATCGACCGTTTCATCACCACCCATTCGCCGCTCGATGACGATATAAAGCTGGTTGATGCGCCTTTCTGGAGCGATTCCCAGCGCGATTTCCTGAAAGAGAAGTACATCGCTGATGACGACTGGATTCCGATGATCGACCAACTGAACGAGGCGCTGCACCTGCGCAAAAAATAAAGCGCCGAGTGGTGCCTGACGAGTGATTGGCCGTTGCTATGCTCAGGAAAACAACAAGGGGATAGCGCGATGAAAGATCCCTACGCACCGGGCTTCTGGTGCTCCGTGACGATCCTGGGCACATTGACGGCCAGTTATTTCTACGGCATACGGCAAACGCAACAGATGAACCAGGCAGTGCACTTCCTGTATGCCGCTGCCGCCGTCACCGTGGCGGTTGCACTGGTGGCGCTGACCTGGATCGCCTGGCAGCAATTGCACCTGAACAAGCGCGAGGTGGTGCAGGGGCGAACGTTGCTGACCATCTGGAATACCAAAGTTGCGCTGCGCCGCGTCGAGACGGTGTTCGACCGCTACTTCTGGGGCAGCTACTGGCATTCGGGGCGCACCTTCGAAGAGGTCATGGGCGAGCTCAAGGGCACGCCGCTGGAGCAGAGCCTGGATGCCCTGAAACGCCAGTGCCGGTTGCTTGACCGCGAAGTCCATGACCACCATCACCACTGGCTGGCCAATGCCCGCGACCTGTCCAGCGTGGCCCAGGCCATGGCCCGTGAACGCTACCAGCTGGATCTGGGCGAACCAACCCGCAGCGGCAACGGCAACACTGCCGTGCTCAATCGGGATCTGGAAGTGCTGGTGTACACCTGGTCGGCGCGCCTGCGCAGCTTCGACCATCAGCTGGACGAACTGGAGCGCGCCTACCATTGAGGCGCTTCATTCACCGCGGATGTATTGCTCCAGTTTCAGGATCAGGTTTGCCTGTTCGGCGATGGTTTCCTTGACCAGGTCACCGATCGACAGCAGGCCGAGCAGCTCGCCATTGCTGACCACCGGCAGGTGGCGCAGGTGGCGGTTGGTCATCAGGTTCATGCAGTACTCGAGGTTCTGCTTCGGTTCCACGGTGACCACCGGCGCACTCATGATCTCGCGCACAGGGGTGGCGGCGGACGAGCGGCCCTTGAGTACCAGCTTGCGCGCATAGTCCCGTTCACTGACAATACCCACCACCTGGTTGGCTTCGACCACCGGGAGTGCACCGACGTTTTTTTCCGCCAGCATTTTCAGTGCGTCGAGTACCGAGTCATCCGGGCCGATGGTGTACACGGTCTGATGCTGGGACTTGGTCTTGAGGATTTGTTCGACGGTCTTCATACGGGCCTCTGCTGGGAAAAAGCGATGTCTCGGAGTAAATAAAGCATCCGGCACGGCGCTCTGCACGGCAATGCAGGAAACGGCATCGAGTCGATTGAAAAACGTCATGAGTTGTCGCCTGTGCCGGCCTCTTCGCGGCTAAAGCCGCTCCTACAGGAATACGCTGTACCTGTGGGAGCGGCTTTAGCCGCGAAGAGGCCGGTAGAGTTGGCTCAGAGCTTCGGCATCTGCCCGATCCGCGCCACCATCTCGCTCACCACCTGCAAGTCCAGCATGAACTGCTCAACGGTCTTGAACTCGTTGTCGTTGTGCCCGGTGTACTTCACATCCGGCATGGCCAGGCCGAACTGCACGCCGTTAGGCAGGTCGTGTACCGAGGTAGCACCCGCCGAGGTGCCGAACTCGTGCTTCATGCCTAGGTTCTCGGTGGCAACGTCCAGCAAGGCCTTGACCCATTCGCCCTCGGGGTTGCGGTACATCGGCTCGTCCAGGCTGTATTCGAAGGCCACCGAGGTATGGCTCTGCCGGGTCCATTTGCCCAGCTTGTCAGCCAGTTCGTCCTTGATCGTGGCGATTGGCTTGCCTTTCGGAATGCGCAGGTTCACCGCCAGTTTCAGGCCTTTTTCATCCACCCCGACAAAGGTCAGCGAGGCGGTCAGAGGGCCCATGAACGAATCCTTGAAGGCCACGCCGAGCTTGTTGCCCAGGTAGTCCAGGCCCCAGTTGTCGGCGGCGTAGCGGGCGGCATCGGTGAAGTGGTTGTGCTTGAGCGGCACATCCTTGCCCAGGCCGTTGATGAAACCGAGCATGCGCGCCACCGGGTTGACCCCGGACTCCGGTTCCGAAGAGTGGGCGGAAACGCCGGTCACGGTGAGCAACACCTGCTTGCCATCGGCCTTGGCGGCGATGCTGAAGTCGCCGCCATTGCGCTTCACGTAATCGGCGCCGGCTTTTTCCAGCTGGCTGGCCAGCTTCGCCGGGTTGTCGGTGACCAGGGTCGCGACCGAGGTTGTCGGGATCTGGTTGGTGGCCAGTCCGCCGGTCAGGTTGACGATCTCGGCACCCTTGCCACTGGCCTGGCGCTTGCTGAAGCTGGCCATGATCGTGCCGTAGCCTTTCTCGGCGATGACCACAGGGTAGCCGCCATCGAGGGCCAGGTTGTAGTCGGGCGTGGGGTTACGCTCGAAGTAGTAAGGAATGGCATCACCGCTGGTTTCTTCAGTGGTGTCGATCAGCAGCTTGAACTGGCGGGCCAGCGGCAGGTTTTCGTCCTTGGCCACTTTCAGCGCGTACATCGCCACGACAATGCCGTTCTTGTCGTCTTCGGTGCCGCGGCCGTACATGCGGTCACCGACCAGGGTGACCTTGAACGGGTCCAGGCGCGTGCCATCGGCCAGCTTCCAGTTGTCCGGGTTGACCGGCACCACGTCGGCGTGGGCATGGATGCCGACCACTTCCTTGCCGCTGCCCAGCGAAATCTCGTACACCCGGTTGTCGATATTGCGGAAAGCCAGGCCGAAGCTGTCGGCCAGGGCCTTGATCTTGTCGGCGATCCTGAGGAACTCGGGGTTCTCGTGCTGCGGCGTGCCTTCGACGTTGAATGTGGGGATGGCCACCAGTTCACGCAGGGTTTCGCTGGCAGCCTTGCCGTACTTGATGCGGGTATACAGGCCGAGCAGGCGGTTGATCTCGTTCTGCTGCTCGGCGGCCAATGGCTTGCCGGCCAGGTAGGCATCCAGGGTTGCCGCGAGGTTGTCGGCCTTGGCCAGGTCGCTGCCTTTGAGCTTGCCGAGGAACTGCTTGAAGTCGCTTGGGTCGCTGCCGTCGAAGGCTTTGACGATGGCCGCGGACTGCTGCTGGGTAAGGTTGGCCTGTGCCGGTTGGGTGAACAGGCCGATGCTGGCCAGCAGCAGGGTGGTGGCGGTAAGTTTTTTCAGGTGCATGGTTGTGCGCATTCCTTCGCCAATCATTGTTGTGGGTTACCCGTCGGGAAACGGGAAGACGCCCACGCTAACACCAATGACCCGTGGCACGGGAGTGCCAGAAACGCGACATGTCGCACAAACGAAAAAGCCCCGGGCGCGTTGCCGGGGCCTTTCCAGTGCTTCCAACGGTGATTACAGCCCGTTGGGCAGGAACCTCGTGGCACCGCTGACATCGTCGATCTTCTTGATGCGGAAGGCCTTGATGCAGGTTTCGTTGCGGGTATTGCTGTCCGGGCAGTATTGCTGGACGAAGTCGTTGAAGGCCATGTCCTGGCCATTCACGCTGAGGACGCGCTTGAAGTACTCGCCCTGGATGCCCTGCGCCTGACGCGATGCGGTCATTTCCTGGTCGACGACCAGGCGACCGTGCAGGTCGACGGTGGGGAACTTGGCTTCTTCCTGCAGGCAGCCGCTCAGCAGCAGGCCGGCCGTGGCCAGCATGATCAGACGTAGCATGATGTTGTCTCTGCAACGGGCGGTCACGGCCTGCGGGCCGGGACCGCACCTGGATGGTTACTCGCCGAACAGGCTGCCGGCGCGTTTCACTTCCGCCTTGCCGGCGTCCTCGAGCAGCGACTTGGCGCCCGAGGTGACGTTGCGTGCGGAGTCTGCATTGGACTGGATCACGTCGGTGCGTGCAGCGCTGTCGCGCAGTTCGGCATCGATGTAGTCGTTGGCGCGGGCGACCTTTGCCTTTTTCGCTTGCAGGGCCAGGCGACGCTCTTCCAGCTCCAGCGCGCGCAGGTCGTCCTCGTAGGCTTCTTCGCGGGTCTGCACGCGCTTGCGCTCGGCTGCTTGCGCCTGCTGTTTCTCGGCGGCACGCTGCGCGGAGGCACGTTGGGCCGCTGCGCGCTGCTGGCGGGCAGCAGCTTCGCGCGCTTCGGCGCGCTGCTCGGCGGCGGCGGCCTGGCGCAGGCGTTCGGTTTCCAGAGCGGCTTCGGATTGCTTGGTCTGCTGTTCGATCTGGTAGAGCTGATCGAACTGGCCCGCCATGGCAGTGGCGGCAGACAGTGCGAGGGCGGTGCCCAGAACAATGTGCTTCATGTGCTCAGGCCTCAGCTCTTTTTCGGATCTGGGCAGGTCGCATTTGGCTGGATGCGGGTTTCGTTGGAGATGGTCATGACCATCAGGGAGATGCCCCCCACTTCGAAATCGCACGGGCGGCCAACCTGGGCGGAGGTGTAGATCTTGCCGTTTTCCGAGTAGCCGATCAGTACGCCAGGCACCAGCGAGGTATCGCTTACCAGAGAACCTGCCAGTGCGCCGGCGCCACCGCCTGCCACGCCGCCGATGATCGCGGTGTCCTTGTTGTGGCCTGCACCCAGCGCCGCGCCACCCAGCGCACCCAGTACACCACCCACCATCATTGCGGCTTTTTGGTTCTTCTCGTTGCTGACCTTGATCTTGGTCGGCGAGACCGTGATGATTTTCACGGTCTTGGCTTCCTGCTGGGTGTTTACCTGGCTGGCATCGAACACATCGGATTGGTATTGCTCACCGGTCGCCTGGCAACCCACGAGGGTGGCGGCGATGGTCAAGGCCAGACAGTGTTTCAGCATTTTCATTCCTGATTCCCTGGAGGGTATGGTTAACCTTGCGACGATCCATCTGAAGGATGAGGCATAATGCCACTATTCTAGGCAGATGGATCCAACCAGGTAAAGCCATCAGGACTAAAGCCGGCTTCAGTAAGCGCCAAACGAAATAACGCGAGCAGGCCGACACTGTTTTGCAGAAACGACAAAGCCCGCGCAAGGCGGGCTTTGTGAGGGATATGGCGCACTCGGCGGGATTCGAACCCACGACCCCTGCCTTCGGAGGGCAGTACTCTATCCAGCTGAGCTACGAGTGCAACGCGCACGCATGATACCCATCTGATCCGATGGCGTCCATCGCCTTGATCTGTAGCTGTTTTTACTTTCTGCCACGAAGAGGGCGAAGTGCGGCGCGGGAGCCTGGAGGGGAGGTGCTGGCGGCGCTGAGGGTGCACAGTCGACAACCAGGTAGCATGGGTTACCGGGCCCTGCTAATCGACCTGGCCAAGGCGTTCTGATTCATCCCTTCCTGCAAGGCCGTCGGTCCTCCCATCTCATTTCCTATAGCTCGGTCGTCTAACCTGTATTGGCCTCTTCTTCGTGGGCAGGCCCGCGAAGAGGCCGGTTGCCATTATGCAAATGATGAAATTTCCGCCAGGGTGTTCAACCATTCGTTCTTTTTTTCGAACAGCCTATTGTCCAACACCCCAGCAGCCGCTTAGGATTCGTTTGAGATTTCAAACGCTCGATGCCCTGCCTTGGGCGCTTTTCAACAATCAACAATTCGGGAAGCCGACATGCAGCTCAAAGACGCTCAGTTGTTCCGCCAGCAAGCCTACATCAATGGTGAGTGGCTGGATGCGGACAACGGCCAGACCATCAAGGTCACCAACCCGGCCACTGGTGAAGTCATCGGTACCGTGCCGAAGATGGGCACCGCGGAAACCCGCCGCGCCATCGAAGCCGCCGACAAGGCCCTGCCGGCCTGGCGTGCCCTGACCGCCAAGGAGCGTTCGGCCAAGCTGCGTCGCTGGTTCGAACTGATGATCGAGAACCAGGACGACCTGGCTCGCCTGATGACCACCGAACAAGGCAAGCCACTGGCCGAAGCCAAGGGCGAAATCGCCTACGCTGCCTCGTTCATCGAGTGGTTCGCCGAAGAAGCCAAGCGCGTCTACGGTGACACCATCCCGGGCCACCAGCCAGACAAGCGCCTGATCGTCATCAAGCAGCCAATCGGTGTTACCGCGGCCATCACCCCGTGGAACTTCCCGGCCGCCATGATTACCCGTAAAGCCGGCCCGGCCCTGGCCGCTGGCTGCACCATGGTGCTCAAGCCTGCCTCGCAGACCCCATACTCCGCCCTGGCCCTGGTCGAGCTGGCCCACCGTGCCGGCATCCCGGCTGGCGTGCTGAGCGTGGTTACCGGCAGCGCTGGCGAAGTTGGCGGCGAACTGACCGGCAACTCCCTGGTCCGCAAGCTGTCCTTCACCGGCTCGACCGAAATCGGTCGCCAGCTGATGGAAGAATGCGCCAAGGACATCAAGAAGGTTTCCCTGGAGCTGGGTGGCAACGCCCCGTTCATCGTGTTCGACGACGCCGACCTGGACAAGGCGGTCGAGGGCGCGATCATCTCCAAGTACCGCAACAACGGCCAGACCTGCGTCTGCGCCAACCGTATCTACGTGCAGGACGGCGTCTACGACGCGTTCGCCCAGAAGCTGGCTGCCGCTGTTGCCAAGCTGAAGATCGGTAACGGCCTGGAAGAAGGCACCACCACTGGCCCGCTGATCGACGGCAAGGCTGTCGCCAAGGTCCAGGAACACATCGAAGACGCCGTTGGCAAAGGCGCCAAGGTACTGTCCGGTGGCAAGATCATCGAAGGCAACTTCTTCGAGCCGACCATTCTGGTCGACGTACCGAAGACCGCTGCCGTCGCCAAGGAAGAGACCTTCGGCCCGCTGGCGCCGCTGTTCCGCTTCAAGGACGAGGCCGAAGTCATCGCCATGTCCAACGACACCGAGTTCGGCCTGGCCTCGTACTTCTACGCCCGCGACATGAGCCGTGTGTTCCGTGTTGCCGAAGCCCTGGAATACGGCATGGTAGGTATCAACACCGGCCTGATCTCCAACGAAGTGGCACCGTTCGGTGGCATCAAGGCTTCGGGCCTGGGCCGCGAAGGTTCCAAGTACGGTATCGAGGACTACCTCGAAATCAAATACCTGTGCATCAGCGTCTGATAGCACGGTAAAGGCTTTACCTCTGCCAGCGGGGCGCGAGAGCGACGTCTCGCTGGCCTTTTTTACATCGCAGTACCTGGTGGCCAGGGCGTTCACGGCAGTCGATCAACGAATACTGTTCGCGAGCACTCCCAGCCACCCCCGAATAAAAGCGCCACTCCAAACCGGCGCAATGAGGGCATTATGAGCAAGACCAACGAATCCTTGATGCAACGTCGTGTCGCCGCCGTCCCACGTGGCGTTGGCCAGATCCACCCGATCTTCGTCGATACCGCGAAGAACTCGACCGTGATCGACGTTGAAGGCCGCGAACTGATCGACTTCGCCGGCGGCATCGCAGTACTGAACACCGGCCACCTGCACCCGAAAGTGGTTGCGGCCGTGCAAGAGCAGCTGACCAAGGTCAGCCACACCTGCTTCCAGGTGCTGGCCTACGAACCCTATGTAGAGCTGTGCGAAAAGATCAACAAGCTGGTCCCAGGCGACTTCGACAAGAAGACCCTGCTGGTCACCACCGGCTCCGAAGCCGTTGAGAACGCCGTCAAGATCGCCCGTGCCGCCACTGGCCGCGCTGGCGTAATCGCCTTCACCGGCGGCTACCACGGCCGTACCATGATGACCCTGGGCCTGACCGGCAAGGTCGTGCCGTACTCCGCTGGCATGGGCCTGATGCCAGGTGGCATCTTCCGCGCTCTGTTCCCTAGCGAACTGCACGGTATCAGCGTTGACGACGCCATCGCCTCGGTCGAGCGCATCTTCAAGAACGACGCCGAGCCGCGCGACATCGCCGCGATCATCCTCGAGCCGGTACAAGGCGAAGGCGGCTTCCTGCCAGCGCCGAAAGAGCTGATGAAGCGCCTGCGCGCCCTGTGCGACCAGCACGGCATCCTGCTGATCGCCGACGAAGTACAGACCGGCGCTGGCCGTACTGGCACCTTCTTCGCCATGGAACAGATGGGCGTTGCGCCTGACCTGACCACCTTCGCCAAATCCATCGCTGGCGGCTTCCCGCTGGCCGGTGTGTGCGGCAAGGCCGAATACATGGACGCCATCGCTCCTGGCGGCCTGGGTGGCACCTACGCCGGTTCGCCGATCGCTTGCGCCGCGGCCCTGGCCGTGATCGAAGTGTTCGAAGAAGAGAAACTGCTGGACCGCAGCAAAGCTGTGGGTGAGCGCCTGACCACCGGCCTGCGCGAAATCCAGAAGAAGTACCCGATCATCGGCGACGTCCGTGGTCTGGGCTCGATGATCGCTGTCGAAGTCTTCGAGAAAGGCACTCACACCCCGAACGCAGCTGCCGTTGGCCAGGTTGTCGCCAAGGCTCGCGAGAAGGGCTTGATCCTGCTGTCCTGCGGTACCTACGGCAACGTTCTGCGTATCCTGGTTCCGCTGACCGCAGAAGATGCTCTGCTGGACAAAGGCCTGGCTATCATCGAAGAGTGCTTCGCTGAAATCGCCTGATGTGACGTGCTTCAGAAAAAACCCGCTTCGGCGGGTTTTTTTTGTGCCCAGGAAAGCCTTGGGGCGCTATCGTTGTCGGAGGATTTGCTCAGGAAGCTGCGACGGACTGTGTGGCAGGGCTATTCAGGAGTTGGCGATGAACGCTACAGACCCCACCCCACCAAGCGTACTTATTGTCGAGGGCGACCCCTGGGTACGTGACATGCTCAGCGAAATGCTGCTGAGCGTGCGCTGTGATGCCCGCCTGCAGCTCTGCGCCGACGGCTCGCAGGCCTTGAGCGCGCTGTCGAGCAAGCCCGACCTGATCATTGCCGCGCGCGAACTGGCAGGTGTCGATGGGCTCGACCTGTTGCGCAAGGTACGCGCCAAAGGCTCGAGGTTGCCGTTCATCCTCATGAGCAACCGCATTGACAGTGCCAGTGTGCATGAGGCGTTGCCCCTGCACCCCACTGCCTACCTGAGCAAGCCGCTGAACCTGGAAACTCTTCGCAAGCGCCTGGAAGAGCTGCTGCTGGCGGTTGGCGAAGAAATCGCCTGCCCGGTGCCGGCCTTGCAGCCAGGTGCCAGCCTGCCGGCCTACCTCGAGCAGCGTCGCGCTACCGCCGATGGCGGGCCGCTGCTGGCCGATGTGCAGGTGGCGATCAAGCGCGCGCTCAACCCCCAGGGCCTGAACCTGAGAGTGCTCGAAGAGGAAGTGCAGGGCGACCCGCAGATCACCGCTGTGCTGATTGCGGCGGCCAACAGCGCAGCGCTGCACCGCGAAGCACCAGTGCAGACGCTGCTGCAGGCCTTGAACAAGCTTGGCAGCACCCAGAGCATGAACCTGATCCTTGGCATGACCCTCAAGCGCAGCGCTCGCCTCAGCGACCCGCTGCTGGCGGAGCATGCTGCCCGCTACTGGGAGTTGTCGCTGCACGCTGCCGAATATGGCCGCACCTTGGCACGCATGCTCGAGCTGGACGAAGGGCGTTGTTATTGCGCGGGGTTGCTGCATTGCCTGGGCGACCTGGCGGTGCTGCGCTGCCTGCAGGAATGGCGGCTGGCCGGGGGCGAGCTGGATGAGGACCAGGTGCAGCTGTCGCTCAATGAGTTCGGTGCGGCGTTCGGCTCGGCGCTGCGTACGCGCTGGCGGTTGCCCCTGGGCTTGCGCGAGTTGATCGCGGCGATATACCAGCTGGGCGGCGGGGTTTACTCGCGGGAGATCCTGGCCATGAACCTGGCCGGGCAGTTGTCGCGGCTGTCGGCCGAGCAGGGGCTGGAGAAGGTGGCCAGCAGCAAGACGGCGCGCCTGCTCAAGCTTGGCCTGCCGGAGCTGAGGCGGTTGCGTAAGGTGGAGAACCCGGAGGTGAAGCCGCAGGAAGAGCCGCCGGTGGCTGAGGCCGAGGTTTCCAGCTGAGATTTTGGGGCCGCTTTGCGGCCCATCGGCGGCAAGCCAGCTCCCACAGGTACTGCACAAGGCTGGAGTATTGCGCCGTACCTGTGGGAGCTGGCTTGCCGGCGATTGGGGTGCAGAGCACCCCCAGAGCTCAGCCGCGGACGATCTGGTTCTTGCCCTGCCGCTTGGCCTGGTACATCGCCGCATCGGCCCGGGCATACAGGCTGTCCAGCGCCACATCCTCGTCAGTCAGCCCGGTCACCCCCTGGCTCACCGTCACCCCGTAGGTCTGCTCCCCATGGCTGAAGCTCAGCCGCTGGATCTGCCGCTGCAAGCGCTCGGCAATCTGCTCCGCGACCTGGGCACTACAGCCGGGGAACACTGCCGCGAACTCCTCGCCACCAATGCGCCCGAACAGGTCACCTCGGCGTAGCACGGCCTTGCCGCTGTCGGCGATCTGCTGCAGCACCTGGTCGCCTTCCTGGTGACCGTAGCTGTCGTTGATGCGCTTGAAGTCGTCGATGTCCAGCAGCAGGAAGGCCAGTGGTGTACCGTCTTCGCGGGCGCTGTCGAAGGCTTGCTGGGCGCATTCGAAAAAGTGCCGGCGGTTGCTGCTCTGGGTCAGCACGTCGGTGGTGGCCAGGCGCTGCAGTTCACCTTCGAGCTGCTTCTTCTCGGTGATGTCTTCTGCGATGCCGACGATGATCACCCGGTCGCCATCGCGTTGCTGGTTGATGTAGCACTTGTCGCTCAGCCAGCGCAGCTGGCCGTCGGCATTGAGGATGCGGTACTCGCGGTCTTCCACCGAGCCCTTGAGCAGTACCTGGGCCAGGCTGCGCTCGGCGAACTCCAGGTCGTCGGGGTAGATGCTATCGCGCCACTCGTTGTAGTCGGCCAGCACCAGGCTGGCCGGGCGGCCGAAGATGCGTTCGTAGGCGGGGCTGACGTACAGCACCTGACGGGTTTCCCAGTCGAAGGCCCATAGCACCGCATTGACGCTGTCGAGCAGCGAGCTGAACAGCTGTTCGCGCTCGCTCAGGCGGGCAACCTCGCCTTGGGCGTGGAGCAGCGCAAGCAAGGTCTGGGCGGCTTCCGGAGGCGGGGTGCCGGGCAGTGTCGTCGGAATGTTCTTGGCCATGTGCACGGAGCAGATCTCGGCGTGAAAGCGTGCGGCCAGCATCTGGCCCGCCACGCGGGCGATGTGCCAGATATGAGTGTAAACGAGAGGGCGAAGTTCCGGGCGGCACGCCCAGCCAAAGGGGCGTGCCGATCAACGGCGGTCAGGCGCCGGTCGGGCGCAGGGAGTACGTCTTCAGCTGTGCCGCGAAGTCCCGCAGGGCGTGGATGCCGCTGGTTTCCGCCTCGTGTACCCAGTCCTTCATGGCGGCCAGCATGTCGTGGCCGTTGGCGCTGGTGCGCGCCCAGATCTGCTGCAGGGCCAGGCGTTTTTCGTAAATGGTCTTCAGCGCCTGGCTGTGGGCGAGCATCGACTCGATGCGCACATGGTGACGGTCTTCCAGCAGGCTGGTCTCGCGCGACAACAGGCGCTTGGCGCGGCGGAAGTGGTGACGCAGCGAAGCATCGACACGGGCCAGCTCCTGCTTGACCAGCGGGCCGATCACCAGCTTGCGGTACTGGGCCATGATCTGGAAGCGGTTGTTGAGGATGGCCATGGCGGTGTCCATGTCCAGGCTGGCCTTGCCTGCCACCCGGTGGGCGATGGGCGCCACGCGCTGTACCTTGGCCAGGCGCAGCAGGCAGAACAGGCGGATCCACGCCCAACCCATGTCGAACTCCCAGCGCTTGACCGACAGCTTGGCCGAGTTGGGGTAGGTGTGGTGGTTGTTGTGCAGCTCTTCGCCACCGATGACGATGCCCCACGGCACCAGGTTGGTCGCGGCGTCGCGGCACTCGAAGTTGCGGTAGCCGAGAGCGTGGCCCAGGCCATTGACCACGCCGGCGGCCCAGAACGGAATCCACATCATCTGCACTGCCCAGATGGTGATGCCGATGGTGCCGAACAGCAGCAGGTCGATCACCGCCATCAGCGCGATGCCGCCCAGCTTGTAGCGTGAGTAGAGGTTGCGCTCGATCCAGTCGTCCGGGCAGTTCTTGCCATAGATGCGCAGGGTTTCGGGGTTGCGCGCCTCTTCCCGGTAAAGCTCGGCACCCTTGCGCAGCACCGTGCCCAGGCCCTTGTACAGCGGGCTGTGCGGGTCGTCGGGGGTTTCGCATTTGGCGTGGTGCTTGCGGTGGACGGCAGTCCATTCGCGGGTGTTCTGCGCCGTGGTCAGCCACAGCCAGAAACGGAAGAAGTGCTTGAGCGCGCCATTTAGCTCCAGGGCCCGGTGCGCGGAGTAACGGTGCAGGTAGACCGTGACGCTGACGATGGTCACGTGGGTCATCAGCAGGGTAATGCCGACCAGTTGCCAGGCCGACAAGTCGAGCAGGCCGTTGTACCACATAGGTGTAAATACCCTCGGAATGCAGGAGGAGGGGCTGATTATCCCTTGTGCAGGAAATAAATGCAGTCACCCGTTCAGATAGGAAGTCACGACATGTTTCAGCCTTTATAATGCCCCATCATTTTTCATGGGCAATTGCACCCGACATGTCTGTTTCCGTTCGCGACGCCTTGCGCATGGCTGCGCTGTATGTGGTGCTCTCGATCCTCTGGCTGACGCTGGCCGAGGTGGTGTTGCACGGCATGACCGACGACCCCCTGGCACTGACCGTGGGCCGGCAGATCAACGTGGTGGTCTGGGTGCTGCTCAGCGCCTTTCTGATCTATGTGTCGCGGGTGCGGCTGCTTGACTTCATCGGTGTTGGCGCGCGTATGCGTGGTGAAGACCGTGAACGCCTGCGCATGGCTGCGGCAGTGTTCGACAGCACCCTCGAAGGCGTGCTGGTGACCGACCGCCATGGCCTGATCGTGCACGTCAACCGTGCCTTCATGCGTATCACCGGCTACCAGCAGGACGAGGTCATCGGCCAGCGCCCGAACAAGTTCAAGTCGGGCCGCCATGGCCTGGCGTTCTACCAGCAGATTTTCGCCACTCTGGCGGAAAAGGGCGAGTGGAGCGGCGAAATATGGAACCGGCGCAAGAGCGGTGAAATCTACCCGCAATGGCAGACCATTTGCGCCATCCGCGACGATCAAGGCGAGCTCAGCCATTACGTGGCGGTGTTCAGCGACATCAGCGCGATCAAGCATTCTGAACAGGAGCTGGCCTACCTGGCCCACCATGACCCGCTGACGGGCCTGCCCAACCGCCTGCTGTTCAACGACCGGGTCGAGCAAGCGCTGGCCGCAGCCCAGGCCAACAAGCGTGGTTGTGCCCTGCTGTTGCTGGACCTGGACCATTTCCAGAGCATCAACGACGGCCTCGGCCACACCATTGGCGACCAGTTGCTGAAGCTGGTGGGCGAGCGCCTGGCAGAGGTGCTGCGCAGCGGCGTGACCTTGGCGCGCCTGGGGGGCGACGAATTTGGCGTGCTGGCGGAAAACTGCCATGAGGTTGGCCAGGCGGGCAAGCTGGCGCAGGGCATCATCGAGCGCATGCGCGAGCCGTTCCAGTTCGACGGTCACCGCCTGTTCATCAGCGTCAGCGTGGGCATCAGCCTGTTTCCCAGCGATGCCTTGAGTGCCGAGCAGTTGCTGCGCAATGCCGACTCGGCGTTGTACAAGGCCAAGAGCAATGGGCGGGCCTGCTATGCGCTGTACACCGAAGAACTGACCGCTCACGCCCAACACCGGGTCGAAACCGCCGGCGAGCTGCGCCGAGCCTTGGAGCAGGACGAGCTGCGGGTGTTCTACCAGCCGGTGCACGACCTGGCGACCGGCCGCCAGGTCGGCGTCGAAGCCTTGGTGCGTTGGCAGCACCCTCAGCGCGGCCTGGTGCCACCGGGCGAGTTCATCCCGATTGCCGAGCGTACCGGGCTGATTGCCGAGATCGACGCCTGGGTACTGCGCCAGGCGTGTCGGCAGATGGTGCGATGGCAGGGTGAAGGGCGGCAGTTGGCATTCGTGGCGGTGAACATCTCCAGCCGCCTGTTTGGCCAGCACGAGTTGTACCAGCAGGTGGCCGAGGTGCTGGACGAAACCGGCCTGGCCCCGGCCTTGCTGGAGCTGGAGGTGACCGAGAGCGCGGTGATGGAGGACCCGGAGGTGGCGCTGGAGCAGTTGCATCGCCTGCGCGAGCTGGGGGTGACCTTGGCTATCGACGACTTTGGCACCGGATATTCATCGCTGCTGCGGCTCAAGCGCTTGCCGGTGCAGAAGCTGAAGATCGACCAAGGCTTCGTTGCCGGGTTGCCGCTGGATGAGGACGACATCGCGATCGTTCGGGTGATCATCGCCCTGGCCCGCAGCATGGGCATGCAAGTGCATGCAGAGGGCATCGAGCAGGCCGAGCAGGCCAGCTTCCTGCTGCATGAGCTGTGTCAGCTTGGGCAGGGGTACTGGTTCGGGCGGCCGGTGCCTGCCGGGGATCTTCGCTGGGGTTGAAGGCCCCTTCGCGGGCATGCCCGCTCCCGCAGGGATATCGTTGTATTCAAGCCCTGTGCAGTACCTGTGGGAGCGGGCGTGCCCGCGAAGACTTCAGCGCTTGTTCAAGCCTTTCGCCAACCGGTCTCCACCCAACTGGATCAACGCCACCAACGCCACCAGCATGGCAATCACGGTCAGCATGATCTGGCTGTCGAAGCGCTGGTAACCATAGCGGTAGGCGATGTCCCCCAGTCCCCCGGCACCGATCGCTCCGGCCATTGCCGAGGAGTTGATCAGGGTCACCAGGGTAATGGTGAAGCCCCCGACAATTCCCGGCAGCGCCTCGGGCAGCAGCACGTGCCAGACGATGTGCCAGCGCCGGCAGCCCATGGCCTGTGCAGCCTCCACCAGGCCGTGGTCGACTTCGCGCAGGCTGACCTCGGCAATCCGCGCGAAGAACGGCGTGGCGGCAATGGTCAGTGGCACCACTGCCGCCCACACGCCATACGTGGTACCCACTACCAAGCGGGTGAAAGGGATCAGCGCGACCATCAGGATCAGGAACGGGATCGAGCGGAACAGGTTGACGAATGCACCCAGCACCCGGTTCAGCAGCGGCGCCTCGAAGATCCCACCCTTGTCGCTGGTGACCAGCAGCACCGCCATCGGTACGCCAACCAGCAGGGCGATCAGCGACGACACGCCGACCATCAGCAGGGTATCGAGCAAACCTTCCAGCAGGCGATCAAACCACATGGCCCAGTACCTCCACGTCCTCGGCCCAGCGGCGGGCACGCTCCAGCAATTGATGGGTGTCGTGCGGTGAGTGCTGCACCGACAGGATCAGCTGCCCCAGGGCATGCTCGCCAATGGTTTCCACACCGCCCTGCAGCAGGCGCACGCGGCCGCCAAGTTCGTTGAACAGGGCAGACAGTTCGGGCTCGCCGAGCAGGGTCAGCCTCAGCACCACGGCACTGTCGCGGCTTGCCGGGCTGGCCCGCAGGCTGGCTTGCAGCGCGGCTGGCAACCTGGCTTGCAACGGTGCCAGCAGGGTACGGGTGACTTCGTGGCGTGGTGAGCCAAACACCCGCCAGACCTCACCCTGCTCGACCACTTCTCCACGTTCAAGCACCACTACCCGGTGGCAGATATCGCGGATTACCGCCATCTCGTGGGTGATCAGCACGATGGTCAGGCCCAGGCGCTGGTTGATGTCGCGCAGCAGTTCGAGAATGGAAGCAGTGGTCTCCGGGTCCAGCGCCGAGGTGGCCTCGTCGCACAGCAGGATCTCGGGGTCATGCACCAACGCCCTGGCAATGCCCACGCGCTGCTTCTGCCCGCCGGACAGCTGCGCCGGGTACACGTGGTGCTTTTCCCGCAGGCCCACCAGCTCCAGCAGTTCGCGTACCTTGCGCTGGCGTTCGGCCTTGGCCACGCCGGCCACCTTGAGGGGCAGCTCGACGTTCTGCCACACGGTCTTGGCCGACATCAGGTTGAAGTGCTGGAAAATCATGCCGATACGCCGGCGCAGGGCTACCAGGTGCTCCTCGTCGAAGGGCGCGATGTCCACCTGGTCGATCAGCACCCGCCCCTGGGTGGGTTGCTCCAGGCGGTTGATGGTACGCAGCAGCGATGACTTGCCGGCGCCGCTGCGGCCGATGATGCCGAAGATCTCGCCATGGCGGATGTTCAGGTCGATGCCTTGCAAGGCCGGTTGCGCCTGGCCCGGGTAGGTCTTGCCCAGGCCGATGAAGCGCACATGGGCTTCATTGACCTCCGGGCGCAAAGCCTGCTCCCTGGCCGTTTGGGGCAGTGGTTGTGCGGTGGGCGCCCGCAGCGCGCTGGCCTGGCTCATGTCAGCCCTCCCAACCGGCTTGGTAGAGCTTGCCGTGGGCTTTGTCCAAGGCTGCGCGCACCACTGGCGAGTGCTGGTAGATGTCGACGAACTTGGCCAGGCGTGGGTCGTCCTTGCTTTGCGGTCGAATGACGAACTGGATCACGTATTCCTTGTTCTCCAGGCCGTCGAACAGTAGTGCGGAGCCGGCGTCGAAACTGTTGGCCAGGCGGATGTAGGCCGGGTAGCCCTGCACCAGGTCGGCGTCGTCATAGGCGCGAACCAGCTGTACGGCCTCGACCTGAAGGATCTTCAGTTTTTTCGGGTTGGCGACGATATCGTCCTCGGTGGCCTTGTAGCCGACCCCCGGCTTGAGGGTGATCAGCCCGGCCTTGGCCAGCAGCTGCAGGCCACGGCCGCTGTTGATCGGGTCGTTGGCGATGGCCACGCTGGCGCCTTCGGGCAGGTCGGCGAAGCTCTTGTACTTTTTCGAGTACAGGCCGACGTTGTTGATGATGCCCGGGGCGTAGGGCACCAGGTTGAAGCCTGCGGCTGCCTTGGCGTTTTCCAGGAACGGGATGTGCTGGAAGTAGTTCGCGTCGATGTCGCCGCTGTTTAGGCTGACGTTGGGTGCGATCCAGTCGCTGAACTCGACCAGCTTCACTTCCAGACCTTGCTTGTGCGCTTCTTCCACTGCGGCTTCCAGCGGGATGGCAAAGGCCGAGGTGGTGCCGATCTTCAGCGGTTCGGCAGCCAGCGCGCTGGCGGACAGGCCGAGGGTGAGGGCAATGGCCGCGACGGGCCGGAACAGTTTTTCAAGCATGGTGCAGGGCTCCAGTCGGGGCAGGGGTAGAGGTAAAGCGGTAAGCCGAGCCAGGGTGGTCGGCGGGCAAATGCGGGTGGTCGGCCTGGAACAGTTTCTCGCGCAGGGTGCCTTCGGCGTAGGCGGTCTTGTAGCGGCCACGCTGTTGCAACTGCGGGATGACCAGGTCGATGAAGTCCTCGAAGCTTTCCGGGGTTACGGTGCGGGTCAGGTTGAAACCGTCCAGGCCGGTTTCATCGACCCAGGCGATCAGCTGTTCGGCCACCTGCTCGGGCGCACCGACCAGGGTCACGTAACGGCCACCCAGGGCGTGCTGCTGCAGCAGGCGCCGGCGGGTCCAGGCGTTGTCCTGCAACTGGCGCGTGGCCGACTGGATGGCGTTGCCCTGGCTGAAGGCAATCGGCTCGTCCAGGGCGTAGGCGGCGAAGTCGATGCCGGTGGACGCTGCGAAGTGCGCGACCCCGGCCTCGGCGCTGGCATGGCGCAGGTACTCGGCATGCTTGGCCTGGGCCTGCTGCTCGGTGGCGGCGACGATCACCGTGATGCCCATGAACACCTTGACCGCTTGCGGGTCGCGGCCAGCGGCTTGGGCGGCGGCGCGCACCTTGTCGACCTGGGCGCGGGTGGCGGCCTTGTCCTGGCCACTGATGAACACGCATTCGGCGTGGTTGCCGGCGAAGGCCAGGCCACGCTGCGAGCTGCCGGCCTGGAACAGTACCGGAGTACGTTGCGGCGAGGGCTCGCACAAGTGGTAGCCGTCGACCTTGTAGAACTCGCCCTGGTGGTTGACCTTGCGCACCTTGTCGGGCCTGGCATAGACGCGCTGCTGGCGGTCGGCGACCACGGCATCGTCGGCCCAACTGCCTTCCAGCAGCTTGTACAGCACCTGCAGGTACTCGTCGGCTTGGTCGTAGCGGCGGTCATGCTCGGGTTGCTGCGCCAGGCCCATGGCCCGGGCGGCGCTGTCGAGGTAGCCGGTGACGATGTTCCAGCCTACCCGGCCATGGCTCAGGTGGTCCAGGGTGGAAAGGCGCCTGGCGAACAGGTACGGCGCTTCGTAGGTGAGGTTGGCGGTAAGGCCGAAGCCCAGGTGGCGGGTGACGGCGGCCATGGCCGAGACCAGCAGCAGCGGGTCGTTGACCGGCAGCTGGATCGACTCCTTGAGGGTGACGTCCAGCGACTGGCCGTAGATGTCGTAGGTGCCGACGATGTCGGCGATGAAAAGCCCGTCGAACAAGCCGCGCTCCAGCAGCCGCGCCAGGCTGGTCCAGTAGTCCAGGGTCTTGTACTGGGTCGAGGTGTCTCGTGGGTGGGTCCACAGGCCGTGGTTGATGTGCCCGATGCAGTTCATGTTGAAAGCATTGAGCAGGATCTGCTTGGCCATCAGATGGTCCCCCGGCGTGGTGGGTTGGCATCATTGAGGTAGTAGTTGCCGATGGCGTGGTACTTCCAGCGCACCGGGTCGTGCAGGGTGTGCACGCGGGCGTTGCGCCAGTGGCGGTCAAGGTTGTGTTCGGCCAGGGTGGCCTGGCTGCCGCCCAGTTCGAACAGGGTGGTGCCGGCCGCGAGGGAAATCTCGGTGCTGATGGCGCGGGCCTCGGCCACCGCGATGGACGCGGCGGCCACGTTGTCGGCAGTGCTGTCGTCGCGGGCGCGGTCCAGATATTCGCCCGCGCGCTCCAGCAAGGCTTCGGCGGCGTGCAGACGGATCGCCAGATGGCCGAAACTCTTCAGCGTCAGTGGGTCATCGCTGGCCTTGTCCAGGCCGGAGTCTACCCAGGGGCGGCTGCGGGTGCGCACGAAGTGCAGGGCATCTTCGTATGCGGCGCGGGCGATGCCGGTGTCGATGGCGGCATGAAGGATCTGCGCCAGCGGGCCGACCGGGGTGGGGCGTTCGAAGGCGCTCTGGAACGGCACCACGTCGGCGGCGCTGACGTACACGTTGTCGAATACCACCGAGCCACTGCCGGTGGTGCGCTGGCCGAAGCCGCTCCAGTCGTCGATCACCTGCAGGCCCTGGCTGTCGGCCGGGACGAAGGCCAGGTGCTGCACGCCCTGTTCATCGACCACCGAGGTGGGAATGCGCTGGGCGTAGATGGCGCCGGTGGAGTAGAACTTGCGGCCGTTGATGCGAAAACCATCGCCGTCGCGGGACAGGCGCGTGGTGCGGTCGTTGGCGGTCTTGGTGCCCAGTTCGGCCAGGGCATTGCCGAAGCGGCTGCCGGCCAGTACTTCGGCGTACAGGCGCTGTTGCTGTTCGGGTGTGCCGTTTACCCGCAGCACTTCCAGGCCGTAGAAATGGTTTTGCGGGATTTGCCCGAGCGAGCCGTCAGCCTGGGCGATGCGGGCGATGACCTTGGCCAGGGTGACGTTGGACACGCCGGCGCCGCCGAAGGCCTTGGGTACGCTGATGGCCCACAGGCCGGAGCGAGTGAACAGTTCCAGTTCGGCGTGCGGCAGACGGCGCTCGCGGTCGCGCAGGGCGCTGTCGCGGCGCAGGTGTCGGGCGACTTCCTCGGCGACGTTCAGGGCCTGGGTGTCGCTGGTTATGATGTTTGTAGTCATGGTGTTCTCCGGGGGCCGCTGCGCGGCCCTTCGCGGGCTCGCCCGCTCCCACAGGTAAAGTGATGCCTGTTCAGGCGCTGGTAATCCTGTGGGAGCGGGCGAGCCCGCGAAGGGCTGCGTAGCAGCCCCAAAGGCAGCAAGTCAGATCCAGGAATGCCGTGCAGGCAAGGTGCCGTTGAGGTGGTAAGCGCCAACCGCGTGGTACTTCCAGCGCACCGGGTCATGCAGGGTGTGCACCCGGGCATTGCGCCAGTGGCGGTCGAGGTTGAACTCCGCGAGGGTGGCGCGGCTACCGGCCAGCTCGAACAGCTTTTCGCTGGCCTGCAGGGCAATCTCGGTGGTCAGTACCTTGGCCTCGGCCACAGCGATCGAGGCCCGCGCTGCGCTTGCTGCATCGATCGGCTCGGCGTTGACCTCGTCGAGGACCCGCGCGGCCTTGCGCAGCAGGGCTTCGGCGGCGTGCAGCTCGAGCTTCAGGCGGCCGATGTCGGCGATTACGTAAGGGTCGTCGCTGGCGCGGTCGACCTTGGCTTCGATCCATGGCCGGGCCTTTTCGCGCACGAAGCTGATGGCGTCCTCGATCGCTGCTTCGGCAATGCCAGCATCGATCGCCGCCTGGATCAGCTGCGAGGCAGCGCCCTGGATGTTGGGAATGTCGCGCTGGCGCCAGTTGTCGATCACCAGGTCGGCATCCACCGGGACCTGGTCGAGCAGCACGGTGCCGCTTGCAGTGGTGCGCTGCCCGAAACCGGACCAGTCATCGACGATGCGCAGCCCCGGGCTGCCTCGGCGGACGAATGCCAGGCGCTGGCGACCTTCGTCGTCCAGTGCCTTGACCGCCACCCAGTGGGCGAACAGGGCACCGGTGGAATAGAACTTCTCGCCGCTGATGCGATAGCTGTCGCCGACGCGGGTGATCCTGGCCTTGAGGGTCAGGGTGTCCTTGGTGCCGCGTTCGGGGCCTGCATTGCCGATGCGCCAGCCATCGAGCACGCTGCGGAAGATCACCGCCTGCTGCGCCTCGGTGGCAGTCAGGCGCAGCAGTTGCAGCATGCCGAACTGGTTCTGCGGGATTTGCCCCAGGGCCGGGTCGGCGGCGCTGATGAGGCGGAACACTTCAGCCACGGTCTCGAACGACACCTCCGGGCCGCCATGTGCCTTGGGTACGCTGATGCTGCCAAGGCCGCTGCGGGTGAACAGTTCGATCTCGGCCCATGGCAGTTTGCGTTGCTGGTCGCGGCGGGCGGCCTGCTCGCGGGCGACCTCGGCCAGTTCGCGGGCTGCTTGCAAGGCTTCGGCGTCGTTGCGTAGAACCTTGGCCGGCAGCAGCAGGGGCGAGCTGTCGAGATCGCTGTGGAATTGGGTATCGGGTTGGCTGGACATCAGTACCGCTCCTTGGCTGCACTCAATGCCCTGGCGTTCCGCACTGGGGTGATCGTGATCCTGACCATTCCTGACCTCGCAAATGAATTATGTCGCTAACAGCTGATCGCGACAGATGTGTGCTGGTCCGGTGGTCCGGTTTATATACCCTAATGCTTTATAAAAAGATTATGAACTAACTCTTTGGAATATGTATAGAAGGGGGATTTTGCTGCGGATGTGCCGGCCTCTTCGCGGGCACGCCCGCTCCCACAGGTACAGCACAGATCTTGAAATCGGTGCCACACCTGTGGGAGCGGGCGTGCCCGCGAAAAGGCCGCAACAGGTTTACTCGGAGGCAGCAGTCCCCAGGAACTTGCGCAAGAACTGCCGGGTACGCTCTTCCTTCGGCGCCGCAAACAGCGCCTTGGCCTCGCCCTGCTCCACGATCACGCCCTTGTCGAAGAAGATCACCCGGTTCGCCACATCCCGGGCAAAGCTCATCTCGTGGGTAACGATGATCATGGTGCGCTTCTCCTCGGCCAGGCCGCGGATGGTCGCCAGCACTTCACCCACCAGTTCGGGGTCCAGCGCCGAGGTCGGCTCGTCGAACAGGATCACCTCCGGCTCCATTGCCAAGGCGCGGGCGATGGCCACCCGTTGCTGCTGGCCACCGGACAGGCGCCGCGGGTAGGCGTCTTCCTTGCCGGCCAAGCCGACCTTGGCCAGCAGGCGCCGGCCCAGTTCGATCGCCTGCTCGCGGGGTGTCTTCTTGACGATCACCGGCCCCTCGATCACGTTTTCCAGGGCGGTGCGATGAGGGAACAGGTTGAAGTTCTGGAACACGAACCCGGCCTGCTGGCGCAAGCGGCGAATCGCACTTTGCTGCCCACCCAGCGGGCGGTTGGCGTCGATGCTGATATCGCCAATCTGGATCTGCCCGGCATCGGGTGTTTCCAGCAGGTTCAGGCAACGCAGGAAGGTTGTCTTGCCCGAGCCGCTGGGGCCGATGATGGCCACCACTTCGCCGGGTTGTACGGTCAGGTCGATACCGTTGAGCACGGTCTGGCCTTTGAACCGCTTGGTCAGGCCTTTGACTTCAATCATGCTCAATGCTCCTGGTCATGCTGGTTGACTCGCGCTTCCATGCGGTTCTGGAAGTGCGCGAGGATGCTGCACAGCACCCAGTAGATGACCGCCACCGCCACGTACATGGTGAACACTTCGAAGGTGCGTGCGGTGATCAGCTGGGCCTGGCGGAACAGCTCGGGCACCTGGATGGTTGCCGCCAGGGCAGTGTCCTTGACCAGCGAGATGAAGCTGTTGCCCAACGGCGGCAGTGCGGTGCGCAAGGCCTGGGGCAGGATCGCCCGGCGCATGGCCTGGACGCGGGTCATGCCGATACTGGCGGCGGCTTCCCACTGGCCACGGTCGATCGAGGAAATCGCCGCGCGCAGGATTTCGCAGATGTAGGCGGCCATGTTCAGCGACAGGCCGATCAGCGAAGCCGGGATCGGGTCGAGTTCGATGCCGATCTGCGGCATGCCGAAGTAGATGACGAACAGCTGCACCAGCAGCGGCGTGCCGCGGAAGAACGACACGTAGACCCGCGCCAGCCAGTTCAGGGGCAATATCTTCGACAACCGCATCAGTGCCAGGGCAAAGCCCAGCACCAGGCCGAAGAACATGCCGCCAACACTGAGCAGCACTGTATAGCCCGCGCCCTTCAGCAGGAAGGGCGCGGAGTCGACAACGAGTTGCAGGCTTTCAGCGATCATTTGGTGACATCGGCACCGAAGTATTTCTCGGACAGCTTGGCCAGCGTGCCGTCAGCCTTGAGCTTGTCCAGCGCCTTGTTGATCGCTGCCAGCAGTTCCGGTTCACCCTTGCGCAGGGCCACGCCGCTTTCCAGGCGCGAGAAGGCATCGCCGGCCAGTTCGGTGTCCTTGGCTTTTTGCGCGTATTCCAGCGCGGCCAGGCGGTCGATCAGGATGGCGTCGATGCGGCCGTTGCGCAGGTCGGCGAACTTGCTCGGGTCGTCTTCATAGGTGCGCACATCGGCTTGCGGCACGTCCTTCTTGACCCATTGCTCGTAGTTGGTGCCCAGGCCTACACCGACCTTCTTGCCTGCCAGGTCGGCGGCCTTGTGGATGTTCAGTTGCTCGGCCTTCTTCTTCAGGATCAGCGCCTGGATGCCGGAGATGGTGTAAGGCTCGGAGAAGTCATACTTCTTCTTGCGCTCTTCGGAAATGGTCACCTGGTTGATCACCACGTCCAGGCGCTTGGATTCCAGTGCGGCGAGGATGCCGTCCCACTTGGTCGGCTGCACCTTGGCCTTTACCCCCAGCTCCTTGGCCAGCAGTTCGGACAGTTCCACTTCGAAGCCGGTCAGCTTGCCGTTTTCGTCCTGGAAGCTGAACGGTGGGTAGGTGCCTTCGAGACCGACGTTGATCACGCCTTTTTCCTGGATGGTCTTCAGCTGCTCGCCAGCGAAGGCCTGGCCGAGCAGGCCGGCACCCAGCAGGAGTGCCAGGCTGGCGTTGAGTAGCGGTTTGGCGAATTTCGACATTTCAGAGCCCCGCGCTTGTTGTGTAAGTAGTGGGTGGCGACTATAGGGTCGGCTGCTTAGGCCAGGAAATACTAAAAAATTATTTTGTTATTTCCTTTTTGGTTTTTGCCAGGTGCTGGCTGCATTGAGGGTAGGCGAGGTTGCCTGCTCCGTCATCGCGGCTTATGCCTGACTTAGCGCAGGATGGAATAAAGCGTTGTTTTTTCCAAGGGATGGATTTGCCGTAGAGTGAATTGCATGTAGGCAGTTCCGGCCTCTTCGCGGGTAAACCCGCTCCTACAGAGACCGCACAGGCATCGAAACCTGTGCAGTCCCTGTAGGAGCGGGTTTACCCGCGAAGAGGCCTGGCCTGGCGATAAAAATAGTTGGCCTCTTCAGGCAGGAGAAAACCGTGAGCGAACAACCTTCATCCGGGCACTGGCAGTTGCAGAGCATCGTCACCGGCCTGCGCGGCGCCCGTGAACAATGGCGCACCCGCAATGGCCGCAGCAGCGGCGAGCAGGGCGGGCGTGAGCTGCCTTCGCGCGAGGCGATGCGGCACATCCTGGAGCAACTGTGCGGCGCACTGTTCCCCATGCGCCTTGGCCCGGTCGACCTGCGCGAAGAAAGCGAAGACTTCTACGTCGGCCATACGCTGGATGCCGCCCTGACCGCCCTGCTGGCCCAGGCCCGCCTGGAGCTGCGCTACGCCGCACGACAAAGCAAGGGCGAACTGGCCGGCGTCGATGCCCATGCGCTGAGCCTGGTGCAGGGATTCGCCGCCGCCCTGCCGGGCCTGCGCGTGCTGCTGGACACAGACGTGCTGGCCGCCTATCACGGCGACCCGGCTGCGCGCAGTGTCGATGAAGTGCTGCTGTGCTACCCGGGTATCCTGGCGATCATCCACCATCGCCTGGCGCACCATCTGTACCAGGCCGGCCTGCCGCTGCTGGCGCGCATCAGCTCGGAGCTGGCGCATTCGGCCACTGGGATCGACATTCACCCCGGGGCGCAAATTGGCCCGAGCTTCTTCATCGACCATGGTACCGGCGTGGTGATTGGCGAAACCGCGATCATCGGCGAGCGTGTGCGCATCTACCAGGCGGTGACCCTGGGCGCCAAGCGCTTCCCCAGCGATGAATCGGGCACCCTGCACAAGGGCCTGCCGCGCCACCCGATCGTCGAGGACGATGTGGTGATCTATGCGGGGGCCACGGTGCTGGGGCGGATCACCATCGGCAAAGGCTCGACCATTGGCGGTAATGTGTGGCTGACCCGCAGTGTGCCGGCCGAAAGCAACATTACCCAGGCCAACCTTCAGCTGGATTGCCAGGACAAGAACTGATCTGGCATTTCCTTGGCCTGTACCGGCCCTTTCGCGGGTAAACCCGCTCCCACAGGGACCCCACAGATCTTGAATCTTGTGCAGTACCTGTAGGAGCGGGTTTACCCGCGAAGAGGCCCGTGCAGGAGGGCACCAATCAGCGCCCCAATTCGCATTGAAATCCGATCCATGTTTAACTTGAACGCTTGTTCAATGAAAAAACGCTGGTCCGCTGCCGGTGTTCAACAGGAGGATTCCTTTGCTGAACCCGTTCATTCCGAGCCTTACGTCATTCGACGAGGTGCGCCCCCGATGAGTGCACCGACCCCTTCCCTTGCCAATGGCAAGATCCGCATGAACCCCCCGGTGTTCTATTTCGCGGCAAGTTTCATCCTCATCTTCGGCCTCGTGGTCATTTCCTATCCGCAAGCAGCAGGCGACTGGTTGCTGGCGGCGCAGAACTGGGCGGCCAACACGGTCGGCTGGTACTACATGCTGGCGATGACGCTGTACCTGGTCTTCGTGGTGGTCACCGCCTTGTCCGGCTACGGCAAGATCAAGCTCGGTGCCGACCACGACGAACCCGAGTTCAGCTACCTGTCGTGGGCCGGCATGCTGTTCGCCGCCGGCATCAGCATCACCTTGTTCTTCTTCTGCGTGTCCGAACCCCTGACCCACATGCTGCAGCCGCCCCAGGGCGAAGCGGGCACGGCCGAGGCCGGGCGCCAGGCGATGCAGATCCTGTTCCTGCACTGGGGCCTGCATGGCTGGGGGGTGTTCGCCTTCGTCGGCATGGCCCTGGCCTACTTCGCCTATCGGCACAACCTGCCGCTGGCCCTGCGTTCGGCGTTGTACCCGTTGATCGGCAAGCGCATCAACGGGCCAATCGGTTATGCGGTGGACGGTTTCGGCATCATCGCCACGGTGTTCGGCCTGGGCGCCGACATGGGTTTTGGCGTGCTGCACCTGAACGCCGGCCTCGACTACCTGTTCGGCATCGACCACAGCCAGTGGGTGCAAGTGCTGCTCATCACCCTGATGATGGGCGCTGCGGTGGCCGTGGCGGTCGCCGGGGTGGAGAAGGGCGTGCGGGTGATGAGCGACATCAACCTGTTCCTGGCCTGCGCGCTGTTGCTGTTCGTGTTGTTCGCCGGGCCTACCCAGCACCTGTTCAACACGCTGATCCAGAACCTCGGCGACTACCTGGGTGCCTTGCCGCGCAAGAGCTTCGACGTCTATGCCTACGGCGAGAACCGTGACTGGCTGGGCGGCTGGACGGTGTTCTACTGGGCCTGGTGGATTGCCTGGGCGCCGTTCGTGGGCCTGTTCATCGCCCGCATCTCCCGTGGCCGCACCATCCGCGAATTCGTCTTTGGTGTGCTGTTGATTCCGCTGGGCTTCACCTTGGCGTGGATGTCGATCTTCGGCAACAGTGCCCTGGACCAAGTCATCAACCACGGCATGACCGCGTTGGGCCAGTCGGCGCTGGATAACCCGTCGATGAGCCTGTACCTGCTGCTGGAGACCTACCCCTGGAGCAAGACGGTGATCGCCATGACGGTGTTCATCAGTTTTGTGTTCTTCGTCACCTCGGCCGACTCGGGCACCGTGGTGCTGTCGACCTTGTCGGCCAAGGGCGGTGATGCGGACGAGGATGGGCCGAACTGGCTGCGTATCTTCTGGGGGGCGATGACCGCGCTGATCACCAGCGCGCTGCTGTTCGCCGGCAGCATCGACTCGCTGAAGTCGGCGGTGGTGCTGACCTCATTGCCGTTCTCGCTGATCCTGCTGTGCATGATGTGGGGGCTGCACAAGGCGTTCTACCTGGAGTCGCAACGGCAGATCGCACAGATGCATTCGCTGGCCCCGTTCGCCCAGTCACGCCGCGGCCGTGGCGGCTGGCGCCAGCGCCTGAGCCAGGCGGTGCACTTCCCGTCGCGAGATGAGGTGTACCGCTTCATGGACGACGTGGTGCGCCCGGCAATTGCCGATGTGCGTGAAGTGTTCGAGCAGAAGGGCCTGGTGCTGATTACCCAGGACGACCCGAGCCACGACAACGTCAGCCTGAAGATTGGCCATGGCGAGGAACAGCCGTTCATTTACCAGGTGCAGATGCGTGGTTACTTCACGCCATCGTTCGCCTTGGGTGGGCTGGGTACGCAAGAGTTGAAGAACCGCCGTTACTACCGGGCGGAGGTGCACCTGAGCGAAGGCAGCCAGAACTATGACCTGGTCGGCTACAGCAAGGAGCAGATCATCAACGACATCCTCGACCAGTACGAACGGCACATGCAGTACCTGCATCTGGTCAGGTAGTAACCTGTACCGGCCTCTTCGCGGGTAAACCCGCTCCCACAGGTATAACACTGGCTTCAATACCGGTTCGGTACCTGTGGGAGCGGGTTTACCCGCGAAGAGGCCGGCACTGCTGATGCATCTCTATCAGAAGGGCGCATCCCCGAGGATGGTCGCCCGATGCATCACCCGCCGGTTCGGCCGGTAGTCATCCACCGCAAAATGCTGGGTCACGCGGTTGTCCCAGAACGCCACGTCATTCTCCTGCCACCGCCAGCGAATGCTGAACTCCGGCCGCGTCGCATGGGCGAACAGCAATTTCAACAGTGCCTCGCTTTCCAGTTCGCCCAGCTCATTGATGCGCGTGGTGAACCCCTCATTGACGAACAGCGCCTTGCGCCCGCTCACCGGATGCGTGCGCACCACCGGGTGTGACAGCGGCGGGTTGTTGCGCCGGGTTGCTTCCCAGCGCGCCAGGTCTTCCGGCGTGGTACCAAAGCGCTCCAGCGGGAACGACTTGGTGAAGTCATGGGTGGCGGTCAGCCCGTCGAGCATCTCGCGCAGCGGCGCCGACAAGGCTTCGAAGGCAGCGATGCCGCTGGCCCAAAGGGTGTCGCCGCCGTAGGCCGGCAACTGCTTGGCGCTGAGTACCGCGCCCAGGGCCGGGGTCGGCAGGAAGGTCACATCGGTGTGCCATACGGCGTTGTCGCGCACATCGGTCACCGCCGTGTCGAGGATAAGCACCTGCGGGGTTTCCGGCACGTTGGGGTAGATCGGGTGGATGTGCAGGTCGCCGAAGCGGGCGGCAAACCGCGCCTGCTGCTGCGGGTTGATCGGCTGGTCGCGGAAGAACAGCACCTGGTGCTGCAGCAGCGCCTGCTCGATGGCGTCCCGTTCTTCGACGGTGATATCGCGGCTGATGTCCACGCCGCTGATCTGGGCGCCGAGCGCCGGGCTGAGGGGGTGATGGTCAGGCTCATGTCGGTCTCTTCAATCAGGCGCCAGGCTGCTGGCGTGGTCAACAGGATTCAGTGGCTCTGCCCGTGCCAAGGCACCAGTTTGCGTTGCAGGGCACGCAGGCTCATTTCCAGTGCGAAGGCGATCAGGGCGATCAGCAAAATCCCCAGCACCACCACATCGGTAACCAGGAACTGCGCCGCCGACTGCACCATGAAGCCCAGGCCGCTGGTGGCGGCGATCAGCTCGGCGGCCACCAGGGTCGACCAGCCAACCCCCAGGCCAATGCGGATGCCGGTGAGGATGTCGGGCAGGGCGCTGGGCAGGATCACGTGGCGGATCAGCTGGACCTTGGTCGCGCCGAGCGACTGCGCTGCACGCAGCTTGGCCGGGTCGACCGTGCGCACGCCGGTGGCAGTGGCAATGGCGATAGGAGCGAAGATTGCCAGGTAGATCAGCAGCACCTTGGACAGCTCGCCGATGCCGCACCAGATGACGATCAGCGGCAGGTAGGCCAGCGGCGGGATCGGCCTGTAGAACTCGATCAGCGGGTCGAGAATGCCGCGGGCCACGCGGTTATAGCCGATGGCGATACCCACCGGGATAGCGGTGAGGGTGGCGGCAAGCAGGGCCACGCCGATGCGCCCCAGGCTGGCACCCAGGTGCTGCCACAGGCTGGCATCCATATAGCCTTGGGTCAGCAGGGTCCCGGCCTTGGCCAGGATGTCGGCGGGCGAGGGCAGGAATAGCGGCTCGATCCAGCCGGCCGCGGTCACCAGCCACCAGGCCAACAGCAGGCTGGCCAGGGTCAGGGTGCTGATCCAGCGGGTGGGCAGGGGGCGGCGCAGCTTGGTGGCTGGCCGGGGTTGGGTATTGCGCTTGCCGGTGACCGGCAGGTCCAGGCTGCTCATGCGCGCTCCTGCAGGCTTTGGCGTTGAGAGAACACCCGCGCAAGTACGTGCTCGCGGGTTTCGATAAAAGCCGGGTCGGACTTGATAGCCCGCGCCGATTCACCCGCTGCGTAGCGCTGGCCGAAGTCCAGTTGCAGGCGCTCCACCACGCGCCCCGGGTTGGGCGCCAGCAGTACCAGTTCACTGGCGAGGAACACGGCTTCTTCGATGTCGTGGGTAATCAGGAACACCGGCTTGGCGGTGCGTTGCCATACCTGCAGCAACAACTCCTGCATCTGCTCGCGGGTGAAGGCATCAAGTGCGCCGAACGGTTCGTCCATCAGCAACACTCGTGGATCGGCTGCCAACGCCCGGGCCAGGCCAACACGCTGCTTCTGGCCACCGGACAATTGCCAGATACGCCGTTCGCCAAAGCCGTCGAGGTCGACCAGGGCCAGCATTTCGCGGGCCTTGGCCTCACGCTCGGCGCGTGGCACGCCGGCCAGTTCCAGGCCGAATGCGACGTTGCCCAGCACGTTCTGCCAGGGCAGCAGCGCATCGTCCTGGAACACTACGCCGCGCTCGGCGCCGGGGCCCTGGACGGGCACGCCGTCCAGGGTGATGCGCCCGCCGCTGGGGGCGACGAAGCCTGCGATGAGGTTGAGCAGCGAGGTCTTGCCACTGCCGGAAGGACCCAGGGCCACCAGCAGTTGGCGCGGCCCCAGGCTAAGGTTGATGTCGGCCAGTACCGGGGTTTCGGCACCGGGGTACTGTGCGCTGATGCGCTCCAGTTCGAGCAAGGCCATGGCAGGCTCCGGTCGGTTTCTACAGGCTTAGTTGGGGAGGTACTTGGCGCTGACGTAGGGCGAGTAGTCCGGCAGCACCGCGTCGACCTTGCCTTGCTGCTTGAGGAAGGTGGCCGTGTCGGTCAGCGCCTGGGTGGTCGATGCGCCCAGTGCATTGGCCTGGTCGACGGCCAGTGGGTACACGTTGCCCTGCAGCAGCACCGGGATGTCGGCAGGCTTGGCGCCCGACAGTTTGGCCAGCTTGCTTACGTTGTCGGGGTTTGCCAGCCAGGCTTGCGGGTTCTTGCGGTAGTCGGCGTAGGCGTCGAGGGTGACCTTGGCGAAGGCCTTGACCACGTCGGGGTGCTTGGCGGCGAAGTCCTTGCGCACGATCCATGCGTCGAAGGTCGGTGCGCCTTTCTCGGCCAGCTCACCGGAGGTGATCAGCACCTTGCCGTTTTCCTTGGCCACACCCAGGGCCGGGTCCCAGACGTAGGTGGCATCGATGTCGCCGCGCTTCCAGGCGGCAATGATTGCCGGTGGCGCCAGGTTGAGGATCTGCACCTTGGCCGGGTCGATGTTCCAGCTCTTCAGCGCGGCCAGCAGGCTGTAGTGGCCGGTGGAG
This sequence comes from Pseudomonas sp. C5pp, assembly GCF_000814065.1. Classification (NCBI taxonomy): domain Bacteria; kingdom Pseudomonadati; phylum Pseudomonadota; class Gammaproteobacteria; order Pseudomonadales; family Pseudomonadaceae; genus Pseudomonas; species Pseudomonas sp. C5pp. Next base: position 34,969 of record NZ_JWLN01000021.1, on the reverse strand, counting down.
ACGAAAGGCACGGCGACTTTCTTGCCGACCAGGTCTTGCGGAGTCTTGATGCTGTCGCGGGCGACCAGTGCTTCACCGGCGCCAATCTGCGTGGCGATCAGGAAGGTCTCGACCGGCAGCTTGCGGGAGGCTGCGGCGGCCAGCGGGCTGGAGCCCAGGTAGCCGATCTGCACATCGCCGCTGGCTACGGCGGTGATCACGTCGGCGCCGTTATCGAATTTGCGCCAGTCGATGCTGGCCTTGCTGGCTTTTTCGTAATCGCCATCGACCTGCGCCACCTTGGCCGGGTCGACGGTGGTCTGGTAGGCCACGGTCAGATCAGCAGCCTGGGCCAACCAGCTGGCGCTGGCGAGGGTCAGGGCGGCGAACAGGCGCAGCGGGGCGTGCGGGATCATGGTGAACCTCTCGTCAGGCAATCGGTGTGGTGGATGACGAGAAGGCTAATTGATCTAAGAAATGCAAAATAAATAACTTTTTTGCATTAGCTTAGGAGCCAATGGTTTGAGACGCGTTAACAGGGAAACGCTGTGATTTCGCTCAATGGTGAAATCCGAGAGTGCTGCTAGGCTTTTTCGTCCCGATAGAACGATACGGAATTAGGTTATGAGCAAACGTTTGCAAATAACTATTGGTTATGGAAAGAGTGCTGCTTCTAACGAATAGCAGTAATAATTCCTAACATATTCCTTAAAAATCTTACCAATTCATAAAACGGTCATTTTGGATTTATAGGATTGTCATTATCCTGTAGCGCAGCTGGCGTCTTAGACCAAAGTCGCGAAACGTTTAGAAACGATTGACTTTACGGTCACGCTTTGGGACTAAATCGCCAATCCACGGTGAGCGGGGCAGCAGATCCCGCCACCAGAGATACACAAGAATTAGAACGTAGAGGAGCAAAACATGTACAAGTCCAGCCTGGCCCTGGCCGTGGCACTGGGGGTTCTCGCCCAACAAGCAGGCGCTGCCGGTTTCGTTGAAGACAGCAAGCTGTCGCTCAGCTCGCGCACCATGTACTTCAACGATGACAACCGCGAAAGCGGTATCGACCAGAAAGAAAGCGGTCAGGGCTTCAAGCTTGACTACCTGTCTGGCTTCACCGAAGGCACCGTAGGTTTTGGTGTCGACGTCCAGGCTTTGTGGGGCATTCACCTGGATGGTGGCCGTGGTAGCCGCCCAGATGCCAACAACACCTTCTTCCCAAGCGACTCCGATGGTTCGGCAGTTCACGACTGGGCACGCATTGGTGGTAACGCCAAGGCTCGCTTCTCCAAGACCGAGGTCCACTACGGTAGCGCCCTGGCACCTATGCTGCCGATCCTGGTCTCCAACGACGGCCGTCTGCTGCCGCAGACCTTCGAGGGTGGCACCCTCCAGTCGAAGGAAATCGACAACCTGACCTTCAACGCAGGTCAATTGACCCACGCCATGGGTCGTGCTTCGAGCAACCGTACCGGTCTTTCCGTTTCTGGCGCCTTCCGCGACAGCAACAAGTTCCAGTTCGCCGGTGGTGACTACAAGCTCACTCCCGACCTGACCCTGCAGTACTACTACTCGAACCTGGAAGACTTCTACAAGCAGCACTTCCTGGGTGCTACCCACGTCTTCAAGATCGCCGACAACCAGTCGTTCAAGACCGACCTGCGCTACTTCGATAGCCGCAGCGATGGCAAGAATGGCGAGACCGGTTACGCCTTCGACAACAACGGTGGCTACGCGAAGAACGGGGGCGAGGTCGACAACAAGACCTGGAGCGCCATGTTCACCTACACCCTGGGTGGTCACGCGCTGATGCTCGGCCACCAGCAAGTGGGTGACGATGGTGGTTTCGTCTGGCTGAACCAAGGTAGCGTCCGCAAGGACGGCGCCACTTCCTCGCTGGAAGGCAATGGCGGCTCAAGCTTCTACCTGTTCACCGACAGCATGATCAACCAGTTCGCTCGTGCCGGTGAGAACACCACCTTCGGTCAGTACTCCTATGACTTCGCGTCCCTGGGCGTTCCAGGCCTGAAGGCTTCGGTGGCCTACCTGCGTGGTGACGACATCCGCAACAAGTCGGGCGACGGCAGCTACAACGAATGGGAACGTGACGCACGCGTCGACTACACCATTCAGCAAGGCTCCCTCAAAGGCCTGGGCTTCAGCCTGCGTCAGGGTGTTTACCGTGGTAGCGGCGAAAGCATCGGGGACAAAGACCAGACTCGCTTCATCGTGAACTACACTTACAACTTCCTGTAAGCCGTAGCTGAACAAGAAGCCTCGCCTAGTGCGAGGCTTTTTTGTGCCTGCAATTTTGTATGTCTAATGGTTATAAACAAATCAGTATTTATTCTTTTTGTTTTTAATCGAATGCAGGCACATTGAACCCACACGGTACAGAACCCAGCACAGGAGCCGCAGCCCATGAGCCTAAAACTCGGCGATATCGCCCCCGATTTCGAACAGGATTCCAGCGAAGGCAAGATCCGCTTCCACGAGTGGCTGGGCAACAGCTGGGGGGTGTTGTTCTCTCACCCAGCCGACTTCACCCCGGTGTGCACCACCGAGCTGGGCCTGACCGCCAAGCTGAAGGACGATTTCGCCAAACGTGGGGTCAAGGCCATCGCCCTGTCGGTGGACCCGGTCGATTCGCATCACCGCTGGATCGATGACATCAACGAGACCCAGAACACCGTGGTCAACTTCCCGATCATTGCCGACGCCGACCGCAAGGTGTCCGACCTGTACGACCTGATCCACCCGAATGCCAGCGACACCCTGACCGTGCGCTCGCTGTTCGTCATCGACCCGAACAAGAAGGTGCGCCTGACCATCACCTACCCAGCCAGTACCGGGCGCAACTTCAACGAAATCTTGCGCGTAATCGACTCGCTGCAGCTGACCGACAACCACAAGGTCGCCACGCCAGGTAACTGGCAGGACGGTGACGACGTGGTAATCGTGCCCTCGCTGAAGGACGAGGAAGAGATCAAGCAGCGTTTCCCCAAAGGTTACCGGGCGGTCAAACCCTATCTGCGGCTGACCCCGCAGCCCAATCGTTAAAGGATTCCTCGTTGCATTGCTCTTAGCCATAGCAGGGATATTCGGGCCGTTTCGACGGCCCTTTTTTCTGCCTGCTGAAACTGCGTTGGCTTCTTCGCGGGCATGCCCGCTCCCACAGGAACAGCGCAAGTCTCAGGCCTCGTGCGGTCCCTGTGGGAGCGGGTTTACCCGCGAAAGTGCCAAAACAGGATTTTGATAAAAATGGAATAAACAAATGAAAAAATATGATTTCTAGATATATGCGGCGACTGCTAATGTCACCTCCAACAAAACACAAGGAAGCGCTGCAATGCTGGTCGTCTCAATCGGTGGTAGCCCCAGTACCCGTTCACGCTCCGGCGTGCTGCTGGAGCGTTCTCGCCAGTGGCTGCAGGACCGTGGCGTCGAGGTAGTGACGTTCCAGGTACGTGACTTTCCCGCCGAAGACCTGCTGCACGCCCGATTCGACAGCCCGCAGGTGCAGCACTTCCAGCAGCTGGTGGCCCAGGCCGATGGCCTGATCGTCGCCACGCCGGTGTACAAGGCCTCGTTCGCCGGTGCCCTGAAAACCTTGCTCGACCTGCTGCCCGAACGCGCCCTGGCACACAAGATCGTGTTGCCTATCGCTACCGGCGGCAGCATCGCCCACATGCTGGCGGTGGATTACGCACTGAAACCCGTGCTGTCGGCACTCAAGGCGCAAGAGACCCTGCAAGGGATCTTCGCCGACGACAGCCAGGTCGCCTACGCAGAAGGCTCCAGGCCCGCGCAGCTGGCAGCGGCGCTGGAAGAACGCCTGCAGGACGCGCTGGAAACCTTCCACGTTGCACTGGCCCGCCGGCCGCGCCCCGTGGCCCCCGGCGTATTGAACGAACGCCTGATCAGCGCTCGCTGGAGCATCTGACCGGCCCAACCCGCTTCACCACCTTACTCGCCCGACAACGAGGCAAGCAGGTGCAACCCGAACCCACTCGCACAGGAGAGCGCCATGCGCACAGTCTTCTTGCGTCGCGGTCTGGTCGCCCTGTTTGCGGCGGCTGTGTCCTTCGGCGCCATCACCCAAGCCCAGGCCGAGAGCCTGCGTATCGGTTACCAGAAATACGGCACCCTGGTGCTGCTCAAGGCCAAGGGCACGCTGGAAAAGCGCCTGGCCGAGCAGGGCGTGCAGGTGCAATGGACCGAGTTCCCCGGCGGCCCGCAACTGCTTGAGGGGCTGAACGTCGGCTCCATCGATTTTGGCGTCACCGGTGAAACCCCGCCGGTGTTCGCCCAGGCCGCCGGTGCCGACCTGCTGTACGTCGCCTACGAGCCGCCAGCGCCGCACAGCGAGGCGATCCTGGTGCCGAAGGGCTCGCCGATCCAGTCGGTCAAAGACCTCAAGGGCAAGAAAGTCGCTCTCAACAAAGGCTCCAACGTTCACTACCTGCTGGTTCGCGCCCTGGAAGACGCCGGCCTGAAATACAGCGACATCCAGCCGGTGTACCTGCCCCCGGCCGACGCCCGCGCCGCCTTCGAACGCGGCAGCGTGGACGCTTGGGTGATCTGGGACCCGTACCAGGCTGCCGCCGAGAAACAGCTGCAGGCTCATGCCCTGCGTGACGGCAAGGGCCTGGTCGACAACCATCAGTTCTACCTGGCCACCCGCAACTACGCGACCCAGCACCCGGCGGTGATCAACACCCTGATCGAAGAAGTGCGTGCCGTAGGTGAATGGTCCCAGGCCAACCCGCAGGAAGTGACCGACCAGGTCGCGCCGCTGCTCGGCCTCCCCGCCGATATCACCCTGACTTCGGTCAAGCGCCAAGGCTACGGTGCCGCGCCGCTCACCCCGGAAGTGGTGGCCGCGCAACAGAAGATCGCCGACACGTTCCAGGCACTGAAGCTGATTCCCAAGCCGCTGAGCATCAAGGACGTGATCTGGACACCCCCGGCCAAGGTCGCCAGTGCGCCTTGATTGATTCGCCCGCGCCGGGGAGCCGCCCTGGCTGAGCCCCCTTGAGGAGACAACTCCAATGAGCCTTAATATCTTCTGGTTTCTTCCTACCCACGGTGATGGCAAGTACCTGGGCACCTCCGATGGCGCCCGCGCGGTCGACCATGGCTACCTGCAGCAGATCGCCCAGGCGGCCGACCGGCTCGGCTTTGGTGGCGTGCTGATACCTACCGGGCGCTCCTGCGAGGACTCCTGGCTGGTCGCGGCATCGCTGATCCCGGTGACCCAGCGGCTGAAGTTCCTGGTCGCCCTGCGCCCCGGGATCATTTCGCCGACCGTGGCGGCACGCCAGGCAGCAACCCTTGATCGGCTGTCCAACGGCCGCGCGCTGTTCAACCTGGTGACCGGTGGTGACCCGGACGAGTTGGCCGGTGACGGTCTGCACCTGAACCATCAGGAACGTTATGAAGCCTCTGTAGAGTTCACCCGTATCTGGCGCAAGGTGCTGGAAGGCGAGGTGGTCGACTACGACGGCAAGCACATCCAGGTGAAGGGCGCCAAGCTGCTCTACCCGCCGATCCAGCAACCACGCCCGCCACTGTATTTCGGTGGTTCCTCCGAAGCCGCACAGGACCTGGCCGCCGAGCAGGTCGAGCTGTACCTGACCTGGGGCGAGCCGCCGAGTGCGGTCGCTGAAAAAATCGCCCAGGTGCGTGCGAAAGCCGCTGCTCAGGGTCGCGAAGTGCGCTTCGGCATCCGCCTGCACGTGATCGTGCGGGAAACCAACGAAGAAGCCTGGGCCGCTGCCGACAAGCTCATCTCGCACCTGGACGACGACACCATCGCTCGCGCCCAGGCCTCGCTGGCGCGCTTCGACTCGGTCGGCCAGCAACGCATGGCCGCCCTGCACAACGGCAACCGTGACAAGCTGGAGGTCAGCCCCAACCTGTGGGCCGGTGTCGGCCTGGTGCGTGGCGGTGCCGGTACCGCGCTGGTGGGGGATGGCCCGACCGTCGCGGCACGCGTCAAGGAATACGCCGAGCTGGGCATCGATACCTTCATCTTCTCCGGCTACCCGCACCTGGAAGAGTCGTACCGGGTGGCCGAGCTGCTGTTCCCGCACCTGGATGTGCAACGCCCGGACCAAACCAAGGCCGGCGGCTATGTGAGCCCGTTTGGCGAAATGGTGGCCAACGACATCCTGCCCAAGTCCGTTGCGCAGAGCTGAGGGCCAGGCCATGAGTCGTGCAACTTCCAACAACCTTGGCCAGCGTCTGGCGCCATGGGCGCTGCCGGTACTGCTGCTGGCTGCCTGGCAACTGGCGGTCAGCGCCGGCTGGCTGTCGACGCGCATTCTGCCCGCGCCCAGCGCCGTGGTCAGCGCCGGCGTCGAGCTGGTGCGCAGCGGCGAGATCTGGACCCACCTGGCCATCAGTGGCTGGCGTGCCGGGCTGGGCTTCGTCATCGGTGGCAGCATCGGCCTGGTGCTGGGCTTCATCACCGGCCTGTCGAACTGGGGCGAACGCCTGCTCGACAGCTCGGTGCAGATGATCCGCAACGTGCCGCACCTGGCGCTGATCCCGCTGGTGATCCTGTGGTTCGGTATCGACGAGTCGGCAAAGATCTTCCTGGTGGCGCTGGGCACGCTGTTCCCGATCTACCTGAACACCTATCACGGCATCCGCAACGTCGACCCGGCGCTGGTGGAAATGGCGCGTAGCTATGGCTTGTCCGGCTTCAGCCTGTTCCGCCAGGTGATCCTGCCCGGAGCATTGCCTTCGATTCTGGTAGGCGTGCGCTTTGCCCTGGGCTTCATGTGGCTGACCCTGATCGTTGCCGAAACCATTTCGGCCAATGCCGGCATTGGTTACCTGGCGATGAACGCCCGCGAGTTCCTGCAGACCGACGTGGTGGTGCTGGCCATCGTCCTGTATGCCGTGCTCGGCAAGCTTGCCGACCTCGCAGCCCGGGGCCTGGAGCGAGTGTGGCTGCGCTGGCACCCGGCCTATCAAGTGGCGAAGAAGGAGGGCGCATGACCGTACTCAAGGAACAGCCGCCACGCCTGCTGCGTGGCATCCCGCTGGCTTCCAGCGGCCTGCGCAAGACCTTTGGCCAGCGCGAAGTGCTGAAGGGGATCGAGCTGCATATTCCTGCCGGCCAGTTCGTCGCGATCGTCGGCCGTAGTGGCTGCGGCAAGAGCACCTTGCTGCGTCTGCTGGCCGGTCTCGACCAGCCCACTGCAGGCCAGTTGCTGGCCGGTGCCGCGCCGCTGGAACAGGCCCGCGAAGAAACCCGCCTGATGTTCCAGGACGCGCGCCTGCTGCCATGGAAGAAGGTGATCGACAACGTTGGCCTGGGCCTGTCTGGCGACTGGCGCCCGCGTGCGCTGGAAGCGTTGGAGTCGGTTGGCCTGGCTGATCGCGCCAATGAATGGCCGGCGGCTCTGTCGGGTGGCCAGAAGCAGCGTGTGGCCCTGGCCCGGGCGCTGATTCACCAGCCGCGCCTGCTGCTGCTGGACGAGCCGCTCGGTGCGCTGGATGCATTGACTCGTATCGAGATGCAGCAACTGATCGAACGCCTGTGGCGTCAGCACGGCTTCACCGTGTTGCTGGTTACCCACGATGTCAGCGAGGCAGTCGCCGTGGCTGACCGGGTGATCCTGATCGAGGACGGCGAAGTCGGGCTCGACCTCACTGTCGACCTGGCACGGCCTCGGGCGCGTGGTTCGCACCGCCTGGCCGCGCTGGAAAGCGAAGTGCTCAACCGTGTTCTGTCGGCCCCGGGCGCTGCGCCCGAGCCGGATCCTGTAGCCCCTTTGCCCACGCAACTGCGTTGGGCGCACTGACTCACTTACCAGACTGAAGCCATAGAGAAGGAATCAAGTCATGACCATCAAAGCCATCAACGTTCGCAACCAGTTCAAAGGCACCGTGAAGGAAATCCTGGAAGGCCCGGTACTGTCGGAAATCGACGTGCAGACCGCCTCGGGCATCGTCACTTCGGTCATCACCACCCGCTCCGTGCGTGAGCTGGAGCTGCAGGTGGGCAGTGAAGTGATTGCCTTCGTGAAATCGACTGAAGTGTCCATCGCGAAGCTGTGATGGGTGTGGACCATGGGGCTGCTGTGCAGCCCTTCGCGGGCACGCCCGCTCCCACAGGTACTGCGCAGGTTTCAGGTTTTGCGCGGACCCTGTGGGAGCGGGCGTGCCCGCGAAGGGCCGCACAGCGGCCCCAATGATCTCAGCTGGAACGCTTCGCCAGAAATGGCGGTAGATACAACCCCAGATACGCCTCGAACACTCGCTTGCCTTCCTCGGCCATGCGCGGGGTGATCGCCTCATGCAGCTGCACCGACCGCGCATACACCCGGTCACTCAATTCCATGGCCAGGGCAAACACGTCCACATCCACCGGCATCACCGGCAGATGAAAGTGTTGGTCGAACAACTTGTGCATCAAGTCGCCCAGTTCCATGTCGTGCTGCCGGTCGGCCTGCACCACTTCGCTCAGGCCATGCTGGGCCAGGATCAGTTGCCGCGCCGCCGCGTCCTCGTTGTAGATATCCAGCATCCGCTGCTCGATCAGCCGTGACAGCTCGTGCCAGGTGTTGAACGCACTGCTGTCGATCGGCGCGCTCAGCGCTTCCCGAAAGGCCCGGTGCACATCGGCCGTCAACGCCTCCAGCAACGCCGGCACACTGGCGAAGAAGTGGTACACCGACGACGGTGGTATCTGTGCGCGATCGGCCACGCTGTAGATCGACAGGCTCGCCACCCCCAGCTCGGCCAGCAACTCGCGTGCAGCAGCCAGGATCGCCTCGATCCTGGCCTGGCTGCTGGCGCGCGGCTTGCGCGGGGTGGTAGTGCGGGTCATCAGTTGCTGATCGCCAGGATGCTGGCCTGGTAGGCGCCGACGAACAGGTCGAAGTCGCCGACTTCCTGCTGTTCCAGGCGCGACTGCTCGGCCAGCGAGTCGCGGGCGAGGGTTTCGAAGGCCTGCTGGCGTTCGACCGGCAGTGGCTGCTCGCGGAAGGTTTCGGCGTGAATACGACTCTGGCGCAGGGCGAACTTGACGAAGCTTTCGTTATGCTCGGTCATGCGCGCCAGCACTTGGGCCGACGGGGTCAGCGAGGCGTCGTCGACCTTGGCCTGCTGGGCATCCAGGGCATTGCCGTGCTCTGCACCGCCTTGCGCCTGGTCGAGCAGATCGGCCAGTGGCCGGATACGCTCGATCAGCTCGCTGGCCCAGGCCTTCAGGCCGATCGGCTGGCCATTGCGGCGCAGTTCCAGGCCCGGGCGACGGCCTTCCTTGACCACGGTCAGGAAGTTGTTGGTGCACTGGCCGCATTCGCCGTTGTCCAGTTGCGGGCTGTCTTCCAGCGCGCAGAACAGCAGGAACGCGTCGAGGAAGCGCGCCTCGGTCAGGTCGATGCCCACCGGCAGGAACGGGTTGATGTCCAGGCAACGCACTTCCACGTACTGCACGCCGCGCGAGGTCAGGGCCTGGATCGGCCGCTCGCCGGTGTAGGTGACGCGCTTGGGGCGAATGTTCGAGTAGTACTCGTTTTCGATCTGCAGGATGTTGGTGTTCAGCTGTACCCACTCGCCATCCACGTGCGTGCCGACTTCGACGTAAGGCGGGTAGGGCGTGCCCACCGCCTTGCGCAGGCTGTCGGTGTAGCTGGCCAGGTTGTTGTAGCACGGCGTGAGGCCGGCCTGGGCGTTGCTCTGGTAGCCCAGGTCGCTCATGCGCAGGCTGGTGGCGTAGGGCAGATACAAGGTTTCGGCATCCAGCTCTTCGAGCTGGTGCGGGCGGCCACGCAGGAAGCCTTTGTCCAGGGCCGGCGAGGCGCCGAACAAGTACATCAGCAGCCAGCTGTAGCGGCGGAAATTACGGATCAGCGCGATATAGGCCGACGACTGGTAGTCGCGGTCGCTTTCTCTGCCACCTTCTGCGGAGCGCAGCAACGGCCACAGCGCTTCGGGCAGCGAGAAGTTGTAATGGATACCGGCGATGCACTGCATGGTGCGGCCGTAGCGCAGGGCCAGGCCCTTGCGGTAGACGTGCTTGAGCTTGCCGATGTTCGAGCTGCCGTACTCGGCGATCGGGATGTCCTCCTCGGCCGGCAGCGTGCAAGGCATCGACGGGCTCCACAGGTATTCGTCGCCCAGCTTGCTGTAGACGAAACGGTGGGTCTCTTCGAGGCTTTCCAGCACCTTGGCCGGGTCGGGAAGGGCCGGGGTGATGAACTCCAGCAGCGACTCGGAATAATCGGTGGTGATCTGCTCGTTGGTCAGCGCCGATCCCAGGGCTTGCGGATGCGGGGTCTGGGCCAGGCGACCTTCGTCGGTCACGCGCAGACATTCGCGCTCAATACCGTGCAGGCACTGCTTGAGCAGGGGAAGATTGGCGCCGAGCAGGCTCAGGCGGCGGTTGAGGAGGTCGCTCAAGATGTATTCCTTCACGCGTCAGTCGCCCCAATATGGGGGTAGAGATAACGGTCTACAAGGGTAGGAAGAAAGGAACTGGCGTTGTCGCCTGGTTAACGCGGATCCAGCAGTGCCAGCGCACTGCTGAAAATACCGCAGATAATGCTTGGTGAGCTAGAGAACCGCGAAGGTTCCTTGCGCTTTCGCCACCAGCTTGTCGCCCTGAACTACGTCGGCGTCGACCACCAGGGTGCGCCGCCCGGCGTGCAGCACGCGGGCGGTGCACAGCACCTCGCCGTCACTGACGGCGCGCATGTAGTTGATCTTGCACTCGATGGTGACGCTTTGCTGGTCGAAGCCATGGCTGGCCGAGCAGGCCAGGCCCATGGCGATGTCAACCAGGCTGAAGATCGCCCCGCCGTGCAGCTTCTGGCCACGGTTGCGCAGGTGCGGCTCGAGCGCCAGGGCTACCTCGGCAACACCTGTCTCCAGGCGTTGCAGGCGGCAGCCGAGGAGCTGGCTGAAGGCGCTTTCGACGTATTCGCGTGGAACGTCCATCACTTCTTCTTCAGCTGCTTGGCGTTGGCGAACAGGGCTGCCATGGCGTTGTTGGCCGGTGCTGCGGTGGCGGTTTCGCGCTGGCGCGGCGCCTGCTGCTGGCGGTTGCCGCCATTGCCACGGTTACCGCCGCGGTTGCCATCGACCTTCTCGCCAGGGGTGTCGCTCATGCGCATGGACAGGCCGACACGCTTGCGCGGGATGTCCACTTCCATGACCTTGACCTTGACCACGTCGCCGGCCTTGACCGCTTCACGCGGGTCCTTGATGAACTTCTCCGACAGCGCCGAAATGTGCACCAGGCCGTCCTGGTGCACGCCGATGTCGACGAAGGCGCCGAAGTTGGTGACGTTGGTCACCACGCCTTCGAGGATCATGCCCGGTTCCAGGTCCTTGAGGTCTTCGACGCCGTCCTGGAAGGTGGCGGTCTTGAATTCGGGGCGTGGGTCGCGGCCAGGCTTGTCCAGTTCCTGCAGGATGTCGGTGACGGTCGGCAGGCCGAAGGTTTCATCGGTAAATTTCTTCGGGTCCAGGCGCTTGAGGAAGCTGCTGTCACCGATCAGCGAGCGGATGTCACGGCCGGTATCGGCGGCAATCCGTTGCACCAGCGGGTAGGCCTCGGGGTGCACCGCGGAGGCATCCAGCGGGTTGTCGCCGTTCATCACACGCAGGAAGCCGGCGGCCTGTTCGAAGGTTTTCTCACCCAGGCGGCTGACCTTTTTCAGTGCCGCGCGAGTGGCGAACGGGCCGTTGGCATCGCGGTGGGCGACGATGTTCTGCGCCAGGGTAGCGTTAAGACCGGAGATGCGCGTCAGCAGGGCCACGGAGGCGGTGTTGACGTCCACGCCCACGGCGTTCACGCAGTCCTCGACCACGGCGTCCAGGCCGCGCGCCAGTTTCAGCTGAGACACGTCATGCTGGTACTGGCCGACACCGATGGATTTCGGGTCGATCTTCACCAGCTCGGCCAGCGGGTCCTGCAGGCGGCGGGCAATCGACACGGCGCCACGGATCGACACGTCCAGGTCCGGGAATTCGCGGGCGGCCAGTTCCGATGCGGAATACACCGAAGCGCCGGCCTCGGAAACCATGATCTTGGTGATCTTCAGCGCTGGGTACTTCTTGACCAGCTCCGCCACCAGCTTGTCGCTTTCGCGGCTGGCGGTGCCGTTGCCGATGGCGATCAGCTCCACCGAGTGCTTGGCGCACAGCGCAGCCATGATCGAAATGGTGCGGTCCCAGTCGTTCTTCGGCGCGTGCGGGTAGACCGTGGTGTGGTCCAGCAACTTGCCTGTGGCATCGACCACGGCGATCTTGCAGCCGGTACGCAGGCCCGGGTCGAAGCCCAGGGTGGCGCGCGGGCCGGCCGGGGCGGCCAGCAGCAGGTCGTGCAGGTTGTGGGCGAACACATTGATCGCCTCGCCTTCCGCGTTGTCGCGCAGCTCGCCGAACAGGTCGGTTTCCAGGTGGGTGTAGAGCTTGACCTTCCAGGTCCAGCGCACCACTTCACCCAGCCACTTGTCGGCCGGGCGGTTGCGGTTCTCGATGCCGACGTGGTTGCCGATCATCAATTCGCACGGGTGCAAGGTGCCGGGCAGTTCTTCGCCCACCTTCAGCGAGGCGCTCAGCACGCCTTCGTTACGCCCGCGGAAAATTGCCAGGGCGCGGTGCGACGGGGCGTTGCGCAGCAGTTCGTCATGGGCGAAGTAGTCACGGAATTTGGCGCCTTCCTCTTCCTTGCCAGGCACGACGCGGGCGCTGAGCACCGACTCCTGCTTGAGGAAGCTGCGCAGCTTGTCGAGCAGGGCGGCGTCTTCGGCGAAGCGCTCCATGAGGATGTACTTGGCGCCTTCCAGCGCGGCCTTGACGTCGGCCACGCCCTTGTCGGCGTTGACGAAGCGTGCGGCTTCGCTTTCCGGGGCAAGGTCTGGGTTGTTGAACAGGCCGTCGGCCAGCTCGCCGAGGCCGGCTTCCAGGGCGATCTGGCCCTTGGTGCGGCGCTTCTGCTTGTACGGCAGGTACAGGTCTTCGAGGCGGGTCTTGGTATCGGCCAGCTTGATCTCGCGGGCCAGTTCCGGGGTCAGCTTGCCCTGCTCCTCGATGCTGGCCAGGATGCTGGCACGGCGCTCGTCGAGTTCGCGCAGGTAGCGCAGGCGCTCTTCCAGATGGCGCAGCTGGGTGTCGTCCAGGCTACCGGTCACTTCCTTGCGGTAGCGGGCGATGAAGGGCACGGTCGAGCCTTCGTCCAACAGGCCCACGGCCGCCTCGACCTGCTGGGGGCGTACGCCCAGTTCCTCGGCGATACGGCTGTTGATGCTGTCCATGTAAACCACCTGACATTTGTGAATACGGGGGTCGCCTGTGGGCCTGTCGCCCGGCGGCGCTGGATGAAAGCCGCGCATTATACCCATCGCAAACGGCTTGCGGTGATGGCGCCCGGCCAGCCGGAACTGGCGCCGGGGGAAAAATCTGCTAACAATGCTCACGCAACGTGCAGCAATGGCTACGCCATAATGCGCGGCGATATCAGAGGAGTTATTCATGACCGGCACGCCAAACACCGCTGAAGGTGACAAGATTCTCATCGTCGACGACGACCCGGGGCTGAGCAGCCTGCTGGAACGTTTCTTCACCAGCAAGGGCTACCGTGCCCGTGCGGTGCCCAACACCGAGCAGATGGACCGCCTGCTGCAGCGTGAGGTGTTCAACCTGGTGGTGCTCGACCTGATGCTGCCCGGCGAGGATGGCCTGTCGGCGTGCAAGCGCCTGCGCCAGCAGAACAACCAGATCCCGATCATCATGCTCACCGCCAAGGGTGACGAGCTCAGCCGTATCAAGGGCCTGGAGCTGGGCGCAGACGACTACCTGGGCAAGCCGTTCAACCCGGACGAGCTGATGGCCCGGGTCAAGGCCGTGCTGCGCCGCCAGGCACCGAGCGTGCCGGGTGCGCCGGGTAGCGAAGACGAGTCGGTCACCTTTGGCGATTACGAGCTGTCGCTGGCCACCCGCGAACTCAAGCGTGGCGATGAAGTGCACATGCTCACTACCGGCGAGTTCGCCGTGCTCAAGGCGCTGGTGATGCACGCGCGCGAGCCGCTGACCCGCGACAAGCTGATGAACCTGGCGCGTGGCCGTGAATGGGATGCGCTGGAACGCTCCATCGACGTGCAGATCTCGCGTCTGCGCCGCATGATCGAGCCGGACCCGTCCAAGCCGCGTTATATCCAGACCGTGTGGGGCGTGGGCTACGTGTTCGTGCCGGACGGAAACGCCGGTAAATGATGCCGCGCCGTCGATGAAAACACCGCTCTGGTTTCCGCAAAGTTTCTTCGCCCGCACCCTGTGGCTGGTGTTGATCGTCGTCCTGTTCTCCAAGGCCTTGACCCTGGTCTACCTGCTGATGAACGAGGACGTGCTGGTCGACCGTCAGTACAGCCACGGTGTTGCGCTGACCCTGCGCGCCTATTGGGCGGCCGACGAAGAAAACCGCGACAAGATCGCCGAAGCGGCAGGCCTTATCCGGGTCACCGGCTCGGGCGTGCCCGAGGGTGAGCAGCACTGGCCCTACAGCGAAATCTACCAACGGCAGATGCAGGCCGAGTTGGGTGAAGACACCGAGGTACGGCTGCGCATTCATGCGCCGCCGGCGTTATGGGTCAATGCGCCAAGCCTGGGGCCGGGCTGGTTGAAGGTACCGCTGTACCCGCACCCGCTGCGTGGGCAGAAGATCTGGAACGTGCTGGGTTGGTTCCTGGCCATCGGCCTGTTGTCCACAGCTTCGGCCTGGATCTTCGTGCGCCAGCTGAACCAGCCGCTCAAGCGCCTGGTGTTCGCCGCCCGGCAGCTGGGCCAGGGGCGCAGCGTGCGCCTGCCGATCAGCGATACGCCCAGCGAGATGACCGAGGTGTACAAGGCCTTCAACCAGATGGCCGAGGATGTCGAGCAGGCCGGGCGCGAGCGCGAGCTGATGCTGGCGGGGGTTTCCCACGACCTGCGCACACCGCTGACGCGCCTGCGCCTGTCGTTGTCGTTGCTGGACAGCGACAGCGAACTGAGTGACGACATGGTCCGCGATATCGAGGACATGGACGCGATCCTCGACCAGTTCCTGGCCTTTATCCGCGATGGGCGTGACGAGCCGGTTGAGGAGGTCGACCTGGCCGACCTGGTGCGCGAAGTGGTGGCGCCGTACAACCAGCCGGAAGAACGGGTGCGGTTGTGCCTGGAGCCGATCCCACCGTTCCCGCTGCGCCGGGTTTCGCTCAAGCGCATGCTGGGCAACCTGATCGGCAACGCCCTGCACCACGCCGGCAAAGGGGTCGAGGTGGCCGCCTATGTGTCGGGCGACGAGAGTGCGCCGTATGTGGTGCTGAGCGTGCTGGACCGCGGGACGGGGATCGACGAGTCGGAGCTGGAGACCATCTTCAACCCGTTCATTCGTGGTGACCGGGCCCGGGGGGGCAAGGGCACCGGGCTGGGGCTGGCGATCGTCAAGCGGATCGCGGCGCAGCATGGCGGGAATGTGGAGTTGCGCAATCGGTCCGGGGGTGGGATCGAGGCGCGGGTACGGTTGCCTTTGGGGTTGTTGCTGCCGCGTAATGCCGTGTGATTGCCGGGGTCGCTTTGCGGCCCTTTCGCGACACAAGGCCGCTCCTACAGGGCGCGCGATCCCTTGTAGGAGCAGCCTTGTGCTGCGAATGGGCTGCAAAGCAGCCCCAAAATCTCAGCCCTTACCCTTGGTCCGAGTCTGATTAGGGCCGCCATTCTTCTCCAGATGTTCGATGATCATGGCGGCCACGTTCTTGCCGGTGGTCACTTCGATGCCTTCCAGCCCCGGCGATGAGTTCACCTCCATCACCAGCGGCCCGTGGTTGGAGCGCAGGATATCCACACCCGCCACACTCAAACCCATCACCTTGGCCGCGCGAATGGCGGTCATGCGTTCTTCCGGGGTGATCTTGATCAGGCTGGCCACCCCACCGCGGTGCAGGTTGGAGCGGAATTCGCCCGGCTTGGCCTGGCGCTTCATCGACGCGATGACCTTGTCGCCGACCACGAAGCAGCGGATATCCGCGCCACCCGCTTCCTTGATGTATTCCTGCACCATGATGTTCTGCTTCAACCCCATGAACGCCTCGATCACCGATTCGGCGGCCTTGGTGGTTTCGCACAGCACCACGCCGATGCCCTGTGTACCTTCCAGTACCTTGATCACCAGCGGGGCGCCGTTGACCATCTGGATCAGGTCGGGGATGTCGTCCGGCGAGTGGGCGAAACCGGTAATCGGCAGGCCGATGCCGCGCCGCGACAGCAATTGCAGTGAACGCAGCTTGTCGCGAGAGCGGGCTATCGCTACCGACTCGTTGAGCGGATACACACCCATCATCTCGAACTGGCGCAGCACTGCGCAGCCATAGAAGGTCACCGATGCACCGATGCGCGGGATCACCGCGTCAAAGCCTTCCAGCGGCTTGCCGCGGTAGTGGATCTGCGGCTTGTGGCTGGCAATGTTCATGTAGGCCCGCAGGGTATCGATCACTACCATTTCGTGGCCCCGCTGGGTACCGGCTTCGACCAGGCGGCGGGTGGAATACAGACGCGGATTGCGCGACAGCACAGCGATCTTCATGCAGCACCTGTGGCAGTAGAAAGGGTGGCCGGGAAGGCCGGTTTGTCTTGTACGTATTTGAGGCCAGGGTTGACCACCAGCTGGCCATGGATCAGGGCCTTGGAACCCAGCAACAGGCGATAACGCATGTTCTTGCGGCAGGCCAGGGTGAACTCCACTTCCCACACACCATCGCCCAGGGCCAGTGACGTGCGGATGACATAGCGGGTCTGGGCCTGGCCGTTGGAGCTCTTGATGGTTTTCATGGTCACCAGCGGTGCCTCGCAGCGGCGGTGGCGCAACTGCACCACCGAGCCAAGATGTGCGGTAAAGCGGACCCAGGGCTGGCCGTCGCGCTCGAACGGTTCCACCTCGGTGGCGTGCAGGCTGGAGGTGCTGGCACCAGTGTCGATCTTGGCGCGCAGCCCGGCCACGCCGAGGTCGGGCAGGGCGACCCACTCGCGCAGGCCGATCACAGTCAAATGGTCAAATGTCTTCACGAAACGCACCCTGCGGATGAGGTGGTGAACTGTAAGCACGGCGGGGATTTTTTGCATCCGATCGTTACGGTAGTACAGTTCGATGAAACACAGCGTTCGAGGTAACGGGATGGCACAAAAAGCCGAAGACGACGACAAGGTCCGTCTGGACAAATGGCTGTGGGCGGCACGCTTCTACAAGACTCGCGCGCTGGCCAAGGCGGCGATCGAGAGCGGCAAGGTGCATTGCCGGGGTGAGCGCTGCAAACCGGGCAAGGAGCCGCGGGTGGGTGACGAGTTCGTGCTGCGCACCGGGTTCGACGAGCGCACCGTGGTGGTGAAGGCTCTGTCGGTGGTGCGGCGTGGGGCGCCAGAGGCGCAGACGTTGTACGAAGAGACCGAGGACAGCGTGCGCCGGCGTGAACAGGCGGCGGAACTGCGCAAGGCCGGGGCGATGGGCGTGACCACCGATGGGCGGCCGACCAAGAAGCAGCGGCGGCAGATTCACCAGTTGCATGGGAGCTTCGAATAGCCGGGGCCGCTTTGCGGCCCTTTCGCGACACAAGGCCGCTCCCACAAGCAGGGCGTTGCCTGAATGCCTTGTGCGGTACTTGTGGGAGCGGCCTTGTGTCGCGATGGGCTACGCAGTAGCCCCAAGGATCTAGCGGGTCACCGCCAAGCGCCCGACCAACGGTAACTTGGCCGCGATCGCGAACAACGGCGCCGTCCAGCGCATCAGCACCGCACTTCCCTTGGCCGCCAGCGGCGTGAAACAACTCCAGCCCAACGCCAGCACCGCCATCAGCAGCCCGCCGATGTAGTCATCCTGCCCCCAGTGGGCACCGGCCACCAGGCGCGGCAACATGAACAATACCGCCAACCCCCAGACCACCAGGTACTGCACCAGGCGGCGGCTGAACACGCTCATGAACAGCGCCCAGACCAGCAGCACCGAGGCATGATCCCCCGGGAAACTCTTGCTGGAACGGTCCTTGAGCTCCCAGGCCGCCTCCAGGTTCGGATAGTAGTCGCTGAGGTGCACCACCTCGTCGAACATCATCGAAGGGCTCTTGTGCTGCCAGCCGGCTGCATCCACCCACTTGGAAAACAGCGCGCGAATCACCACTAAGAGGATTAGCGTGACCAGGAAGCCGAAAAAGGCCTGGCGGACCTGGGTTGCCTTGAACACCCAGTCGCCACGGATAAGCACTGCCAGAAGGATCAGGCCGACGACGATGTCGAATGGCCGCAGGCTACCGACGGTCCAGATGTAGCGCCAGGTGGTGTTGTCGGCCAGCGGCGCATTCAGGCCGTGGAACAGCCACTCGTCGAAAGTCAGGCACAAGATCTGGCCAATGGGCCATAACCAGAAACACAGTAGAGCGATAGGAAGCAGCGTACAGGCTGCCAATGGCCCCCAGGACCACCTTGCTTGGAACAGTGGTCGATTGTCCATAAAATACCTCTATTGCAAACAGGAATCGGAGCGCCTTGTGAGCGCTCTGTCACGGGGTTCTCGCATGTTTTCCGACAACCCTTGTAACCATTTTGTCATCATTTTTCAGATAGCCAAAACCTATGAGCGACTTGCCTGATACCGATTTCACCCAACGTTTCATCTTCGACGAGCGCGATGTGCGCGGCGAGTGGGTGTCTCTCGATGACAGCTACGCCGCGGTGCTGGCGCGTCATGAGTACCCGCAGCCGGTGCAGGCACTGCTGGGCGAGCTGATGGCCGCCACCGCCTTGCTGGTGGGGGCGCTGAAGTTCGACGGCCTGCTGATTCTGCAGGCGCGTTCCGCAGGACCGATCCCGCTGTTGATGGTCGAATGTTCCGGTGACCGGGACATCCGTGGCATGGCCCGTTACGAAGCGGACCAGATCCCGGCGGATGCGACCCTGTCGCAGCTGATGCCCGACGGCCACCTGACCCTGACCATCGATCCGGTCAAGGGCCAGCGCTACCAAGGCACCGTCGACCTCGACGGCGCCACCCTGTCGGAGTGCTTCACCAACTACTTCGTCCAGTCGCAACAGCTCAACACGCGCTTCTGGCTCAACGCCGAAGGCGGCAAGGCCCGTGGCCTGCTGCTGCAGCAACTGCCGCGCGATCGCCAGCCGGACGATGAAGAGCGTGAGGAAAGCTGGCAGCACGTTGTGGCATTGGCCACCACGCTCAAGGCTGATGAGTGGGCGCTGGACAACGAAACTCTGCTGCACCGCCTGTACCACGAAGATGCCGTGCGCCTGTTCGATATCCAGCCGCTGCGCTTCAACTGCAGCTGCTCTCGCGAACGTTCCGGCAATGCGCTGGTCAGTTTGGGCGAGCACGATGCCAAGGCGCTGGTTGAAGAATGCGGCGGGCAGGTGGAGATCGATTGCCAGTTCTGCAACGAGCGCTATTTCTTCGACGCCAGCGATGTGGCGCAACTGTTTGCCGGTGGCGGCACTGACGTAGCCTCAGAAACTCGTCACTGAAACGTTTAACCACAGGACAATCTCCTGTCGAATTGCGCAAAAGCGCAGTTCTGACAGGAGGGGCCTACTTTTTTTGGGCGTTTCTGGCATAATCCGGCCACTTTTTTCGCTGTAGTAGTTTTTTCAAGACAACTACAAAACGTTTGGAGCACTCGGCCTCGGGCCGGATGGGGTATCTCATGACGCAAGCCAACAACACCGTGTACACCGACCTGAGCGTCGATGAGCTGGTAAAAGAAGCGCTGCAACGCGGTGAAGGCGTACTAGCCGATACTGGCGCACTGGTCGTGGAGACCGGTCACCGTACTGGCCGTTCGCCGGCTGACCGTTTCATCGTCGAAGAGCCTTCCACCCAGGACGCCATTTCCTGGGGCCCGATCAACCGCAAGTTCCCGGCCGACAAGTTCGATGCCCTGTGGGACCGCGTCGAGGCGTTCAACAACGCCCAGGATCACTTCGTTTCCTACGTTCACGTAGGGGCGGCCGCCGAGCACTACCTGCCGGTGAAGATGACCACCCAGACTGCCTGGCAGAACCTGTTCGGTCGTTGCCTGTTCATCAACCCGGAGCAGTACAACCCGGCTGGCCGTGGCGAGTGGCAAGTCCTCAACGTCGCCAACTTCGTGTGCGAGCCTGAGCGTGACGGCACCAACTCCGATGGTTGCGTGATCATCAACTTCGCTCAGAAGAAGGTTCTGATCGCTGGCATGCGCTACGCCGGCGAAATGAAGAAAGCCATGTTCTCGGTACAGAACTTCCTGTTGCCGGCTGCCGACGTACTGCCGATGCACTGCGCCGCCAACATCGGCGAAGCAGGCGATGTAACCCTGTTCTTCGGCCTGTCCGGCACCGGCAAGACCACCCTGTCGGCCGACGAAAGCCGTTACCTGATCGGTGACGACGAGCACGGCTGGGGCGAGGGCGTGGTCTTCAACATCGAA
This sequence comes from Pseudomonas sp. C5pp, assembly GCF_000814065.1. Taxonomy (NCBI): domain Bacteria; kingdom Pseudomonadati; phylum Pseudomonadota; class Gammaproteobacteria; order Pseudomonadales; family Pseudomonadaceae; genus Pseudomonas; species Pseudomonas sp. C5pp. Next base: position 14,522 of record NZ_JWLN01000021.1, on the reverse strand, counting down.
GGCGGCTGCTACGCCAAGTGCATCGACTTGTCCGAGAAGAACGAGCCGGTCATCTGGAAAGCCATCAAGCATGGCGCCGTGCTGGAAAACGTCGTCCTCGACGCCAACAAGCACGCCGACTACACCGATGTCAGCCTGACCCAGAACAGCCGTGCGGCCTACCCGCTGGAGCACGTTGCCAAGCGTTCCGAAGCGAACCTGGGCGGCGAGCCGAACGCAGTCATCTTCCTGACCTGCGACCTGACTGGTGTTCTGCCTCCGGTTTCGATCCTGAACAACGAGCAGGCGGCCTACCACTTCCTGTCCGGCTACACCGCGCTGGTCGGTTCCACCGAAATGGGTTCGGGCAGCGGCATCAAGTCGACTTTCTCTACCTGCTTCGGCGCCCCGTTCTTCCCGCGCCCGGCTGGCGAGTACGCCGAGCTGCTGATCAAGCGTATCAAGGGCTTCGACTCGAAGGTCTACCTGGTCAACACCGGCTGGACCGGCGGTGGCTACGGCGTTGGCAAGCGCTTCAGCATCCCGACCACCCGTGCCGTGATCGCTGCGATCCAGAGCGGCGCGCTGATCGGTGCCGAAACCGAGCACCTGGACATCATCAACCTGGACGTGCCTAAGGCCGTTCCGGGCGTTGATACCGAGCTGCTCAACCCGCGCACCAACTGGGCTGACAAGGCTGCCTACGACGAGGCCGCCAAAGGCCTGGCCAAGCTGTTCATCGAAAACTTCAAGAAGTTCGAAGTTTCCGACGCCATCAAGGCCGCTGGCCCGCAGCTGTAAGCTGAACCCGCCTGCAACGAGAAAGCCGCCCCTTTGGGCGGCTTTTTTGTTCCTGTGAATTAGCGCTCCCACAGGGGATCGCGGGCAGCGGAAATCCGGTTTTTCTGTTTCACTGTCAGCATTCATTGCGAAGACAAGAGCCAGCCAGATGACCGAATCCCCTCAGCGCACTGCCTTCTCCCACTTCCACCCCATCCTCACTCGCCCCCAGGACAATGACCTGAATGGCCACGTCGCCGGTGCCACTGTGCACGGCTTTTTCGAAACCGCCATCCAGGCGTTCCTCGTCGAACAGGCCGAACTGGACCTGCGTGACGGTGAGCTGGCGGCCTTCGTGGTCAGTTCGGCGGCAGATTTCTACGCGCTGCCCGGCTTCCCGGATGTGCTGGAAGTGGGGCTGGGGGTGACGCGCCTGGCGGGCAGTACGGTGGAGTACCGCCTGGCCCTGTTCCGCCCAGGGGAGCCGGAGGCGTGTGCGGCAGGCACGGTGGTGCAGGTGTTCATCGAACGCGCCAGTGGCCGGCCAGTGGCATTGCCAGAGACGCTGCAGGTGATCCTGTCTGGTTTAGTGCTGGAACAGCAGGCATAAAAAAGCCCCGCTGGCAGGGGCGGGGCTTTTGTTGCCGGGGCAGGGCCCTCAGGCGTTAGTCGCGCCAGTGGCGCTTGTGCTTGCGATGGCCGTAATGATGGCCACGGTCCCAGTGGCGACGGTCGTCGTCATAACCACGACGGTAGCGGCGGCCATCGTGGTAATCGTCTCTGTCGGCCTCTTTACCAAGGTAGTTACCCAGTGCGCCACCGGCACCACCGCCGGCTGCTGCGCCAATGTAGCTACCGGTAGTGCCGCCCACGGAGCGGCCGACCACGTTACCGCCTGCTGCGCCCAGCGCGCCGCCGATTGCGGCTTCCCCACGCTGACGCTTGTCGGCACCCAGGGCACCGCCAGCCGCGCCGCCCAGGCCGGCACCAATGGCGCCGCCGGTGCTACCACCGATGGAGTTGCCCACCACGGAGCCCAGTACCCCACCCAATGCGCCGCCAATGCCGGCCTCGGTGGTGCCGCCTGCCATGGCAACGCCGCTGAGCAAGCTGAAAGACAACAACAGTATCGAGGAGTACTTCTTCATCAAGAGAGCCTCATTAGGATGACGGGGCGATTTTTGAGCCTTACAGGCGCGGCTGGCAACGGAAATCCGACGAGTAACACGAGTTGTACACAATTCTCTAACTTACTGTATTTACTGTGAAACTTTATCGTTTTTTCGCTGTCTGAGACCTTTATGACGAAGCCCTGAACCGCTATGGAACAGGGCTTTTTTGATTTTTGCGCAAGGGCTTCCGGCCTCTTCGCGGGTAAACCCGCTCCCACAGGGATACCACCGCTCTCAGTCCTTGAGTTGCCTCTGTGGGAGCGGGTTTACCCGCGAAGAGGCCAACACCATTCCTACAGGATGCGCCCGTCGTCCCGCGCCCGCTCCAGCTTGATGGCAATGAACTTCGACGTCGGCGTATGGCTGCCATCGCCAATGCTTTCCAGCGGCACCAGCGGGTTCACCTCCGGGTAGTACGCCGCCGCCTGCCCGGCCGGGATGTCGAAGGCCAGCAGGGTGAAGCCATGCACGCGGCGTACATGCTCATCCCCCCACAACGAAACGATGTCGACCTGCTGCCCAGGCTGGAAGCCCAGGCGGATGATGTCGGCTTCGTTGGCGAACAGCACCTCGCGCTGGCCACGCACGCCACGGTAGCGGTCGTCCAGGCCGTAGATGGTGGTGTTGTACTGATCGTGCGAGCGCATCGACTGCATGATCAGGTCTGGCACCTGGCCGCTGGCGCGTACACGCTCGTCGAGCAGCGTGTCGGGCAGCAAGTTGGCCTTGAAGTTCGCGCGGCCGGTGCTGGTATTCCATTCGCGGCTGGCGGCGCTGTTGCCCAGGTAGAAACCGCCCGGCTCGCGCAGGCGCTGGTTGAAGCCCCTGAAGCCGGCGATGGTGTCGCCGATCAGCTCGCGGATACGGTCGTAGTCAGCCACCAGCCAGTGCCAGTCCACGGGCTTCTTGCCCAGGGTGGCGGCGGCGATACCGGCGATGACCGCCGGCTCCGAGCGCATCTGCGTCGACAGCGGCTTCAGCTGGCCATTGGAGGCGTGGACCATGCTGAACGAGTCCTCTACCGTTACCGCCTGTGGCCCTTCTGCCTGCAGGTCGATGTCAGTGCGCCCCAGGCACGGCAGGATCAGTGCCTGCTTGCCGTGCACCAGGTGGCTGCGGTTGAGCTTGGTGCTGATGTGCACGGTCAGCTCGCAGTTGCGCAGTGCCTGGGCGGTGCGCTCGGTGTCCGGCGTGGCTTGGGCGAAGTTGCCGCCCAGGCCGATAAATATCTTGGCCCGGCCGTCGAGCATGGCGTGGATCGCCTCGACGGTGTTGTGGCCATTGTGCCGGGGTACGGGGAAGCCGAAGCGCTGCTCGATGGCGTTCAGCAGGGCCACCGGCGGGCGCTCGTTGATGCCCATGGTGCGGTCACCCTGCACGTTGCTGTGGCCGCGCACCGGGCACAGGCCTGCGCCCGGCACGCCGATATTGCCGCGCAGCATTTGCAGGTTGACGATTTCCTGAATGGTCGGCACCGAATGGCGGTGCTGGGTAATGCCCATCGCCCAGCACATGATCACCCGCTTGCCACGGCAGTACATGCGCGCGGCCAGTTCGATGTCGGCCAGCGCCAGGCCGGACTGGGCCTGGATGTGCTCCCACGGGGTGGCATCCACTACCGCCAGGTAGTCGTCGACGCCATGGCCATGTTCAGCGATGAAGGCATGGTCGAAGACTGCCGGTTCGCCGTTGGCCTGGGCTTCGCGCTCCCATTGCAGGACGAATTTGGCCATGCCGCGCAGCATCGCCATGTCGCCGCCCAAGGCCGGGCGGAAGAATGCGGTGTTGGTCGGCCGGTCGCTGTTGGTCAGCATTTCCAGCGGGTTCTGCGGGTGCTGGAAGCGCTCCAGGCCACGTTCCTTGAGCGGGTTGATGCACACCACCTGGGCACCGCGCTTTACCGCATCGCGCAGCGGGTCCAGCATGCGCGGGTGGTTGGTACCGGGGTTCTGGCCCCAGACGAAAATCGCGTCGGCGTGCTCGAAGTCGTCGAAGGTGACGGTGCCCTTGCCGACCCCGACGCTTTGCCCCAAGGCCACGCCGCTGGCCTCGTGGCACATGTTCGAGCAGTCGGGGAAGTTGTTGGTGCCGTAGGCCCGCACGAAAAGCTGGTACAGGTACGCTGCTTCGTTGCTGGCGCGCCCCGAAGTGTAGAACTCGGCCTGGTCAGGGCTGGCCAGCTTGTTCAGCTCGCGAGCGATCAGGGTGAACGCGGCGTCCCAGCTGATCGGCTGGTAGCGGTCGCTGGACGCGTCATAGACCATCGGCTCGGTCAGGCGCCCCTGGTACTCCAGCCAGTAGTCGCTCTGTTGCAGTAGCGAGGTGACGCTGTAGCGGGCGAAAAACGCGGCATCGACGCGGCGCTTGGTCGCCTCCCAGTTCACTGCCTTGGCACCGTTCTCGCAGAACTTGACCATGCCGCTTTCCGGCGAGTCGCCCCAGGCGCAGCCGGGGCAATCGAAGCCGCCGTTCTGGTTGGTCTTGAGCAGCGCGCGAATGTTCTTCAGCGCGTTATCGCTGCCAACCCAGGCCTTGGCCACGCTGCGCAGCGCGCCCCAACCACCGGCGGGGCCGTGGTAGGGCTTGTAACGAGGTGGAGAGGCTGGGGCGTTGTCCGGGAGGTGTTGGTACGAGGTCACGACTGTTACGACTCCGCCGCTGGGCTGTAGACCCGCGGTGCGCTGTGCTTGGGCAAATGGATAAGGTTGAGGTTGTGTTTGCGCGCCCATTGCAGGGCAAGGCCGGTGGGCGCCGACAGGCTGACCAGGGTCTGGATACCGGCCCGCAGCACCTTCTGGATCAGCTCCAGGCTGCAGCGGCTGGTGACGATGGCCAGGCCACCCTGGCTGTCGATGTCTTGGCGAAGCAAGGCGCCGATCAGCTTGTCGAGGGCGTTGTGTCGGCCGATGTCTTCGCGGCCTAGCAGCAGCTCGCCATGGCGGTCCATGAACAGCGCCGCATGCACTGCGCCGCAGTGTTGGCCGAGGGGCTGGAAGGCATCGATGCGCTCACGCAGGCCGACCAACCATTGCGCGGGTGGTAAAGGTGCGCCAGGCAGCTTGGCCAGCTCTGGCAGTGCCTGCTCCAGCGCTTCGACCCCGCACAGGCCGCAACCACTGGTGCCGGCCATTTGGCGGCGCTGGTTTTTCAGGTTCCAGAACGCACGGCTGGAAATCTCCAGGTCGGCGTACATTGCCGAGCCGCTGCCGGAGAGTTTCAGGTCGTAGATTTCCGTTGTGCCTTCGACTATGCCGCTGCCGACACTGAAACCGACGGCGAAGTCTTCCAGGTCGGTGGGGCTGACCAGCATCACCGCCTGGTTCAGGCCGTTGTAGGCAATGGCCAGGGCCACTTCTTCGGCCAGGGGCGTGCTGTCGCGCCTGGCATCGTTGAGCTGGACGTAATCGTAGGTGTTGCTGGCGGCGGGCATGGTCAAGGGCGATGAGGCCGCGCAGACCGGAGGCTTGCTGTTCATCGGGGCTGACTGTTCATCGGGCTATCGGCAACTTTCAGATAGCACAAGCCTAGGCGTGCGGGCCGGCGGCGTCTAATCGCTAGGGTCTATGCCTTGATAGACCGCGTCGATTGGTCGCATGGGGCGCCAGGGGAAAAGCTGGCCTAGACTGCTGTGTCCGAGGTTTCGTCAACAAGGAGAGCGCTATGAGCTTGTTCAGTTTCGTCAAGGAAGCGGGCGAGAAGTTGATCGACCTGCTGACCCCCGGCAATGCCAATGCCGAAGAGCAACTGAAGAAACACGTGGAAAGTGTCGGCCTGGGCAACCCGAATATCACGGCCACTGTAGAGGGAGACACGATCATCCTCAAGGGTGAGGTGGCCAGCCAGGAGGAGAAGGAGAAGATCATCCTGGCGGCGGGTAACGTCGCAGGCGTTGCCAGTGTGGATGACCAGATCACCGTGACCGGGCCGGTGGCCCAGGCTGCGCGGTTCGTGACGGTGGAGAAGGGGGATACGTTGAGCGCGATTTCGAAGAAGGTGTATGGCGACCCCAACAAGTACCAGAAGATCTTCGAGGCCAACAAACCGATGCTCAAGCACCCGGACAAGATCTATCCGGGGCAGGTGCTGCGTATTCCTGACTGATCTCTGCAGCCTGTACCGGCCTCTTCGCGGGTAAACCCGCTCCCACAGGGATCGCACACAGTTCAGACCTGTGGTGATCCTGTGGGAGCGGGTTTACCCGCGAAAGGGCCTTCACAGGCCTACCAATAATTCCCGGTAATCCTCGACCGCCGCAAACTCTTCGGTATCGCGCGGCCCGGCCTGGCTATCCGGCTGGCGTACCGCCAGCAGATGCCCCACGCCAAACCGTCGCGCACTGCGCAGGATCGCCAAGGTGTCATCGATGAACAGGCTGCGCTCCGGTTCAAAGCCGATGTCCGCCTGCAATGCGTCCCAGAACTGCGGGCTTTCCTTCGGGTAGCCGTAGTCATGCGAGCTGATCAGCCGTTCGAAGTACGGCGCCAGCTCCACCCGCTCCAGCTTCAGTGACAGCGAATCCCGGTGCGCATTGGTGATCATCACCACGCGCTTGCCCGCGTCGCGGATCGCGGCAAGGAAAGTGTCGGCATCCGGGCGCAGGGCGATCAGGTCGGCGATTTCCTGTTTCAGCTCACGGATCGGCAGCCGCAGTTCGCGGCTCCAGAAGTCCAGGCAATACCAGTTAAGCGTGCCGGCATTGCGTTCGAACAGCGGCTGCAGTTCCATTTCCGCCATGGCCCGGCTCACCCCGTGCAGCTCGGCATAGCGCTGGGGCAGGTGGTCCAGCCAGAAGCGGTTGTCGTAATGCAGGTCGAGCAGGGTGCCATCCATGTCCAGCAGGACGGTATCGATGGCGGACCAGGGAAGAACAGGCATGGGAAACTCTCGATCAGTCGGCAAGCCACGGTATAGTAACCCGTTCACGCCAAGGAGCCGCCCCATGCGCCAGAAACCCACCGTCCTCAGCCGCGAAATCGTCGCCAGCAGCCGCCTGTTTCGCGTCGAAGCCGTGCAATTGCGCTTCAGCAATGGCAACGAGCGTACCTACGAGCGCCTGGTGGGCCGGGGTAATGGTTATGGGGCGGTGATGATCGTGGCCATGCTCGATGCCGAGCACGCGGTGCTGGTGGAGGAATACTGCGGCGGCACCGACGAATACGAGCTGTCGTTGCCCAAAGGCCTGATCGAGCCGGGCGAGGACGTGCTGGCGGCAGCCGACCGGGAGCTCAAGGAAGAAGCCGGCTATGGCGCTCGCCAGCTGGAGCACCTTACCGAGCTGTCGCTGTCGCCGGGCTACATGAGCCAGAAGATCCAGGTGGTGCTGGCCAGCGACCTGTACGAGGAGCGCCTGGAGGGCGATGAGCCGGAGCCGATGCGGGTCGACAAGGTTAACCTGCGCGAGCTCTCGGCCCTGGCCATGCACCCACAGTTCACCGAGGGGCGTGCCTTGGCTGCGCTGTACCTGGCGCGTGACCTGCTGATTCAGCGGGGGCTGCTGGAAGCATGAACGACCTGCAACTGATGCACGAAGTGGTCAAGCTGGCCCTGTTGGCGGGCGAGGCGATCTTGCCGTTCTGGCGCGCCGATGTGGCCGTGACCAACAAGGCCGACGATTCGCCGGTCACCGCCGCCGACCTGGCGGCGCACCGGGTGATTGCCGATGGCCTGCTGGCGCTGGCGCCGCAGATCCCGGTGCTGTCCGAAGAGGACTGCAACATTCCGCTGGCCGAGCGTCAGGGCTGGAGCCGCTGGTGGCTGGTCGACCCGCTGGATGGCACCAAGGAATTCATCGCCGGCAGCGAGGAATTCACGGTCAACATCGCCCTGGTCGAAAACGGCGAGGTGGTGTTCGGCGTGGTATCCATGCCGACCAACGGGCGCTGCTACTTCGGTGGGCGTGGGTTGGGCGCCTGGCGTGCGGAAGCGAGTGAGGCTCCGCAGCCGATCCAGGTTCGCGACGAGCCGCCGGCAGGTGGGCGTTTCACCGTGGTTGCCAGCCGTCGCCATTCCAGCCCGGAACAGGAAGCGCTGTTGGCCGGGTTGGGGGCTGCGTTGGGGGAACTGGAGCTGGCCAATATCGGCAGTTCGTTGAAATTCTGCCTGTTGGCCGAGGGCAGCGCCGATTGCTATCCCCGCCTGGCACCGACCTCGCAGTGGGATACCGCGGCGGCGCAGGGGGTGGTGGAAGGGGCTGGTGGGGAGGTAATCGGGCTGGATGGCTTGCCGTTCCGGTACCCGGCGCGGGAGTCGTTGCTCAACCCGCATTTCCTGGCTTTGCCGGCAAATGCTGTGTGGCGTCAAGCCTTCCTGAGCCTGATCTGACAGGCGGACATGATCGTGTAGGAGCGGCCTTGTGTCGCGATCGGGCCGCAGCGCGGCCCCAGGGTTTCAGCATTGCCGCATTAATTGCCGGGGCCGCTTCGCGGCCCGATCGCGACACAAGGCCGCTCCTACAGGAGTCGCGACAGTCCATTGGTTTCAGCGGTGCAGCACGTACTGGCCGCTGAAGGTAACAGCAGGCTCGTCACTACCGGCATTGCTCACCGTGGTCTCCAGCGTCAACCGTGCCCGCCCGCGCCGCTGGTACATGGTCAGGAACCGCTCCCAGGTCTTCTCATCCGGCGGCGCACAGCGCGCCACCGCCGCCCCGGTAACCGGCAGCGGATAACTGATCTGCCCTTCCTGGATGACGATATGCCCGTCATCGATCCCCAACTCGCGCAGGCGCAGGTGCAGCCAGCCCCAACCCACCAGCACCGCGGCGCAGTACAGGCTGCCGCCGAACATGGTGCTCTTGTGGTTGACGTTGGCCGCCAGCGGCAATTGCAGGCGCAGGGTGTGCTGCTGCCAATCGAGCACTTCCAGGCCCATTTCGCGGGTCAGGGGGATGTCGCCGTGTAGGACGGACTGCAGGTACTGGCTATCGGTGTTCATTAACGGTTGTCCTCTTGATCGTCATGCCCGCCGCTACCGCCGTCGAAGCTCAAGCCATGCTTGCGCAGCTTGTCGTGGAGGGTCTTGCGGGGGATGCCCAGCGCCTCGGCCAGGCTGCGCATGGAGCTGTGTGGCTGGGCCAGTTCGGCAGCGATCAGCGAGCGTTCGAACTGCTCGACCTGTTCGCTGAGGTTGCCGCTCGGCATCGTAACCAAAGGCATTGCCGCAGGCGGCGCCTGGCCGTCCAGAGCCAGTTCCAGGCCAAGGGCGAAACGCTCGGCGGCGTTCTGCAGCTCGCGTACGTTACCGGGCCAGTCGTGACGCAGCAGCATGGCGCGCTGGGCCGGCTGCAGGGCGTGTGGCGGCAGACCATGGCGCTCGCTGGCGGCGTCGGCGAAGTGCTGGAAAAGCACCAGGATGTCATCGCCGCGTTCGCGCAGCGGTGGAATACGCAGCGGCGCCACGTTCAGGCGGTAATACAGGTCGGCGCGGAAACGCCCCTGGTCGGCTGACTGGCGCAGGTCCTCCTTGGTCGCGGCGATGATGCGGATGTCCAGCGGGATCAGCTGGTTGCCACCCAGGCGCTCGACCACCCGTTCCTGCAGCATGCGCAGCAGTTTCACCTGCACATCCAGGCTCATGCTCTCGATTTCATCGAGGAACAGCGTGCCACCGTTGGCGAACTCGAACTTGCCGATGCGGCGTTTCTGCGCGCCGGTGAACGCCCCGGGCTCATGGCCGAACAGCTCGCTTTCGACCACCGACTCGGCCAGTGCGCCGGCGTTGATCGCCACGAACGGCCCGTCGCGGCGGCTGGACAGGTCGTGCAGGGCGCGGGCCACCACCTCTTTGCCGGCACCGGTCTCACCCAGGATCAGCACGTCGGCGCGAGTGCCGGCCAAGGCGCCGATCTGCTCGCGCAAGCGCTGCATGGACGGCGACTGGCCCACCAGGCGGGTGGCCAGTTGCTGGCGGTCGCTCAGGGCCAGGCGCAAACTGCGGTTGTCCAGCACCAGGCGGCGCAGGGCCAGGGCGCGGCGCACGCTGTCCAGCAGAGCGTCGCTGGCAAAGGGTTTTTCCAGGAAGTCATAAGCCCCGGCGCGCATTGCCTGCACCGCCAGCGGCACATCACCGTGGCCGGTGATCAGCAATACCGGCAGCTCTTTGTCACGGCCGTGCAGTTGTTCCAGCAGCTGCAGGCCATCGATACCCGGCATGCGGATGTCGCTGACCACCACGCCGGGCCAGTCGGCCTCGATGCGTTCGGCCAGGCCCTGGGCGTCGGCCAAAGCGACCACCTTGAGCCCGGCCAGGTCCAGGGTCTGGCTCAGGGCCTGGCGCAGGTGCGGGTCATCATCGACCAGGATGACCTGGGCTCGGCTGTCGATCAGTGTCTCGGTGGTCATGCCGAGGGGTCCTCCGAATTGGGCAAAGTAGCGCCAGGCGCGGCCACGCGCAGCTGCAGGGTCAGCAGTGCGCCACCTTCCGGGTGGTTGGCCAGCAGCAGTTCACCGCCCAGGGCACGCATCAGGCTTTCGCAGATGGCCAGGCCCAGGCCCAGGCCCTGGGTGCGGGTCTTGGTGGTGAAGAACGGCTCCTTGGCGTGCTCCAGGGCCTGGCGGCTGAAGCCGGGGCCGTTGTCGCGAATGTACAGATAGACGCAGTCATCGCGCTGTTCGGCACTTAGCCACAGGCGGCGCGGGTTGGCTTTTTCGGTCAGGGCGTCGAGGGCATTGGCCAGCAGGTTGCCGAGCACCTGGCGCAGGCGGGTCTCGCCGGCCTGTACCCACAAGGTGGCCTCCGGCAGGTCGCGGATCAGCTCCACGGCCATTGCCCGGCGGCGCTTGGCCAGCAGCGCCAGGGCGTCGTCCAGGGCCGGCTGCAAGGCCACGCTCTCCGGGGCATGGCGGTCACGGCGGGCGAAGGCGCGCAGGTGGGCGATGATCGAGGCCATGCGCCCGGTCAGCTCGCCAATCAGCTTGAGGTTGCCGCGGGCTTCTTCGGTTCGCTGGTGGTCGAGCAGGATCTCGGCATTTTCCGCGTAGCTGCGGATGGCGGCCAGCGGCTGGTTGAGTTCGTGGCTGATGCTGGCCGACATGGTGCCGAGCACCGACAGCTTGCCGGCCTGTACCAGTTCGTCCTGGGCGCGCACGGCCTCCTGTTGGGCGTTCTCACGCTCCAGTACGGCACTCTTGAGCCGGGTGTTCAGGCCTTCGAGGTCGGCGGTGCGCTCGGCCACGCGTTTTTCCAGTTCCTGGCGGCCGCGTGCCTCGAAGTCGATGCGGTCGATGTAGTGACGGCGCCGCTGCATCACCAGGCCAGCCAGCAGTATCAGCACCAGTAGGGTGCCAGCGCCGATGGCCATCACGGTTTGCACCGAACGGTCGACCAGCATGCGCGGGGCGAGGATGCTGACCTGCCATCCGGTTTCCTTGATGTCGCGGGTCTGGCTGATCCAGGCGTCCGGGTTGAGTACCAGCGGTTGCGGGGCCTGGGTCGGGTAGGGCTGGATGGCGATGATCGCCTGGCGCTCGGCCTCGGTCAGCGCGCGGGTCGCGCGGAAGCGCCAGTCGGGCCGCGAGGTCAGGATGACCACGCCATTGTGGTCGGTCAGCAACAGCTGCTCGGGGGTGCGGCCCCACAAGGTTTCGGTGTGGTCGAGGTCGACCTTGACCACCAGTACGCCAACGATGCGTTCACGGTCTCGCACGGCGGCGGCGAAGAAGTAACCGCGCTTGGCCGATGTGGTGCCCTGGCCAAAGAAGCGCCCCAGGCGGCCGGCCATGGCTTCGTTGAAATAGGGGCGGAAGGCGAAGTTGCGGCCGACGAAGCTGTCGCGCTTGTCCCAGTTGGAGGCAGCCAGGGTATTGCCGCTGACGTCCATCAGGTACATCACCTCGGCGCCGGTCTGCTGGACGATGTCCTTGAGCAGGCGGTTGGCATTGGTCACTGCCTCCAGGCGGAACGGGTCGGCCAGCACCCCGCGCAGCGCCGGCAGGTCGCCGAGTATCTGTGGCAGGGTTTCATAGCGGTGCAGGGTACCGAGCAGGTTGGCGACATACAGGTCGAGGGTCTGGCGGTTCTGCGAGGCCAGTTCTTCCTGGTAGTAACGTTCGGCCAGGTGATGCAGGGGCCACAATAACGGGGCCAGGCACACGGCCAACAGGGCCAGGCTGCGCCAGCGGGGACGGCGTGGGGGCGTGGGTTTTGCAATCATCACGTAAATGCGCCAGAAAAGTCTGCCGCAATTATGCGCTAGTTAAGGCAGCAGTTCCGCCTCTGCCAGCGGCAGGCCGAGCTTGTCCTTGTCCGACAGCACCGGTGGCTGCTGCAGCCCCCAGTCGATCGCCAATTGCGGGTCATCCCAGCGGATGCAGCGGTCGGCGCCCGGGTTGTAGTAGTCGGTGGTCTTGTAGAGGAACTCGGCCGACTCGCTCATCACCGCAAAGCCGTGGGCAAAGCCTGGTGGAATCCATAACTGGCGATGATTGTCGGCCGACAGCTGCACCGCGACCCATTGGCCGAAGGTTGGCGAGCTCTTGCGCACGTCCACGGCAATATCACGGATTTCCCCCTGCACCACGCGCACCAGCTTGCCTTGGGTGTTTTCCACCTGGTAGTGCAGGCCACGCAACACATCCTTGATGGAGCGCGAGTGGTTGTCCTGGACGAACTCGGCCTTCACGCCGGTTTGCCGGGCGAACTCACGGGCGTTGAATGCCTCGAAGAAAAAACCACGGCTGTCACCGAAAACCTTCGGCTCGATGATCAGTACTTCAGGGATCGCGGTAGGGATGATGTTCATGGCGGTTCGCTGGCCCGTTCTGCTCATGTATTGACCCTAGCCGGTCTGGCCGTTTTTTCCGCCTCGGGCTTCAACGGCATTCACAAGGGCTGGCTATGGTAGATGTCGTGCCGTTTTGCTTCTCGGTCAAGGTTGGGGGTGTATCGATTGTTATCGATTTAATTCCCTCGCTCGCTCATGATTTTCCCGATTATCGGGCTTCAAATATCGATATATATCGGTTATAAATTGACAAACGCCCCAGCACAGTCCGGCTCAGGGCCATCACAGAGGTCAATCATGAAAACCCTCAACTCCACTCCCCGTGCCGATGGTTTCCACATGCCCGCCGAGTGGGCCCCGCAAACCCAGGTGTGGATGGTCTGGCCGGAGCGCCCGGACAACTGGCGCCTTGGCGGCAAGCCGGCGCAGGCTGCCCATGTGACCCTGGCCAAGGCCATTGCCCGCTTCGAGCCGGTAACCGTCGCGGTTTCCGCTGGCCAGTACGAAAATGCCCGCCGCCAGCTCGACCAGCCGAACATTCGCGTGGTCGAGATCAGCAATGACGATGCTTGGGTGCGTGACACCGGCCCGACCTTCGTCATCAACGACCAGGGTGAGGTGCGTGGTGTGGACTGGGGCTTCAATGCCTGGGGCGGCTTCGACGGCGGCCTGTACGCACCGTGGAACCGTGACGAGGAGCTGGCGGCCAAGGTCCTGGAAATGGAGCGCTGCCAGCGCTACCACACCGAAGGCTTCGTGCTCGAGGGCGGCTCGATCCACGTGGACGGCGAAGGCACGGTGATTACTACCGAAGAATGCCTGCTCAATCGCAACCGCAACCCGCACCTGAACCGCGAGCAGATCGAAGCGGTGCTGCGCGATCATCTGGCGGTGGACACCGTGGTCTGGCTGCCGGATGGCCTGTACAACGACGAGACCGATGGCCATGTCGACAACTTCTGCTGTTACGTGCGCCCGGGCGAAGTGTTACTGGCCTGGACCGATGATTCCAACGACCCCAACTATGCACGCTGCCATGCCGCCATGGAGGTGCTGAAGAACACTCGCGATGCCAAGGGCCGCGAGTTCATCGTGCACAAAATGCCGATCCCGGGCCCGCTGTTCGCTACTGCCGAAGAGTGCGCCGGGGTCGATCAGGTGGCAGGCAGCCAGGAGCGTGACCCATCGGTGCGCCTGGCAGGCTCGTACGTGAACTTCCTGATCGTCAACGGCGGCATCATTGCGCCTAGCTTCGACGACCCGGCAGATGCCGAGGCCAGAGCGATCCTGGCTAAGATCTTCCCCGACCATGAGGTGGTGATGATCCCTGGTCGTGAGCTGCTGTTGGGCGGTGGCAACATCCACTGCCTGACCCAGCAGCAACCGGCACCGGTCAAGCGTTGAGCGCACGGTGAATCAAGAGGCCCGTCATGACGGGCCTTTTTTATTCGCGAGGGCCGTCCGCAGGCTGGTGCTGGCATAAGTTTTGTATTGTTTTCAGTGAGATAGCTCGGCCATGCCGCGCTCTCGGACCTGTAACAATCCTTACGTAGATTAGCCGCTCACGGGCCAGGGAGTACGTGTAGAAATGAACGCAGCAAGTGAGTCGGCTTTGCGCCCATCGGCAGTGAATCACCAATCGCTCAGGCTTGTGGCGAAGTGGTTGAAACACCATGGAAGCATCAGGGTCAGGACGACCGACCCACGACGTCTGCTTGCCGGACGATACCCCCAAGGGCTGATCAGCGAAGCAGAAATGCAGGCGCTGATGGCAGTGTGGCACTGATCGATTGCTTAAACCTGTGCTGGCCCCTTCGCGGCTAAAGCCGCTCCCACAGGTACCCCACTGGGCTCGATACATGTGGGGTACC
>NZ_JWLN01000020.1:0-112944 GCF_000814065.1 Pseudomonas sp. C5pp | reverse complement strand
GGGTCACCTCCAGCTGACAAAGTGCGCCGTGCCTGTGGGTTTCCAGTGTCCAGACCAATGGCTGGCTTGCTTTTACCGCTCCACGGGCATAGCGTTCGGAGGTTTTCTTTTCCGTGCCCAGGAGCAACTCCATGTACACCGGCATCGTCCAGGCCGTCCGCCCTCTGCTTGATGTGACCACCTACCCGGGCCACAACCAGTTCACCATCGACCTCACCCCCGAACTGCTCGACGAGTTGAAGATCGGCGCCAGCGTCAGTGTCGAAGGCACCTGTCTGTCGGTCACCGAGATCAACGGCACCCAGGTCAGGTTCGACGCCATGACCGCCACCCTCGAGCGCACCAACCTGCGCAACTTCAAGGCCGGCCAGGGCGTCAACATCGAACGCTCGGCGAAGATGAACGCCGAAGTCGGCGGCCACCTGATGGCCGGCCACATCGCCACCACCGCCGAAATCGTCGAGCTGTCGATCAAGGAAACCGGCGCCTACATCAAGTTCCGCATGCCACCGGAATGGGGCAAGTACGTATTCCCGCGCGGTTTTATCGGGGTCAACGGCTGCAGCCTGACCGTAGCCGATGTCGAGGACAATGTGATCACCATCAACCTGATCCCGGAAACCCTGCGCCAGACCACCTTCCCCAGCTACAAGGCCGGCGAGCTGCTCAATATCGAAGTGGACCATCAGACAATGGTGCTGGTCGATGTAGTGGAGCGCACCATCAAGAGCACCCTGGCCCGCGAAATGCCTCGCTGAGTTCCCGAGGATGCTGCCCAACACCCTTCCCGCGCGCACAGCCAAGCGGCTGCGCCTGCAGATTCTGCGTGGTCGTGTCGGCCTCGGCCTGGTCGCCGGCCTGTCCGTACTGGCCGGCATGACCGATGCCATCGGCCTGCTGGCGCTGGGCGACTTCGTGTCATTCATGAGTGGCAACACCACGCGTCTGGCCGTCGCCATCAGCGATGCGGACCTGGCCCTGGTGCTGCGCCTGAGTGCTGCCGTGCTGAGCTTCGTCATCGGCAACGCCCTGGGCGTGCTGCTGGCGCGCGCGTTCCGCCGTCGGGCCTGGCCGGTGCTGCTGGTGGTCGCCGCCCTGCTGGGCTTTGCAGCCGCATGGCCCTTGGCAGCGACCTTGCCCGCGCTGCTCGCCGCCACACTGGCCATGGGCATGATCAACGCCGTGGTCGAACAGGTGAACGGCCTGCCCATCGGCCTGACCTACGTCACCGGTGCCCTGTCACGCTTCGGTCGTGGGCTGGGGCGCTGGCTGCTGGGCGAGCGGCGCAATGGCTGGCGGGTGCAACTGGTGCCTTGGGCCGGCATGCTGCTGGGCGCCGCGCTGGGTGCCTGGCTGCAGCACCACCTGGGCCTGCAGGCGCTAGCCGGCAGCTGCTCGCTGGCCTGCGTGCTGGCCCTGGTGTCGCGGTTCATTCCACGAACATGGCAGCGTGGCTACATGCCACACTGATCACTCGATGCGCGGGTGCTGCTGCACCAGCAACTTGCGCTTGGCCTCCAGTTCGGCAATCTGCGCATCGATGTCCTCTATCCTTTGCTCGATGTTGTCGTGGTGCTCCTGCAGCAGCTCACGCGCTTCCTCGATATCCGATGCTGCCGGTGCCGCGCCGCGCAGCGGCTTGTTGGCGGTTTCCTTCATGGTCAGGCCGGTGACCAGCCCCACGGCGGCGATCACCATCAGGTAATAGGCCGGCATGTACAGGTTGCCAGTACTTTCTACCAGCCAGGCGGCGATGGTCGGGGTGAGGCCGGCGATCAGCACCGAGATGTTGAAGGCGCTGGCGAGGGCGCTGTAGCGGATATGCGTGGGGAACATTGCCGGTAGCGTCGAGGCCATCACGCCGATGAAGAAGTTCAGCAGCACGGCAATGATCAGCAGCCCGGCAAAGATCACCCCCAGTACGCCGCTGTTGATGAGCATGAATGCCGGAATGGCCAGCGCGAACAGGCCGACGCTGCCGACGATGATGAACGGTCGGCGGCCGAACTTGTCGCTGAGCAGCCCGATCATCGGTTGCACGAACAGCATGCCGACCATGATCGCGATGATGATCAGCACGCCATGGTCTTCGCTGTAGTGCAGGTTGTGCGACAGGTAACTGGGCATGTACGTGAGCAGCATGTAGTAGGTGACGTTGGTGGCGATCACTACACCGATACAGGTCACCAGGCTGCGCCAGTGTTGGGTGGCGACCTCCTTGAAGGACACCTTGGGCCCGGACGCCAGGCCTTCGCGGTCGCCCTGCTCCAGCTTGTCGACATGCTGCTGGAAAGCCGGCGTTTCCTCCAGAGCATGGCGCAGGTACAGGCCAATGATGCCCAGCGGCAAGGCGAGGAAGAACGGCAGGCGCCAACCCCATTCGAGGAACTTTTCCTCACCCAGCACCGTAGAGATCAACACCACCACACCGGCACCCAGCACGAACCCGGCAATCGAGCCGAAGTCCAGCCAACTGCCGAGAAACCCCCGTTTTCGGTCCGGGGCATATTCGGCGACGAAGATCGACGCGCCGGTGTACTCGCCCCCCACCGAGAAGCCCTGGGCCATCTTGGCCAGCAGCAACAGGATCGGCGCCCAGATACCGATGCTGGCATAGGACGGTATCAGGCCGATGGCAAAGGTGCTGAGCGACATGATCACGATGGTCGCAGCGAGGATTTTCTGCCGCCCGAACCGGTCGCCCAAGGCACCGAAGAACAGCCCGCCCAGAGGCCTGATCAGAAACGGCACCGAGAACGTGGCCAACGCCGCGATCATCTGCACGCTTGGGTCGGCATTGGGGAAGAAAACCTTGCCCAGGGCGTAGGCGACGAAGCCGTAGACGCCGAAGTCGAACCACTCCATGGCATTGCCCAGTGCCGCCGCGGTGATTGCCTTGCGCATCTTGCCGTCGTCGACGATGGTGATGTCCTTCAGGCCGATTGGCTGGATGCTTTTCTTGCGAGGTTTCATGTCCGTATCCCTGTCGATGAATGCTCTAAGGGATGAGATACGACGGGACACTAAATAATTCAGCGCTTACGGGTTTTTTGTATTTTTCCTCACCGGTTGCGGCGCAGGCAAAGAAAAGCCGCTGCGATGGCAGCGGCTTGCATGGGCAACAGCTCGAGGTCAGATGCCTTCGCGGGCCAGGTCCATGGCGAAGTAGGTGAGGATCAGGTCGGCACCGGCACGCTTGATCGCGCCAATGCTTTCACGCACCACCCGGCCTTCATCGATGGCGCCAGCCAGGCCACCGAACTTGATCATCGCGTACTCGCCGCTCACCTGGTACGCCGCCAGCGGCAGGCGCGAGGCTGCACGGATATCGGCGATCACGTCGAGGTAGGCACCGGCCGGCTTGACCATCAGTACATCGGCGCCTTCCTGCTCGTCGAGCAGCGACTCGCGCACGGCTTCGCGGCGGTTCATCGGGTTCATCTGGTAGCTCTTGCGGTCGCCCTTCAGCGCGGTACCACCGGCTTCACGGAACGGGCCATACAGCGACGAGGCGAACTTGGTGGAATAGGCCATGATCGCGGTGTCGTGGAAGCCGGCACCATCCAGCGCGCTGCGGATGGCCTGGACCTGGCCGTCCATCGCCGCTGACGGGGCAATGAAATCGGCACCTGCAGCAGCGGCGATGACCGCCTGCTTGCCCAGGTTGGCCAGGGTGGCGTCGTTGTCCACACCGTGGTCGTGCAGTACGCCGCAGTGGCCGTGGCTGGTGTATTCGCAGAAGCAGGTGTCGGACATCACCACCATTTCCGGCACGGTGTCCTTGCAGATGCGTGACATGCGCGCGACCAGGCCGTTTTCGTTCCAGGTGTCGCTGCCGACGGCGTCCAGGTTGTGCGAAACGCCAAAGGTCATCACCGACTTGATACCAGCGCGGGCATAGCGCTCGATTTCCTGGGCCAGCAGCTTCTCGGGAATGCGGTTGACGCCCGGCATGCTGGTGATCGGCACGAAGTCATCGATACCCTCTTCGACGAAGATCGGCAGGATCAGGTCTTCAAGGCGGAACTCGGTTTCCTGGAAGATCGTGCGCAGGGATTCGTTCTGGCGCAGGCGGCGTGGACGAACGGACGGGAATTGGTTGGACATGACAGCTCCAGGGAATTTGAACGGCGTATACCTTATGCCTGTCGCGCGCCAGTGAAAAGGCCGGATGACGAGATATTGTCTTGCGTCAAAGGCAATGGCTGCATTTTTTCTGTGCCGGCCTCTTCGCGGGTAAACCCGCTCCCACAGGATTCGCGCTGTACTTGTGGGAGCGGGTTTACCCGCGAAGAGGCCAGTGCAGGCAACCTATTACTGCAGCCAGGGCGGCGCAGGCTCCTCTGCCCTGGCCACCCCTGCCTCAGCCTCGGCCCGCGCGGCGCGCCGGCGCGCATCATCCAGCCGGGCCGCATCGATCTCGCGCATCACCCCGGCCACGTCAGCCGCATGCTCGTCATCCTCGAACAACCCCGTCAGCGGGCTGTCCGGGCGCAGTTCGCCCGCCTCGTACAAGGCCCACATTTCCTGCGCATACCGGGTACTTTTCAGCTCCGGCGCAAAGCGCCCGAAATAATGGGCCATGTTGGCCACATCGCGCTGCAGCATGCTGAAGGCATGGTTGTTGGCCGCTGCATCTACCGCCTGCGGCAAGTCGATGATCACCGGCCCGTCCGGGCCAAGCAGCACGTTGAACTCCGACAGGTCGCCATGCACCAGCCCGGCACACAGCATCAGCACGATCTGGCGAATGACGAAGGCATGGTACGCCCGGGCTTCCTCGGCTTCGAGGTGTACGTCGTTCAGGCGCGGGGCCGCGTCACCGTCGGCATCGGTCACCAGCTCCATCAACAGCACGCCGTCCTGGAAATCGTAGGGCCTGGGAACCCTCACGCCAGCGCCGGCCAGACGGAACAGCGCCGCCACTTCGGCGTTCTGCCAGGCGTCTTCGGCTTCCTTGCGGCCGTACTTGCTGCCCTTGGCCATGGCCCGGGCCTGACGGCTGTTGCGAACCTTGCGGCCCTCCTGGTACTCGGCAGCCTGGCGGAAACTGCGCTTGTTGGCTTCTTTATAAACCTTGGCGCAGCGCACCTGGCTGCCACAGCGCACCACATACACGGCGGCTTCCTTGCCATTCATCAACGGCCGCAGTACTTCGTCGACCAGGCCGTCTTCGATCAGGGGTTCGATTCTTTTGGGTGTCTTCATCAGGCTGCGTTCGGGGTCCTGGCTGTGATGGCGGACATCCTCTCACAGCCTGATGCGACTTGCTCGTCTGTCTTCAGGCCGAGCGACTCAAGCGCCCTGCCGTACGCTGCCAACCACCGCCTCGCGCGCCCGGCGCCGTGTGACCAGAAGGCCCGAACACACCACCAGTACCGCCAGCACCATGGTCGATACTACTTCCAGACGGTGATCCGGGCGGAACAGCATCAGTACCAGCACGCCGCTGATGAACAGGATCACGCCCCAGGTCAGCCATGGGAACAGCCACATGCGGTAGCCCAACGTCTTGCCCTGTGCAGTCAGGCGCTGACGCAGGCGCAGCTGGGAAACGGCGATCACCAGATACACCAGCAGGGCAATGGCGCCGGAGCTTGCCATGAGGAAGCCGAACACCTTGGCCGGGACCAGGTAATTGGCAATCACCGCCAGGAAAGCTGCGCCTGTGGACAGCAGCACAGCCACCACGGGGGTGCCGCTGCGACTGGTCACCTGGGCACAGGCCGGCGCATCACCGCGGCGGCTCAGCGAGTAGACCATGCGCGAAGCGGTATACAGCGACGAGTTGAGGCAACTGGTCACCGACGTCAGCACCACGAAGTCGATGATGGCCTTGGCATTCGGCACGCCCAGGGTGTCCAGCACCGTGACATAGGACCCTTCGGTGGCCAGGCGCGGGTCAGTCCACGGCACCAGCGCGATGACGATGAAGATCGACAGGATATAGAACAGCGTGATCCGCCAGATCACCGAGTTGGTGGCCTTGGAAATATGCTTGCCCGCTTCATCCGATTCGGCTGCGGCAATGGTCACCACTTCGGCGCCGAGGAACGAGAACATGGTAATCAGCATGGCGCTCAGCACCGCACCAAAACCGTTGGGCATGAACCCGCCACTGTCCCACAGGCGGGACACGCCGCTGACACCGGAGCCTGGTAGCAAGCCGAAGATGGCGCATACCCCCAGCGCGATGAAGCCGACAATGGCCACCACCTTGACCAACGCCAGCCAGAACTCGAACTCACCGTAGTTCTTCACGCTGAACAGGTTGGTGGCGGTCAGCAACAGGGTAATCACCAACGACAAGACCCAGATCTCCAGCTGCGGGACCCAGGAATTGATGATGGTGGCGGCGATATTGGCCTCAATGGGGATGATCAGTACCCAGAACCACCAATACAGCCAGCCGATGGTGTAGCCGGCCCACTTGCCGATGGCGAGGTCGGCATAGGTAGAGAACGAACCGGTGTCCGGTGAAGCAACGGCCATTTCGGCCAGCATGCGCATTACCAGCACCACCAGCGCGCCGGCCAGGATATAGGCCAGGATGGTGGCGGGCCCTGCCTCGGCAATCGCACGGCCGGAGCCGACGAACAGGCCGGCACCGATCACGCCGGCAATGGACAGCATGGTGACATGCCGGGATTTCAATCCATGACTCAAATTGTTCTTGTGGGTTTGCATGGCGCTACCTTGTTGTTTTTGTCATGCCCACGCTGGGGCCGCCGGCTTGCACGTCACCGACGCAGGCGCGAAAAAGCCCGCCCTGCCCTAGATGGTGAGTAGGGCAGTACGGGTTGAGGAAAACGAAACCGCAGGGCGTATTACGGGTAGGTCAGCCGGCAGCCCGCTGACGAGGCGCCAGGTCGGCCTTGGGGAAACTGCCGCCCTGGCGACCGACCTGCTCGCATACCTTGTCGACGATGTATGCGCCGATAGGGATGGCGGAGGTGGCGGCCGGCGACGGTGCGTTGCACACGTTGACGCTGCGAGCGGTGTTGACGAACAGGAAGTCGTCGATCAGCTTGCCGTCACGCGATACGGCCTGGGCACGCACACCGGCCGGATAAGGCGTGAGGTCGGCCTTGGTGATGCTCGGGCAGTATTTTTGGACCTGCTTGAGGTAGCCACCCTTGAACAGCGAGTTCTTCATCTCGATCAGGCCTGGGCGGAAGTTCTTCGCCAGCACCTTGAGGATGCCGGGGGTGGTCAGGGTCTGGAACAGGTCGGCTGGGCTGACATCGCGCTTGCGGTAACCCTCGCGCTTCATTGCCAGCACGGCGTTAGGGCCAACGGTCACGGTGCCGTCGATCATGCGAGTCAGGTGCACCCCCAGGAACGGCATGGACGGGTCGGGAATCGGGTAGATCAGGTGGTTGACGATCTGGTTGTGCTGCTTGGGCAGCAGGTAGTACTCGCCACGGAACGGGCAGATGACGAACTCGGTCCGCAGGCCCAGCATGCTCACCACGCGGTCGGCCATCAGGCCCGAGCAGGTCACCAGGAAACGGCTGCGCAACTCATCGTCATGATGGTCGCCACGCGTGCGCACGACCACTTCGCTGGCCAGCTCCTGCAGGCCGACCACCTCGGCGCCATAGCGGATCTCACCGCCGGCGCGCTGGAACTCGGCGCCCATGGCCGCAGTCACTTCGGCGTAATTGACGATACCGCTGGAGGGCACGAAGATGCCGCCCATGCCAACGATATTGGGCTCGCGCTCGCGCAGTTCGGCCGCCGACAGCCAGTAGCGCTCCAGGCCATTGGCCGCGGTGCGCTCCCACAGCGCCTTCATGCGCTGCATTTCCAGGTCGTTGGTAGCTACCAGCAGCTTGCCGCATTCATCGAAGCGGATACCGTGCTGGGTGCAGAAAGCCTTGGTGGCCTTGTTGCCTTCCAGGCAGAAGCGCGCCTTGAGGCTGCCGGGGGTGTAATACACGCCGGCGTGGATCACGCCGCTGTTGTGGCCGGTCTGGTGGCGGGCCGGGCCGGACTCTTTCTCCAGCAGGAGAATCTTCGCATCCGGGTAGACCTTGATCAGGTGCATGGCCGTGGACATGCCCACAATGCCACCGCCAATGATGATGAAATCGTACACAGCCTTACCTCACACGCAGGCATTGCCTGACTGGCTCACCAAGGCCCGCGCGGGCCCTGGTGGCATCGTTTTGTGCAAAGACGCGTGGGCGGGCGCCCGCCCCGCGCCCTGTCATTATTGCCCGCGCTGGTACAGCGGTTTGGGGAAGGCCACGTAACCGCGCTGGCGCATCAGCTCGCGGCGCAGGCCGTCGTGCGGCGTGAAGCGGTCGCGGCCATGCAGCCAGAACAGGTTGTTGATCAGCAGGAAGCTACCCACGCCGACCGGTACCGAAAGCTTCTTCTCGCTGCCTTCCAGCGATTCGGACAAGGCGTTCAGCCAGATGCCCTCCTCGTAGTTTTCCGGCTGCACGAACTGGTCGATGTAGCGCATGGTCGGGCGTCCTTCGGCATCGGTGTCGAATACCGAGTGGAACACATCTTCGGACACCTTCTTGCTCGGCGGTGCGGTCCAGCGCATTTGGCGACGGGCCAGCGGGTGGCGGAAGAATTCGTCGCACTGCTCCCAGTCGTCCAGGTGCAGCAGCAGCGAGTTGCCCCCTTCCATGTTCTTTTCGTCAATCTTCAGCATCAGCACGTAGTCGGTGATCTGGTTGACGAAGGTGCCGTCGTTGTGCAGCTCCATGACCCGGTGCGGCTGGCGCAGGTAGCTGTCTGAGTTGTCGGTGTTGACCACCACGAAGCGGGCATAGAACTGGCCGCTCATGGCGTCGTAGTTGGAGCGGCCGATCAGGTGTGCGCAGGCGGTGGTGAACTTGACCATGTCCTCGGCCTGGCTCACGTCATCCAGGCCGACCGGGGTGATCAGCATGCCGCCGCTGGCGCGGTTGAGGATGGTATTGAGCAGCACCGGCCGCAGGGTGCCCTGGCACAGCTCGTCGAGGATCTCGCCAACCCGGAAGCGCAGGAACGACTTGTATTCCAGCGCCTGCACCGGCCACTGGGCAACAGCCTGGACGAACGCTTCGACCGTTTCGCGGGCAAAGGTCAGCTCAAGCAGGCGCGGCGACTGTTTCGAAGGGGCGATGGTGTAACCACGCGGCTCGAGCGGCAGTGGCATCACAAGTTCGTCGATCTGCGTAAAAGCGTTCATGGCAATGTCCTGGCAGAAAAAATGAGTAGCGCCGTCCGGTCATGACCTGGATCAGTGCGGGCGAGCTAAAATTATCGCCATAAACGCAAAATGTCTACATTTTTATTTATCAAAGACAAAA
The DNA here is from genome assembly GCF_000814065.1 of Pseudomonas sp. C5pp. Taxonomy (NCBI): domain Bacteria; kingdom Pseudomonadati; phylum Pseudomonadota; class Gammaproteobacteria; order Pseudomonadales; family Pseudomonadaceae; genus Pseudomonas; species Pseudomonas sp. C5pp. The sequence continues at coordinate 103,630 of NZ_JWLN01000020.1, read as the reverse complement.
TGTGTTTTTGTCCATTGTTTTTCGCCGGCGAACGCTTTCGGTATGATCGTCAAAACCGTTTGAGGAACAGGACCTTGGAAGCGCTCGCCCCCCGACAAAACTCAGCATTCAGCGGGTATGAGAGGCTCAAGAAGGACATCATCCGCGGCGTGTTCAAACCCGGCGAAAAGCTGCTGATGAGCACCCTGAAGGAGCGCTACGACCTGGGCGTGGGCCCGCTGCGCGAAGCACTGTCGCAGTTGGTGGCCGAGCACCTGGTCAACGCGATCAGCCAGAAGGGCTACCGTGTGGCGCCCATGTCGCTGGACGAGATGAACGACATCTACGATGCCCGCGCCAACCTGGAGGCGATGATCATCACCCTGGCCATCGAGCGTGGCGACGACGCCTGGGAGGCGTCGGTACTGGCCCACTCGCATACCCTGGCCAAGGTGGTGGAAGTGAAGACCCGCGAGCAGCGCCTGGATGTGTGGGACGAACGGCACAAGGCATTCCACACGGCCATTGCCTCGGGCTGCGGCTCCAAGCACCTGCTGCAGGCGCGCACTTACCTGTTCGACCAGGCCGAGCGCTACCGGCACCTGTGGCTGACCCAGACGGTGTTTTCCGAACAGGCCCTGGAGCTCAAGCGCCAGGAGCATGCGGCTCTGGTGGAAGTGATTCTGGCCCGGGACGCCAAGCGCGCCAGCGCCATGATGCGCTCGCACCTGATGACTCCGGTGCCGATCATTGCGCAGATCATGCATGCCGAGGGTATCGGCGCACGTTGAAAGACCGCGGTGCCTGCTTCGCGGGTAAACCCGCTCCCACAGGGATGTCACCGCCCTTGGGGGTGACGCTGCACCTGTGGGAGCGGGTTTACCCGCGAAGAGGCCAGTGCAGGCAAAACGCGCCAGATGAATTTTTCTTAAATCGCCGTTTGGCTATTCTTTGGCACAATCTAGTCTCCATTAGATGCCCGGGAACCAGCATGCCTCGCGTACTGACCATCGAAGACGACGCCGTCACCGGCCAGGAAATCGTCGCCGAACTTACCAGCCACGGCCTTGAGGTGGATTGGGCCGACAATGGCCGTGAAGGCCTGGCCAAGGCCATTGCCGGCGGCTACGACCTGATCACCCTGGACCGCATGCTGCCCGAGGTCGATGGCCTGACCATCGTCACCACGCTGCGCAACCTCAAGATTGCCACGCCGATCCTGATGATCAGCGCCCTCTCCGACGTCGACGAGCGGGTGCGCGGCCTGCGTGCCGGGGGTGACGACTACCTGACCAAACCGTTCGCCTCCGACGAGATGGCCGCGCGGGTCGAAGTGCTGCTGCGCCGCAACAGCGTGCCCATGACCCAGACCCGTCTGCAGGTCGCCGACCTGCAACTGGACCTGATCAGCCACGAAGCCCGCCGTGGCGAACAGACCCTCAACCTGCTGCCCACCGAATACAAGCTGCTGGAGTACCTGATGCGCCATAGCGGCCAGGTGATCACGCGGATGATGATTTTCGAGGAAGTCTGGGGCTACCACTTCGACCCGGGCACCAACCTGATCGACGTACACATCGGTCGCCTGCGCAAGAAAATCGACTCGCCCGGCCAGTCGCCGCTGATCCGTACGGTACGGGGCTCCGGCTATGCCATTGCTGAACCCGTCTAAGGGCTGGAGCTCCTCGACCAGCCGCCTGCTGGCGCTGTACAGCTTTCTGTTCGTGGCCTGGAGCAGCATCCTCATGGGGGTGCTGTACTTCGAGGTGTCCAGCTACCTGAACAAACTAACCCGCCATTCGATGCTGCAGCGCCAGCACCTGTTCGCGCACATGAGCGGCAAACAGCTGGACGACGCCCTGGTCGCCAGCCAGGCCTTCGAGGAGCGCAGCTTCGACGCCTACGGCCTGTTCGACAACCAGCTCAACCCGATCGGCGGGCGCATTCGCGCCATCCCGCCAGAGCTGGGGCTGGACGGCAAGGTTCACGAACTCAAGCGCTGCCTGGACGCCGACGACCCGCACATGCCGCGTGACAGCTGCGACGCGGTGGCGATCAAGGTGCAGGATGGCCGCTGGCTGGTGCTGGTGCGCGACAACGGCTCGCTGTTCGTGGTCACCCGGATCATCCTGCATGCCCTGCTTTGGGGGATATCGCTGACCCTGATCCCGGGCTTTGCCGGTTGGTACCTGCTGAGGCGCCGCCCACTCAAGCGCATCCGCGCGATCCAGGCCCAGGCCGAACTGATCGTCGCCGGTGACCTTACCCACCGCCTGCCGCTGTCGGCCCGGCGCGACGAGCTGGACATGCTGGCAGCCATCGTCAACGCCATGCTCGACCGCATCGAGCGGCTGATGCACGAGGTCAAGGGCGTGTGCGACAACATCGCCCACGACCTGCGCACCCCGCTCACGCGCCTGCGCGCCCAGCTGTACCGCATTCGCCAGCAAAGTGACGCTGACTCCACCCAGGCCGAGGCACTGGACCAGGCCATCAGCGAAACCGACACCCTGATGGCGCGTTTTCGCGGGTTGTTGCGCATCAGCGAACTGGAAGACCGCCAGCGGCGGGCCGGTTTCGTCCAGCTTGACCCGCACGAGTTGTTGGTCGAGCTGCACGACTTCTACTTGCCGTTGGCAGAAGATGGCGGCATCCGCCTGGAACTGCAGCAGCCGGCCGAACTGCCGGCATTGCATGGTGACCGCGAACTGCTGTTCGAAGCACTGGCCAACCTGGTGGGCAACGGCATCAAGTTCACGCCCGAGGGTGGGCTGGTGCGGATAACGGCGACGCAGGACGACAACGGCCTGCACCTGGCCATCGAGGACAGCGGGCCGGGTATTCCGGAAGAGGAACGGGCGGCAGTGCTGAAGCGCTTCTACCGTAGCGATGAAGGCCACCGCCATGCGGGGTTCGGGCTGGGGTTGTCGATCGTTGCGGCGATCGTCGACCTGCATGGGTTCGGGCTGGAGGTGGGGGAAAGCGAGCTGGGTGGGGCCAGGTTGGTGTTGCACTGCCCGCTTGTGGGCCTTGCCAAATAGAAACGGGGCCGCTTTGCGGCCCATCGCGACACAAGGCCGCTCCTACAGGGATTACGCAAGCATTGAATGCGGCGCTATTCCTGTAGGAGCGGCCTTGTGTCGCGATGGGCTGCAGCGCAGCCCCCTTTAAACCGATCAGTCGGCCAGACGCCAGGTAGTCCCACCCTTGCTGTCTTCCAGCACCACACCCATGGCGGTCAGCTGGTCGCGAATGCGGTCGGACTCGGCCCAGTTCTTGTCCGCACGCGCCTGCAGGCGCGCTTGGATCAAGCCCTCGACCTCAGCGGCATCCACCTTGCCTTCGGCCCCTGCACGCAGGAAGTCATCGGCTTCCAGTTGCAGCACACCCAGCACGTCACCCAGCTCGCGCAGGCGACCTGCCAGGCCGGCAGCAGCCTCCACGTCGCTTTCGCGCAGGCGGTTGATCTCGCGCACCAGGTCGAACAGCACGGCGCAGGCTTCGGGGGTGCCGAAGTCGTCGTTCATGGCCACGCTGAAGCGCTCGACAAACTCTTCGCCACCCTTGGCCGCTACCCGTGGCAAGCCACGCAGGGCGTGGTAGAAGCGCTCCAGCGCGCCCTTGGCATCGCGCAGGCTGTCTTCCGAGTAGTTGATCGCGCTGCGGTAGTGGCTGGCCACCAGCAGGTAGCGCACCACTTCCGGGTGATACTTCTCGAGCACGTCGCGAATGGTGAAGAAGTTGTTCAACGACTTGGACATCTTCTCGCCATTGATACGAATCATGCCGCAGTGCATCCAGGCGTTTGCGTACTGCTTGCCGGTGGCCGCCTCGCTCTGGGCGATCTCGTTCTCGTGGTGCGGGAACTCCAGGTCGCTGCCGCCGCCGTGGATGTCGAAGCTTTCACCCAGGCAGCAGGTGGACATCACCGAGCACTCGATGTGCCAGCCCGGACGCCCCGGGCCCCATGGCGACTCCCAGCTCGGCTCGCCCGGCTTGACGCCCTTCCACAGCACGAAGTCCAGCGGGTCCTGCTTGGCTTCGTCGACCTCGATACGGGCACCGATGCGCAGGTCTTCGATCTTCTTGCGCGACAGCTTGCCGTAGCCGACGAACTTGCCGACGCGGTAGTACACATCACCATTGCCCGGGGCATAGGCATAACCCTTGTCGATCAGGGTCTGGATCATCGCGTGCATGCCGGCGATATGGTCGGTGGCACGCGGCTCCTGGTCCGGCGGCAGGATGTTCAGGCGGCGCTCGTCTTCGTGCATCGCGTCGATCATGCGGGCGGTCAGGGCATCGAAGCTTTCGCCGTTCTCGTTGGCCCGGTTGATGATCTTGTCATCGATGTCGGTGATGTTGCGCACGTAGGTCAGCTCGTAGCCGCTCTTGCGCAGCCAGCGGGTGACCAGGTCGAAGGCCACCATGCTGCGGCCATGGCCCAGGTGGCAGTAGTCGTACACGGTCATGCCGCACACGTACATGCGCACCTTGTTGCCATCCAGCGGCTTGAAGGTTTCCTTCGTTTTGCTCAGCGTGTTGTAGATGGTAAGCACGGCGGTTCCTCAGCTGCCCCAGGAGTCACGCAGGGTGACAGTGCGGTTGAACACCGGGCGGCCCGGCTGGCTGTCCTTCAGGTCGGCGCAGAAGTAGCCTTCGCGTTCGAACTGGAAACGGTCCTCGGGCTGCGCCTGGGCCAGCGACGGCTCGGCGCGGCAGCCGCTGAGCACCTGCAGCGAGCCTGGGTTGATGTTGTCCAGGAAGCTGCCGCCCTCCTCGGTCTTTTCCGGGTTCGGCGAGCGGAACAGGCGGTCGTACAGGCGCACTTCGCACTCAACGCTGCCCTCGGCCGGCACCCAGTGGATCACGCCCTTGACCTTGCGGCCTTCCGGGTTCTTGCCCAGGGTGTCCGGGTCGTACGAGCAGCGCAGCTCGACGATGTTGCCGTCGGCATCCTTGATCGCCTCGTCGGCGCGAATCACGTAGCTGCCGCGCAGGCGCACTTCACCGGCCGGTTCCAGGCGCTTGTAGCCCTTCGGCGGCTCTTCCATGAAGTCATCACGGTCGATGTACAGCTCGCGGGCGAACGGCAGCACGCGCACGCCCATGTCTTCCTTGGGGTGGCGCGGCAGTTCGAGCTGCTCGACCTGGCCTTCCGGATAGTTGGTGATGACCACTTTCAGCGGGCGCAGCACGCACATGGCGCGCGGTGCGGTGCGGTCCAGGTCGTCACGGATGCTGAACTCGAGCATCGACATGTCGACCACGCCGTCGGAACGGTTGGTGCCGATCATTTCGCAGAAGTTGCGGATCGAAGCCGGGGTGTAGCCACGGCGACGGAAGCCGGACAGGGTCGACATGCGTGGGTCGTCCCAGCCTTCGACGTGCTTTTCGTCGACCAGCTGCTTGAGCTTGCGCTTGGACGTGATGGTGTAGTTCAGATTCAGGCGGCTGAACTCGTACTGGCGCGGGTGCGCTGGCACCGGCAGGTTGTCGAGGAACCAGTCGTACAGCGGACGATGGCCTTCGAACTCCAGGGTGCAGATCGAATGGGTGATGCCCTCGATGGCGTCCGACTGGCCGTGGGTGAAGTCGTAGTTCGGGTAGATGCACCACTTGTCACCGGTCTGGTGGTGGTGGGCATGGCGGATACGGTACAGGATCGGGTCGCGCAGGTTCATGTTCGGCGAGGCCATGTCGATCTTGGCCCGCAGCACGCGCTCGCCATCCTTGAACTCGCCAGCCTTCATGCGCGCGAACAGGTCGAGGTTCTCGTCAACGCTGCGCTCGCGGAACGGGCTGTTCTTGCCCGGTTCCTTGAGGTTGCCACGGTATTCCTTGGCCTGCTCGGGGGTAAGGTCGCAGACGTAGGCCTTGCCACGCTTGATCAGCTCGACCGCCCAGTCGTGCAGCTGGTCAAAGTAGTCGGAGGCGTAGCGCACATCGCCGGCCCAGTCGAAGCCCAGCCACTTGACATCGCTCTGGATGGCGTCGATGTACTCCTGGTCTTCCTTGGCCGGGTTGGTATCGTCGAAACGCAGGTGGCAGACGCCCCCGAATTCCTTGGCCAGGCCGAAGTTGACGCAGATCGACTTGGCGTGACCGATGTGCAGGTAGCCATTGGGCTCCGGCGGGAAACGGGTGACGATGCTGCTGTGCTTGCCCGAGTCCAGGTCGGCCTGGATGATCGGCCGCAGGAAATTCGCAGGGACAGCGGGGGCGCCTTTGGCAGCGGCGTTGGGCGCGTTGTCGGCAGTGGGCTTGCTCATAGGATCCTTGAATGCACGTGTCCGGCCTGGGTAGGCCGATTGAATCAAAGGGCCTATCATAGCCGAAGCAGTCAAGCTGCTGACAGTCGGGCCCAGACAAACTGGCGTGATTTATCACGGCTTTTTGCCGCAGCCTGGCAAAATGGCCAGTGCGCGCCATGTGTCGCGATCGCCTGATCCTGCGTCAGGTGATGACCCGCGCCCTGCGCACCCTAATTCCGATTGCCTTGAAAGAGCGAGTTTCAGCATGTCCAAAGTCAAACTGAGCACCAACCACGGCGACATCGTCCTGCAACTGGACGCCGAGAAAGCGCCGCTGACTACCGAAAACTTCGTTCAGTACGTCAAGGACGGCCACTACAATGGCACCGTGTTCCACCGCGTGATCAAGGGCTTCATGATCCAGGGCGGCGGCTTCGAGCCTGGCATGAGCCAGAAGAAGACCCGCGCCAGCATCCAGAACGAAGCCGACAACGGCCTGAAGAACAAGAAGTACAGCATCGCCATGGCCCGTACCATGGAGCCGCACTCCGCCTCGGCGCAGTTCTTCATCAACTCGTCCGACAACGACTTCCTCAACCACAGCGGCAAGAACGTTCAGGGCTGGGGCTACGCGGTATTCGGCGAAGTGATCGAAGGCCGTGAAATCGTCGACGCCATCGAAAAGGTCGCCACCGGTTCCAAGGCTGGCCACCAGGACGTGCCGAAGGACGACGTGATCATCGAGAAAGCCGAGATCGTTGAGTGATCCTGCTGATCTCCGATCTGCACCTGCAAGAAGAACGCCCGGACATTACCCGGGCGTTTCTTGATCTGCTCGATGGCCGTGCCCGCCACGCCAAGGCGTTGTACATCCTTGGCGACTTTTTCGAAGCCTGGATCGGCGACGATGCCATGACGCCCTTCCAGCAGTCGGTCTGCCAGGCCATGCGTCGGCTGAGCGACAGCGGCACGGCCATCTATCTGATGCATGGCAACCGTGATTTCCTGATCGGCCAAGCCTTCTGCGACGCTGCGGGTTGCACGTTGCTGCACGACCCCAGCGTGATCGAGCTGGGTGGCGAGCAGGTGCTGCTGATGCATGGCGATACCTTGTGCACCCGCGACCTGGGCTACATGAAAATGCGCCGCTTGCTGCGCAACCCGCTGAGCCTGTGGGTGTTGCGGCACCTGCCGCTGTCGGCCCGCTACAAGCTGGCGCGCAAGCTACGCAGCGAAAGCCGCTCGCAAACGCGGATGAAGTCCACCGAGATCGTCGATGTCACGCCAGAGGAAGTGCCGAAGGTAATGGCAGCGCATGGTGTACGTACCTTGGTGCATGGGCATACCCATCGGCCGGCGATACACAAGCTGGTGGTCGACGGGCAACCGGCACGGCGTATCGTGCTGGGCGACTGGGACCGCCGTGGCTGGGCCTTGCAGGTTGACGAGCAAGGCTTTCAGCTAGCGCCGTTCGAGTTTTCCTGACCGACCGAGTTACCTTCTTCGCGGGTAAACCCGCTCCCACAGGTATCGTGCCGCTTGCAGCCCTGGTGCAGTACCTGTGGGAGATTCTATGGCCGAAGGCAATTTCTCAGTAGAACCGTCTTCGGCCTCTTTCAGTAATCTCCAGACACAAGTCAGCGCGCCGGAGAGTTTCTCTTCGGCGTTGGGTGCTATCCGTCAGTTTGGTTCGGCTGCGCAGCAGCCCCAGCCTCAGCTGGCTGGTTTGGCACCTCCGGTATATATCTCGGGCTTCCAGTCGGCCTGATGCCTCATCAGGCCGAAGGCCAGCCGAGCCAAGCGACGTGCAAGGATTACCAAGGCTTGTGTGGTCTTCTTCCCGCGTGCTTGATGATGGGCGTAAAACTGTGACCAAGTCTTGGTTCGGCTGCCGCTCATCGAGGCGTTGTACAGCAGCCTGCGAACCTCCGAGTCTCCACGCTTGCTCAACTTCCCTCTGCCTGCCCATTTACCAGATTGGGCAACCGTTACATCCATGCCCAGGTAAGCGACAAAGGCATCACTGTTCTTGAACTCGCCGCGCATGAAGGACATCACTAAGCCGGCAGCCGTTAAAAAGCCAACACCGGGAAGCTGCTGGACGCGACGCAACTGATCGGAAAGCCCAGCCGTCTTGATCACCGTACGCAGCTGTTTTTCCAGCAAAAGCTCTACGCGCTTGACCGTTTCTTCAAGGCTCTTGAGCGCTGAGGCAAACATCTTGTCGCCCGACAAACTCATCCGCAGCATGCCGCACGGCTACCAGTTTGGCGCGGCGACGCAGCAGCATCTGGATCTCACGATGCCCCGCAGGTGGCGGAACCCAGGCCTTCAAGGAACCTCGCTCGTTGCTCAGGAAACGGGCGAGCAAAGCGGCATCGTGGGCATCAGTTTTCGCCCGCACAGCAACGCTTTCCCGGTATTTGCTCAACCTCAGACCGTCGATAACGTAGTCCGCGAAACCCGCAGCGTGGGCTTGCTCCGCCATTTCCATGTGATAAGTGCTGGTCGCTTCGATGGCCAGCGCTGAGCCTTTAGGCAGTGTCTTGAGCCAGGCTTTGATTGCTTTCGGGGTGTTGGGGATGGCGAAGGGTTTGGTGCTCGGAGCGCTTTGAATCACCAGTTCATCTTTGGCGGTGTCCACGCCAGCTTCGATTGGGGTTGCGGACATTGCCATGGATAGCTGCTCCTTGTAGCGTAGTGGGACTTGAAGGGCACACCCTGGCGCAGGCTTGCATCTATCGTCGTTTGCAAACGAGGCATTCCTTATCGGCGCTTGGGTGCTGAAAGGAGGAGGGGTGATTTCTCCCACGGTCTGTACTGCTGCGAACAGTCAGAAGCGAGTTATGACCCTCCTCCTCCCTTCAAGTCCTACCATACAAGCGGGTTTACCCGCGAAGAGGCAGGCACAGGCTAACGCCTCAAGGCCGGCTGACCACCGCCCCCTTGTCCCCCTCACTGATCACCACTTCCCGGTACTCCGGGTCCGCCTTGATCTGCGCCTCGGTAAACGGAATCACCGCCAGTTGCCCGGCTGCAAACGCCTTGGTCTGGTCACTGGCATGCACCGAAGCCGCTTCACTGGACTGGGAAAACGCCAGCAGCCCACGGGCCTCTGGCCCCTGGTCGGTAAAACTGACCAGTTGCAGGTAGCTGGTACCACTGACCACCAACCGCTTGCCCTGCCCATGCGGCACACTGTAGATCGCGTTGTACACGCCCAACGCCTGCGGGCCACCCGGCACCGGCGTACCATCGCCCGCCTGTTGCACCTGCCCCCAGCGCGCGTCCCCTGCCATGCCGCTGTCACGCACCTGCTCGAGCGACGCCAATGCGGCCTGATGCAACAGCTTGCGCACGGCCGCCTGCTCGACCGCCAACCCGCGCGGGGTGTGCTGCGGATCGGCAGGGTCAAAGGCCACCCGCCAGCTTTGCGGGTGCTCGGCCAGGGCATCGTACAGGTTCTGGAAATGTATCAGCCCAATGCCACTGTCCAGGTCAGCCCTGCCATTCCAGGCCGCCAGGCTGCTGCATACGGCCCGCACATCCGCGTCGGCGCCCTTGCACCACTGCAGCAGGTCAGGCAGTAGCAGGCTGGCCAGGTAGACCTCGTCATCGGTCACCATGCGCTGCAGGTCGTCGGCGCCCAGGCGGGCCGTACCCTGCAGGCGTTGCAGGGCAAAGCGGCCACGCATGCCCAGCGGCTGGTCACTGCGGCTGACCAGCGGCGAATAACCGGTCAGCGGCTGCGCCGGGTTGGCCATCCAGGCCGGGTCGTTGGAGTTCTGCACGAAATCTTCGCGTTCCAGGCTCGGCAGAAGCCGCGCAGGGAAAATCCCCGGCTGTGCGGCCTGCGCATCGACCTTCCACTGGCACGCGCTGCGGGAGCCATCCAGTACTACCAGGCGCCCTTGTGCCTGCGGGTTGCTGCACGTGCTCAGCAGTTGCTGATCCACATAAGGCACCACTGACTGGTTCAGGTACAGGGCCTTGCCAGCCTGGTCCACCGACAGTGTGTTGACCCAGGGGATGCCCTGCAGCTGTTCGATCGAGCCTTTCAACGCCACCAGGCTGTCGGCATGGTTGATCTGGTACCACTGCTGCAACACCCGGGTGTTCTCAAGGTTGGCGTCGCGCAGGCTGTAGGCAGCATGTGCATCCCAGTCCAGGCGCCCCGGCCATTGCACCACCGGGCCGAATTGCGAGCTGTAGACCTGGCGCTGCACCTGGCTCAGGCTGCCATCCTCGGCCTTTACCGCAACACTGACGGTTTGCCGGGCCAGCGGCAGCGACTTGCCATCGAGCAGGTAGCGGGTCGGGTCCTTGGGGTCGAGTTGCAGGCGGTACAGGGTGAAGTGATTCGACGTATCGACGGTGTGCGTCCAGGCCAGATGCTGGTTGAAGCCGATGTTGACCACCGGCAGGCCCGGCAATGCCGCCCCCATCACATCGAGCTGGCCGGGAATGGTCAGTTGCATCTGATAGAAACGCATGCCGCCCATCCACGGGAAGTGCGGGTTGGCCAGCAACAGACCACGGCCATTGGCCGAACGCCGGGCCCCGACAGCCACCGCATTGCTACCGCGCTCCGTGGCAAAACGCTGTTGCCTGGCCAGCGCCGCGGCAAACCCTGCCGGCGCCGGCTGGCTGGCCTGCGTTGGCGGTTGCGCCCCGGCCAGCGCTTCGACGAACTGCCCGACACCGCCTTCGGCGAGCAGCCGACGGGTCAGCCTGATCAGGTCCTCGCTGCTTATCGGCCGCAGCCACTCGCCGGTGCCACATTCGGCGGGCAACCCTTGGCTGCGGCGCTCGGCCAGCGCCCGGTTGAACCCGCTGGCATAACCTGCCAGCAGCGCCCGTACCGGTGCCGGCTGCGCCTGCAAGAACGCATCGACTGCCGCCGGAGTGTTGAGCCAGGTGAAGAATACGTCGCTGGCCAGATTGTCACGCTGCTCAAGGGTCTTGCCCTTGGCACCGAAGTAGCGTGAGCGCTCGCCACTCACGGTCAGCACTTCATTGGCCAGCAGGCACAAGTTGTCCTGGGCGTAGGCGTAGCCGATGCCATAACCCAGGCCGCGCTCGTCCTTGGCCACGATGTGCGGCACACCGTAAGTGGTTCGGCGAATCTGCGCACTGGCATCGGCTGCGGCGGACTGCACCGGCACTGCGCCAACGCTGAAGGCTACCAGTGCGGCGGCCAGGCCAGCGCAAGTCATGGGACGGGAAAGTGGAAACACAGGCACTCCTCGGCTTCGGGGATCATCCCGATCAGACGAATGGCCAAATGAAAATTTTACGTATTACAAGGCAATGGAACGTCTTGAACAGAACCAGATTTTTTTTGCGAGTGGGCTGCAGTTTTTTCGTTCTCATTCGTCCTAGTAAATGAGGCACCCAAATTTCGGGTTCGTCCACGAAAAGGAGCATTCACATGTACAACCCGCAACCCTCGATCCAGGCTGGGCGCGTCCCAGGCAAAGCGCCCAGGGAACAGGACGTTTTTGCTGACGAACGCATCGGCAACGAACAGATCCGCGAGCTGTTGCGCAGTTTCGGCCTGCGTACCAGCCTGATCCGCCTCAAGGTCATCGATGCCTTGCACGCCGCCGACCGCAATGGCCGCAGCATTGGCGTGCGCGGCGTGCACGCGCAGCTGGAACAGCTGGATATCCCGCTGTCGTTCCTCAGCGTGCGCGAAGTGCTCAAGCGGCTGTGCAGCGAGGGCGTCATCCAGCTGGGCAGCGACAAATGCTACAGCCTCGACCCCCAGGCGCGCGCCGTGCTGGAACGAACGCCTTTGCGCTGAGCGCATGGCCGGCCATACCTGGCCGGCCCGCCAAAGTCAGGGTTTGACCTTGCGCCGCAGGATGCCGTTGATCACCACGACCACCACGGCGATGGCGATGGCCAGCATCTGGAAGGTCTGCTCACTGATCGTGCCCTGCTTCTGCAGGTGGGACAGACCCAGCATCAGGCCCAGTACCACCAGGATGATCAGAAGGGAATATTTGAGGCGCTGCACGTGTGTCATCGAAGGTTCCTTGCAACATCAGGGGCAAATGGCTCGCAACGAGCCGCGGCAATGATACAACGGCCACCGGCCCCGGCGCTGCATTTCCTGCTGGGTGGGGCGGCGCCTGCCTGAAAGCATGGGGCTCCCAAGCACCCATGCCGGAGGCACCATGTACAAACCCCTTCTGTTCGCGTCGCTATTGCTGACCCCCTTTTCCCTTCATGCGCTGGACACCCGCCAGACCTCGGCCGAGCAACTGCTCGAACTGGGCCGCGAACTGGCTGCCCACGCCGGCGCCAGCCAATGGCAACAACTGTGGCAGCGCGTGCGCAAGGCCGGTTACCTGCAGGCAAAAGGTGCGTCGGTGCATTTCACTGCCCCCCAGGCGCAACTGCCAGAGTTGGCCCGGCAAACCCTGGCCCAGGCCGACCGGGTACAAGCGCAACAGCAGACCCAGGCACTGTATCGCCGCAGCTTTGCCGACCAGGTCATCGGCCAGCGTGACGGGCAGCCGCTGCATGCCCTGTGCCTGCTGGTCGATTGGCGCACGCTGCCACAAGGCATGCGCGACTCCCCTCAGGCCTACCTGCGCAGCGCCAGCTTGTTGAGCAGCTATCCGTGTGATTGATGGTTATCACACCCATCGCGCAACACAAGGAGTGAGGTGATGGGAAATCACCCGCTACAGCCAGATGTTGAAGCCATGTCCTACAACGCCGGATATCGCTGCCTGCAAAACCTGTTCACGGAAGCTACAACCCCCAACCCATATGCCGCCTAGCGACATGCCTCGGCTGTCACAGAAAATCCAGTCACACCTTCGACATAACGCCGCTGGTGATCGGGTAGCACAGCCCATCCGTCCCGAAGGAGCGCCATATGCAAACGCCAGACTTGAGCCACATCGATATCAGCCAACTGCCCCACTCGCTGCAGGCCCTGATCGACTGCATCGGCATCGACAACGCCTACCAGCTGACCTGCGCCTACGGCGGCAGGCCCAAGTACATCCCCAAGCACCGCGAGCGCACCAAGCTTGCCGACGTGCTGCCGGCCGAAGCGCTCGACGCGCTGATCAAGCGCTTTGCCGGTGTCGCCCTGGAAATCCCCAAGGCTGACCATTTCATGCGCCAGTTGCGCAACCTGCAGATCCAGAAGGAAAGCGCCAGCGGCCTGTCGCGCAGCCTGCTCGCCGACAAGTACGGCCTGAGCCTGCGCCAGATTGGCAACATCCGCCGGCAGGAACATTGCGCGCGCTGACGCCTCGGCATCGTCACCACCACTGACGGCCACGTTTTGAACCCAACCAGAAGAGAACCCAGCAATGTCGATAGATAACAGCCTCATCGGTTCCGTAATCAATGCCTTGCCGATGGACCGCATGATCGCAGGCCCACTGCAGGCCATGGTCCAGGCCCAGGTCACCGCCAGCAAATCCTACGCCGACTTCCTGATGCAGGTGTGCGTCCAGGACGGCAAGGCCGTGGCCATCCAGTTCGACTACGACGAAACCATCGTCGACGAACAAGGCGAGTACAAGGGCGTGGTCAGCAAGACCATGAAAGTGCCGCTGGTGGCAGCCATCACCCACCCGAACATTTCCATCGAAGAAGGTAATGTCGAGTTCGAGCTGGTCATCAACCAGATGTCGGAAGAGGTTTCCAGCAAGGACATGAGCGCCGAGGCAAGCGGTTCGCTGGGCTGGGGGCCGTTCAGGCTCAACGTGAAAGGCAGCGTCAGCCACAAGTCCACGCAAACCCGCAAGACTGACACCCGCGCCCGCTACGCCTTCAACACGACCTTGAAGCGCCAGGACCCGCCTGAAGCGATGATGCGGGTGATCGACTTCCTGACTGACGCCGCGACAAAGCCGACCGTGGTCAAAACCGCCACACTGGAAAGCCAGGACTTGATTTCCCAGGCCGATACCTTGAACCCTGCCGCCGACGGCGCCTCGGCCCTCGCCGCCGCCACCTCTTGAGACGCACCTCCCTGCCCCGAACAGCCCCCCCCTGACCAGCAACAGGGGGGCACCACCTGGCCTGAGGAGTCGAAGCATTGGATAAATCCCCCGCCCCCATGACTTCCATCGACCTGCGCGAAATCACCCGTGGCCTGCAGGAAGCCGCCAGTGCTACCAACAGCCTGATCGCGCAGCAGTACATCAACCTGTTCGACCAGTTCTTCGAATGCGACACCGAAGCGTTGGGCGCGCCCATGAAAGCCAAAATGGTCGAAGTGGCCATGGACGGCCAGCACATCATGCGCGTACCGCTGTTCGCGCTGGTGTCGCCAAAAGGCCTGGCCCTCGAGCGCATGCAGGTCGACCTTTCGGTAAGGGTCAAAGGCACCGAAGCACAGCAGGCACTGCTGACTGCAGGCGATAACAAGGCGGCCAGCTTCAAGGTCACCATCGGTGGCCAAAGCCGTCAGGGCGACAACCGTGACCCCGATGAAGTGCAGATCCGCATGCAGTTCCAGGCCAGCGAACCGCCGGAAGCCCTCAACCGGTTGATCGAGGAATACACCAGCCTGATCATCCCGGTTCGCGCCCCCAGCCCGCCGCCATCGCCCGATACCAATGAGTTCATCGAAGCGGCCACTGTCCGTTGACGGCCGCCCCGCGCCAGCTCAGAAGTCACGCTTGTAGAAGATGTCCAGTGAACTGGCCAGCCCGCTGGCAGCTTCGAGGTACACCTTCTTGCTCAGCTTGTAGCGCAATGCAATGGTGTTGGCGGGCTCGAACACCCCCACCCCGTAGCGCAGGCTCAGTTTCTCGGTGAGGTTGCCGCTGGCGACCACGCTGGTGGTATTACCCGAACCTTCGGTATCCAGCTGGAAGTCGTCGATGCCCAGGCTCGAGGCCAGGCTGCCGGTGATGCCGGCGCTACCCGCCAGGCCCAGGCCCAAGGCCGCCTCGGCGAGCATGTTGTTGTCTTCACCGGACGTGCCCAGCGGCCGCCCCAGTACCAGGTACGACAGCGCCTGCTCCTGGCTCATGGCCGGTTCCGAGAACACCTTGCTTGTGGGCTGCTCGGCACTGCCGCTCAGGCGGATACCGGCAATCACATCGTCGACCTTGCGGATCGCTTCAATGTCCAGGTATGGCTGGTCGATCGGGCCTGCGAACAACAACCGCGCACGGCGGATGGTCAGGCGCTGGCCGTAGGCGCGGTAGCGGCCATCGGCCAGGTTCAGCTCGCCACGGGTGTCGAGGTTGTCGCCGATGTGCACATGGCCGAGCAGGTTGGCCGTGAGACCAAAGCCGCTGAACGAAAGCTTGTCGCGGCCCACTTCGACATCGATGTCCATGGCCATCGCCATGGGCGGTTTGCCCTCTTCGGTCTGGTGGCCGACGATCACCGTGTCATCCGAGACCTTGACGGTGGACGGTGGCAGCTCGCGCACAGTGATCGCACCCTTGGGCACCTGTACCTTGCCGGTCACCGCCAGCTTGTCGTCGATCAGGCGCAAGGTCAGGTCCGGGGCAACCTCCAGCGTCGCATAGGGCTCGACCGTGACGGGCAGTTGCTGGCCCTGCAGACGCAGGTCCATGCCCAGTGCCTGGCCCCAGGTCAGGTTGCCATTGAGCTGGCCACGCCCCGCCTCGCCACTGCGCCAGCCGCCGTTGAGCTGTACCTGCTCGCCGGCAATCAACGCCTGCAATGACAGGTCCTCGAGACTGACCGGCAGCTCGGCACCACTGACTTCGCCGCCACTGAGCATCAGGTTGCCGTTGACCTGCGGCGCCAGCAAGGTGCCCGACAACCTGCCACTGCCATTGAGCTGCCCGGCCAGACGCTCGACCATCGGCACGAACGGGCGTGCCACCGAAAGGTCGAGGCCTGCCAGCTGGAAATCACCCGACAGCGGTTTGTTCTTGCCCAGTGGATCGAGGCGGGTGTTGACGTTCAGCTCGCCCAGGCGCTCGCCGCGGAACGCCAGGCGGGTATCGATGCGCCTTGGCGCCAGCGTGCTGTCCAGGCGCAGGGCCTGGTACGGGAAGTCGACCCAGCGGTCCTTGTCGCGCACGCGCAGGGTACCGCCACTGGCGTCGACGACGATGTTGCCCTTGGGGCCGCTGGCCGGGATGTCCAGATTGATGTCGGCATTGAGCAGGCCCTGCCAGGCGAAGTCCTTCGGCAGCCACTGGGCCAGGCTGTCCAGCGGGAACTGCTTGAGGTGGTAGCGCAAGCGTGGCTCGGGGGCCAGACGCTGGTCGTCGCCGCACAAGCTGGCCTGGCCGGAGCGCCAGCAGTGCGCAGCAAAGTCCAGCTGGCCGCTGGCCAGCCGCTGCAGGCGCGCCGGTGCCTGCAGCCGCCAGTCCTGGCCACCGGCCTGGATCCGCCCACTGGCCAGGCGCCCGCGCCAGTCACCCTTGTTCAACTGGCCATCCAGGCCGAGGTCGAGTTTGAGCTGCGGGCCGTCCAGCGCCAAGGTCAAAGCTTGCTGGCGAATGTCGCCCTTGCCGTTGGCCTGCAAGGTGCCCAATGCCGTGTCACCCAGGTGAATGCCGCTGGCCTTCAGTTCGATCACGCCACGCTGGGCGTTGTCCAGGCGGGCATCCAGGCCCAGCTGCTGCACGCGGTTTTCCGCCTGGGCAAGCCGCTGGCCCTGCAGGGCCAGCGTACCTTGCGGGGCCTGCAAGGTGCCGGCGACGTCAAGCCGGCCCTTGACCTGGCCCTGCAACCTTGGCCACAACTGGCCCAGGCGCGGCAGGTCGAGGTCGAGCCGCCCGGCCAGCCGTTGCTGCAGGCTGCCACTGCCATTGATGCGGTTATCCCCCAGCTGGACTGCCAGGGTACCCAAGGTCCAGCTCTGCCCTGCCCCCTGGGCCTCGACCTTGAGCACTGCCGGTTGGCCGCGCAGACGGCCTTTCAGGTCTAGCTGGGCATCGAGGCTCAAGGCGTCGCCTTTCATCTCGCCTTTGCTGCGCAGCGGCCCCGCCAGGTTACCCGGCAGCTCGGCCAGCCAATAAGCTGGGTCGAGCGCCGACAACTGCAGGTCGACATCCCATGCCAAGGTGTCGGCAAAGCGCACGGCGACACTGCCGGCAGCCTTGCCTTGCCCGGCGGTCAGCGCCAACTGCGGCAGCTTCACCTGGCTCAGGTCACCTTCGAAGGGGCTGGCCAGGCTGAACGCGCCAGCCGGGCCATCCAGGTCGCCATTTAAGGTGCCCTGGTAGTTGCCATCGCGATAATGCACCTGGGCCATGAGCCGCTTGAGGGTGACCTCAGGGGGCGTCTCCAGCGGGTACAGGCGCAGCCACGGAAAGTCCTGCCAGTCCAACTGGGCGTCGGCGACCAGGCCTTGCTGCCAGTCAGCCGTGGCTTGCATCTTGACCCGCTGGGTATCGCTGGCGCTCAGGTCCAGGGCATCAAGCCTGGCGCCTTTGCTGTCGACCAGCCCGGACAACAGCAAGGCGATCGGCGACTGCTCGGCCGGCAGGCTGGCCGACCCCGACAGTTGATAGCCCTTGAGCAGGTCGCCCTGGGCGTCGAGCTTGAGCTGGTTGAACTGTACGGTGTCGGGCAACGAGGCGGCCGGCTTGAATGCCTCGGAGCGGATCTGCAAGGTCGCCGGCAGGTGCTCGGCCAACGCCTGCAATTGCCCGTTCAGCGTGGCGTCGAGGTAACCGCTGCTGGTGCCGGCGAGTTTCAGGGTTTTCTGCAACTCGCCGGTGGCAGTCAGCGCCAACTGCCAGGGTTTGCCGTCTACCGTTGGCAGTTGCAGCTGCGCCTGGAGTTGTACCGGCCAGTCAGCTTCGGGCTGCAGGTCGCCCTGCAGGCTCAATTGCAGGTCGTCACGCTTCAGCTGCAGGCTGTCGATGCGCAGCCCGGCATTGGTCCAGCGCGCCGCCAGTTGCAAGTCGCCAAGCAGGTCACTGCCATCCAGGCGCAACTGGCCAACCTTGACATCACCCAGTTCAATGGCCAGCGGCAAGCGCAAGGCCGGCAACTGCAGCGGGCCACTGTCGGCCGATTCGGCGCTGGGCGCAAAGGCCATGTCGATACGCTGCGCCTGCAACTGGTCAATGCACAAGGTAGAGCGCAGCAGGCATGCCGGCGACCAGGCCAGCAGCGGTGCCTGCACCTCTACCGTGCTGCCGGCATCGGCCCAGATAAGCCGGCTGGCTTGCCAGCTACCGGCCAGGCGGCCCTGGAAGTCAGCCACCTCAAGCCCGGGCACCTTGCCCAGCACCCAGCGGCTGCCGGCTTCGGTCCCCAGCAACAGGCCGAGTACCAGGCCCAGGCTTGCGGTTACCCCCAGCAGGCCCGCCAGAGTGTACTTGATCACGCGTTTCACAGCTCAGGCCCCATGGAAAAGTGCAGGCGAATTCCCCCTTCATCATCCAGCGCCTTGGCCAGGTCCAGGCGCAGCGGCCCGACTGGCGACACCCAGCGCACGCCAAAACCGACACCGGTCTTGAGGCTTGGCAGTTCCAGGTCGTTGAACGAGTTGCCCTGGTCGACGAAGGTTGCCAGCCGCCACTTCTCGGTCAGTGAATACTGGTACTCGACGCTGCCGGCGATCAGGTAGCGCCCGCCAATGCGGTCGCCGTCGCTGTTCTTCGGTGACAGGGTCTGGTAGTCATAGCCACGCACGCTCTGGTCGCCACCGGCGAAGAAGCGCAGCGACGGCGGGATGTTGTTCTTGAAGCCATTGGTCGCGCTGCCACCGAACTGCACCCGGCCGAGCAAGCGATGGTCATGGCCAAGCGTGGTCAGGCCCTTGAGCAGCACGTTGCCATGCAGCAGGTTGGTGTCCGAGACCAGCCCTTCCTTGGCTACCTGTACATCGAACTGCAGGCGGTAGCCGTTATGCGGGTCGATGCGGTTGTCACTGCGCAGGAAAGAGTAACTCACCCCCGGCATCAACAGGTTGCTCAGCCCGGAGTCATCACCCAGACGGTACTCCTCGCGCTGGTACTTGAGGGAAATCACCCGCTGCCAGCCGCTTGGCAGCTTGCTGTGCCACTCGGGGCCCACCGTCAGCAGTTTGCTGAGGGTGTCGGTGCCGGCAATCTCTTCGTTCTGGTAGCCACCGGCAAAGCGCAACTTGTCGGTCAGCGGCGGGTCGAGGGGGATGTCGTACCAAAGGCCGACGTTCTGCCGGGGTGCCGACAGTTCGGTTTCCCAGCCGTAGCTATGGCCTTGTGGGTTGACCCAGTGGCGGGTCCAGTTGGCCTTGCCGCGGGGCCCAACGTCGGTCGAGAAGCCCAGGCCCAGGCCCATGGTGCGCGGTTTGCGGGTTTGCAGGCGGACATCCACGGGTATTTCTTCGCCCACGGCGGCGGTGGGCGCCGCATCCACGCGCACGCCTTCGAAGTAGCCGCTCGATTGCAGGTCATTGTTCAGCTCGGCGATCAGTTCCGAGTCGTAAGGTGTACCCGGCTTGAACGAGACCATACGCTGCAGCAGGTCGTCGTCCAGCGGTGTGTCGCCACCGAAGGTGACCGCACCCAGGTGATAGCGCGGGCCGCTCTGGTAGACCAGTTCGATATCGGCCACACCGGCCTGGGGGTCTACCGCCAGGCGCTGGCGGCTGAAGCGCCCACTGAAGAAGCCGTAGCGCGACGCCTGGTTCTGGACCAGCCGCTTGGCATCTTCGTAATGGCCGTGGTTGAGTTGTTCACCCGCGCGCAGGGCCTTGCTGTCGGGCACGCGGAAAGCCTTCATCTCACTGGCGGGGCCTTCGATGCGTATGGTCACGTTGCGCAGGCGAATCGGCTCGCCAGGGTCGATGGTGATGATCAGTTGCGGGGAACGGTCAGCCTCGCTGGCGGGCTTGACCTCTGTGTCGATCTGCGCCTGGTAGTAGCCAAGTGCCTGCGCGGCTTTGCGCGCCTGCTCCTGCGCGCCGCGACTGAAGCGCAGCAGCGCTTCTTCATCGCGGTCGCCAAGGGTACCGATATAGCCTTCGACATTGGCCTTGAGCGCCTTGTTGGCCGGTTTGACCTTCACCAGCAACTCACTCTGGCCCCATGCTGCGAAACTGGCGACCCAGATAACCAGGCCCCAGGTCAATCTTCCTGAATACGTCATGCGGCGCATGCTACCAGAGCCGGGCGCTCAAGGGAGCCGTCGCGCGGTCCGCTCAGGCAAAAGCAGAATTGGAAGAGACCGGGTTGGGATGGAAGAACACCCTCTCACGGATTGGTCCTACAGCCACCTCGCCAATTTCCTCATAGCCCTGGCGCTGGTAAAAGGCCAGGTAGTGCTCGTTGCCGGTGTCCAGCACCAC
This sequence comes from Pseudomonas sp. C5pp, assembly GCF_000814065.1. Taxonomy (NCBI): domain Bacteria; kingdom Pseudomonadati; phylum Pseudomonadota; class Gammaproteobacteria; order Pseudomonadales; family Pseudomonadaceae; genus Pseudomonas; species Pseudomonas sp. C5pp. The sequence continues at coordinate 83,140 of NZ_JWLN01000020.1, read as the reverse complement.
TCCCTGCGTACCAGGGTCGTCTGCACACCAGTCATGCACAGCTTGTAACAATTGCTCGCCGTAGTGCTTGCCCTGGAACTGCGGGTGCACGCCCAGCAGCGGCAGCACATGCACCTCGTCGGTGGGCAGGCAGGTGGCCAGGGCGGCCTGGTAGTCCATGTAGCGGCGCGTACAGCGCAGGCCGGTGCCCATTATCATGCGCAGGCGCCAGGCCCAGCTGTCGGCCACGCCCAGCCGGCGCATCGGCGGCACGATCAGGGCCATGGCGATCAGGCGGTCTTCCACCAGCAGGCCGATGGCGGGCAGTTGCAGGTAGAAGTGCTGGCGTACCCACTCGCGCACCATCACCCGCAGACGCCGCTCGTAGCCTGGGCGCTGGGCCTCGAAGATATAGGCGAAGGTAGGTTCGTGACGGTAGGCGTTGTACAGAAGCGAACGCGCCTCACGGCTGTAGCCGTCATCGAGCAGGCAGACACGGGCCGGAGCGGCAGTGGTTTCGGGCATTGCGGGCAGTCCTCCTGGAATGGGCTCATGGGTGCCTTGGAAAGGACGTTAGCAGCAGGCTGCCGAAGCCGCCATGCTGGTGATGGCAAGCGATGTCGGCTAGCATCGCGCCTTTTACCGGGATCATCTTTCCATGAAGATCGTCTGTTTCAACATCAACGGCCTGCGGGCCCGCCCGCACCAGCTGGCGGCGCTGATCGAAAAGCACCAGCCGGACGTGATCGGCCTGCAGGAAACCAAGGTCAGCGACGATCAGTTCCCGCTGGCCGACGTGCAGGCGCTGGGCTACCACGTACATTACCACGGCCAGAAAGGCCACTATGGCGTGGCCCTGCTGTCCCGCCAGGCACCGCTGAGCCTGCACAAGGGTTTTGCCAGCGATGAGGAAGACGCTCAGCGCCGCTTCATCTGGGGCACCTTCGCCGATGCCGATGGCAACCCGATCACCATCATGAACGGCTATTTCCCTCAGGGTGAAAGCCGCGACCACCCCACCAAGTTCCCGGCCAAGCAGCGCTTCTACAGCGACCTGCAGGCGCTGCTGGAGGGCCAGTTCCGCAACGACCAGCCACTGCTGGTGATGGGCGACATGAATATCTCGCCGCAGGACTGCGACATCGGCATCGGCCCGGACAATGCCAAGCGCTGGCTCAAGACTGGCAAGTGCAGTTTCCTGCCGGAAGAGCGCGAGTGGATGGAGCGCTTGAAGGGCTGGGGCCTGGTGGACAGTTTCCGCCACCTTTACCCGGAAGTGGCCGACCGCTTCAGCTGGTTCGACTACCGCAGCCGCGGTTTCGAGGACGAGCCCAAGCGCGGCCTGCGCATCGACCTGATCATGGCCTCCCAGCACCTGGTGCCGCGGATCAAGGATGCAGGTGTGGACTACGAACTGCGCGGGATGGAAAAGCCGTCGGACCATGCGCCGATCTGGCTGGAATTGAGCTGATCGCCGGGGGCTGCTACGCGGCCCATCGCCGGCAAGCCAGTTCTTGCACCCGTGGGCTGGCTTGCCGGCAAAGGAGCCGGCCCAGCCACTGGAGAATTTTCAGGGGCGGTGCTCGGTCTGGATATACCGCAACACAGCATCACAGATCATGGCCTTGTGACGCAGCTTGACCTGCTCATCGGACAGGTCGATCTGGAAGATCTCGCCAAAGGTGTGGCGGTTCGAAACCCGGTAGAAGCAGAACGAGCTCATCAGCATGTGCAGGTCGATGACCTCGATGCCGGTGCGGAACACACCTTCCTGCACCCCACGGCGCAAGGTATTGCCCAGAGCCTCGAGCACCAGGCTGCTCATTTCGCGAATCGCCGGCGACTGCTTGACGTACTCGCCGTAGTGGATGTTTTCGGTGCAGATGATCCGCACGAAATCGACGTTGCGGTCGTGGTGATCGAAGGTGAACTCCACCAGCCGGCGGATCGCCTGCTCGGCCGGCAGCGACTCAAGGTCCAGGCTTTGCTCGGTCTTGCGGATGTCGCCGTACAGCTTGATCAGGCACTCGCAGTACAGCTGCTCCTTGCTGCCGAAGTAGTAGTAGATCATGCGCTTGGAGGTGGCGGTGCGCTCGGCGATGGCGTCGACGCGGGCACCGGCCAGACCTTGCTGGACGAACTCGTTGATGGCGGCCTGGAGGATGTCCTCGCGCGTTTTCTCGGGGTTGTTCTTGCGCGTCTTGCGCCCCCCTTCGGTTTCAGGCTGGCCGAGGCTGACTACGGAATCACTCATACCCACTCACAGGCTGTTTATTGGAATGAGGGGGATTATCCGCGAGCGCGGCCATGCAGGGAAGCGCGCTGTTGGTCGCAGAACAGGAACGTCGGAGTGCGAAGGCCCTCCACGCTCTCGTCATCGAATGGCCTGCCGGCAGCCTGGCAAGTGAATGTGAAATGGACCAGACGTGACAAAACAAAAGGATATAAAAATAACAAAACAATCTAACAAAAAGAGATATAAAAATTGAATGCCAAACGCCACCTCCCTAGTCTGGGCGCATCGCTTCCCTCCCCGTTCAAGGAGCAATGCCCATGCCCGCCCGTGCCTTTTCCCCCCTGCGCCGCCTGTTGATCGGCGGCTTGCTGGCCAGTGTCGCCAGTACCCTGTTGCCCTGGTCCCAAGCCCTTGCCGACGAGGCCAGGACCCTGCGCATCGGTTACCAGAAGTTCAACAGCATCAACATCCTCAAGGGCAGCGGTGCCCTGGAGAAGGCCCTGGCGCCGCAAGGCGTGAAAGTCAGCTGGCACGAGTTCGCCGCCGGCCCGCAGTTGCTCGAAGCCTTGAGCACCGGCGCCATCGACCTCGGCCATGCCGCCGACGCACCCTCGGTATTCGCCCAGGCCGCAGGCAAGCCGGTGGTGTACCTGGCCGCCGAGCAGCCCTACCCACGTGGCATCGGCCTGGTGGTACGTGAGCAGGACCACCTGGCCAGCGTGCAAGACCTCAAGGGCAAGCGGGTAGCCACCGGCCGCGGCTGGAACGCCCAGTACCTGCTGGCCGTTGCCCTGGAACAGGCCGGCCTCAGCTACCAGGACATAACCCCGGCCTACGTCAACAACGCCGCCGATGCCGTGGCTGCCCTGCAATCGGGCAGTGTCCAGGCCGTGACCCTGTGGGACCCGTTCCTCGCCGCGGCAGAAAGCCAGCCGGGCCTGAAGAACCTGCGCGACGGCAGCGGCCTGTCCAACAACCGCACCTTCTACCTGTCCACCGCCAGCTTCGCCGACCAGCATCGCGCCTTGCTGAAGACCTTCTTCGCAGAGCTGGCCAAGGTCAGCCAATGGGCCAACGCCAAGCCTGCGGAAGTCGCCGCACTGCTGGCCCCGCAACTCGGGATCAACGCCAACGTGCTGCAAGCGGCCAGCGAGCGGCGCAACTACAATGCCGTGGCCATCACCCCAGAGATCGTTGCCGAGCAACAAAAGCTGGCCGACACCTTCCAGGGCCTGGGCCTGATTCCCCGCAAGCTGCAGGTGGCCGACGCGGTCTACCCGGCTTCCGTATTGCCTTGAGCGGAGCGCGCCCACCATGCCCCGCCCGATTCGCTTCAACGCCTTCAGCATGAATGCCGCCAGCCACCAGTCCCCCGGCCTGTGGCGCCACCCGCGCAACACCAGCGTGGCCTTCAACCGCCTGGGCTACTGGACCGACCTGGCCCGCCTGCTCGAACGCGGCTTGTTCGATGCCCTGTTCATCGCCGATGTGCTGGGCATCTACGACGTCTACCAGGGCGGCCCCGAAGCCGCCCTGCGCGGTGGCGTGCAGGTGCCGGTCAACGACCCGCTGCTGCTGGTGCCGGCCATGGCCGGGGTTACCGAGCACCTGGGCTTCGGCGTCACCTTCTCGCTCACCTACGAACACCCCTACCCGTTCGCCCGGCGCATGTCGACGCTCGACCACCTGAGCAATGGCCGGGTCGGCTGGAACATCGTCACCGGCTACCTCGACAGCGCCGCGCGCAACCTGGGCCTGGCGCGCCAGCTGGGCCACGACCAGCGCTATGACCTGGCCGAGGAATACCTGCAGGTGCTGTACAAGCTATGGGAGAAAAGCTGGGACGACGATGCGGTGCTGCTGGAGCGTGACAGCGGGCGCTATATCGAACCCGCCCGGGTGCACCCCATCAACCATGTGGGCGAGCACTTCCAGGTGCCGGGCATGCACCTGTGCCAACCTTCGCCGCAACGCACGCCGGTGCTGTTCCAGGCCGGTGCTTCGGCACGCGGCCAGCAGTTCGCGGCGCGGCACGCCGAATGCGTGTTCATCAGCGGGCCGACGCCCACGGTACTGCGCCGCTACGCCGACGGCATCCGCCAGGCCAGCGAGGTGGCCGGGCGTGGCCGGGACGAGATGCTGATCTACGCCCAGGCGCTGTTGATCGTCGCCCCCACCCGGGAGGAGGCCGAAGCGCGCTTCGCCGAATACCGCCGTTATGTCGACCTGGACGCCGCCCTGGCACTGCTGTCGGGCTGGACCGGCATCGACTTTGCCGGCCTCGACCCCGATGCGCCCATCGAATACGTCGAGAACGATGCCGGCCGCGCAGCCCTGGCCGCCTTTACCGCCGCCGACCCGAACCGCCGCTGGACCGTGCGCGAGGCTGCCGAGTTCGTCGGCCTGGGCGGCCGTGGCCCGGTGCTGGTGGGGGCTGCCAGCGAGGTGGCCGACCAGCTGGAAAGCTGGCTGGACCAGACCGGCATCGATGGCTTCAACCTGACCTACGCAGTGCAACCAGACGACCTGGCAAATGTGGTCGAGCTGCTGGTGCCGGAGTTGCAACGCCGTGGCCGCTACCCGCTGAGTTATGCCGAAGGCACCTTGCGCCACAAGCTGTTCGGCCAGGGCGACCGCTTGCCGGAAGGGCACGTTGGCCGGCAGGTTCGCATTCAGCCGGCAAATACAGGGTATTCCAACATTTAATTTGTGGATGGCACGCACTCGACCCTATTCTGTCGCCACATCCCCTGCGCCGCACCGGCCGGTGCGGTTCACGGCATGGGGAGAGAACAACAAGTCGAGATCGTCCATGTCGAACCATTCGTACTTCGCCCCCCACGGTGGGCACCCGGCTCAGACCGAGCTGCTGACTGACCGTGCCATGTTCACCGAAGCCTATGCCGTCATCCCCAAGGGCGTGATGCGTGACATCGTCACCAGCCACCTGCCGTTCTGGGACAAGATGCGCATGTGGGTCATCGCCCGCCCGCTGACCGGTTTTGCCGAAACCTTCTCCCAGTACATCGTCGAAGTGGCCCCGGAAGGCGGCAGCGAACGCCCTGAGCTGGACCCGAACGCTGAAGCCGTGGTGTTCATCGTCGAAGGCGAACTGGACATCACCGTCGAAGGCAAGCACCACACCCTGGTACCGGGCGGCTACGCCTTCCTGGCCCCGGGCGCCGAGTGGAGCCTGCGCAACAACAGCAAGTCCAACGTCACCTTCCACTGGCTGCGCAAGCACTACCAGAAGGTCGAAGGCCTGGACGTTCCCGAGTCGTTCGTCACCCACCGTGACAACGCCACCGTCATCGAGATGCCGGGCACCGAAGGCCGCTGGGTCACCACCCGCTTCGTCGACATGGCCGACATGCGCCACGACATGCACGTGAACATCGTCACCTTCCAGCCGGGCGGCGTGATCCCGTTCGCCGAGACCCACGTGATGGAACACGGCCTGTACGTGCTGGAAGGCAAGGCGGTGTACCGCCTGAACCAGGACTGGGTCGAAGTGGAAGCCGGCGACTTCATGTGGCTGCGCGCCTTCTGCCCGCAAGCCTGCTACGCCGGTGGCCCAGGCAAGTTCAGCTACCTGCTGTACAAGGACGTGAACCGTCATGTGCACCTGACGCTCAACCCTAAGCGTTGATGCATTGGGGGCGCTCTGCGCCCCTTTCGCGACACAAGGCCGCTCCCACAAAAGTACGGTGTACCCCGAACCCTGTGGCAGCGGCCTTGTGTCGCGAAAGGGCTGCAAGGCAGCCCCAGTAGCCGCATACTGAAAATCCTGCCCCCGTGCGGTACCAGCCATGAACCGCTGCCTGCTGCTCACCGCCCTGCTGTTCTGCACCCCCGCCCCAGCCGCCGATGACTGGAACCTGGCCTACGACCGCGAAGGCATCCGCGTTTACCTGAGCGCCGCCCCCGACTCGCCCTACCAGCAATTCCGTGGTGTCAGCACCATGAAAGCCAGCGTTCGCACGCTCACCGACCTGCAGGAGAACCTGCGGGTGGCCTGCAAGTGGCTGTACGCCTGCGCCGAGATGCGCTTGCTGGATGTGCAGGGCGAAAACACCTGGGTGTACCTGACCACCAACCTGCCGTGGCCGACGATGCCGCGGGACATCGTGCTGAAGGTCACCACCGAACGCCTGGACGACGGCACGCTGCTGCGCCACCTGAGCGCCGAGCCAGACAGGATCCCCAAGGTAGATGGGCTGATCCGTGTGCAGCAGCTCAACGGCGAGTGGCGGATGAAACCGCTGGGTGAGCGCAGGACCGAGGTGACTTACCAGCTGCAAGCCGACCCTGCCGGGGATGTGCCGGGGTGGCTGGCCAACCGGTTTGTGGTGGATGCGCCAGTGGTGACGTTGCGGACCCTGCGAGCGGTGGCCGAGCGCCAGCCCTAGAGGGTATTGAAAACCTGCACCGGCCTCAACCCTGTCAGATCCCGCCACCCGCAAGCAATTGCGTCATCACCTCGGCCAGCGCCTTGACCATCACATCCGCCGTCGGCCGGTGGACGATGACGATTTCATAGCTGTCGACCTCAGGTAGCCCCTGCTCCGCACCGAGCACCCGATGCTCGCCGGTCGCCGCCCGTGGCGGCAGCAGGCTGATGCCCATACCATCGGCGACCGCTGCCTGGATGCCGCTGAGGCTGGAACTGGTGAAGCTGATGCGCCAACGCCGGCCCATGCCTTCGATGGCGGTAATCATGTCGTCGCGGTACAGGCCGCGGGGCGGGAAAGTCACCAGCGGGATCGGGTCCAGTTCGAAGGCGGGCGTACGCGCGCTGTCGATCCACTGCAGGCGCTCGGGCCAGCAGGCCACGCCTTCGCGGCTGTTGCGCCGCTGCTTGAGCAACACCAGGTCGAGCTCACCGTTGTCGTAGGCCTGGCTGAGGTCGCGGCACAGGCCGCTGGTCACTTCCAGCTTCACCTGCGGGTGCAGCCGGCTGAACGCCGACAGCGCATTGGTGGTACGCCCGCCCACGAAGTCCTCGGGCACGCCAAGGCGCACGGTCATGCCAACCATCGCCCCGGCCAAGGCTTCGAGCATCTGGTCGTTGAGGGCCAGCATGTGCCGGGCATAGCCGAGCAGGGTCTGCCCGGCGTCGGTCGGCAGCACGTCGCGATTGCCACGCACCAGCAGACGGTGGCCAACCATATCCTCCAGGCGGCGCACCTTCTGGCTGATGGTCGATTGGGTGGAGTGCAGGCGCGCAGCAGCCGTGGTGAAGCTGCCGCAATCGGCCACCACGACAATGGCACGCAACAGGTCGAGGTCGAACAAGGCCCTATTCGATTTCACGCTGATGGACATCTTGGTATTCAACTTTTGAATGGCAAGACTGACTTCTATCACGCCACCTGCTGCACCGCAACGCGCACCGCTAGTCGCCGACTGCCACGCCTTCGCGCCGAGGGTCGGCACCACCCGACCAACCCTCGCCACTGCGCTGGATGATCTGCATGCCACTGGTCATGATCATCGGCGTCACCTCATGCCCCCAGGCTGCCAACTGCCGGATCAGTGCCGGGCTGGCCAAACCCGCCTCTACTTCGGTGCCGGCATTGCGGCTGCCGAAGTTGGGCAGGCCGGCGGCCTGCTGCGGGTCGAGTTGCCAATCCAGCAGGCCGATCAGCGCCTTGTTCACGTAGCCGATGATCTGCGAGCCGCCGGGCGAGCCCAGGCTGGCCACCAGCTCGCCGGAAGCTTGCGAGAACACCAGGGTCGGCGCCATGGCCGACAGCGGCCGCTTGCCCGGTTGCACCCGGTTGGCCACGGGCTTGCCTTGTTCCCGGGGGATGAACGAGAAGTCGGTCAGGTGGTTGTTGAGCAAGAAGCCCTTGACCATCAGGTGCGAGCCGAACGCTGCTTCCACCGAAGTGGTCATGGCCAGGGCCTGGCCGCGGTCATCCACCGCGCTGAGGTGCGAGGTGGAAATGCGCAGCGGCGAGCGGTCAGGCGCCAGGGCCAGGTCGGCCCCCTGCGGCTGGCCCGGGCGGGCGCGTTTCATGCTGTACTCGCCGACCTGCGCCGCGCGGCTGGCCAGGTATGTGGAGTCGGTCAGGGCCTTGAGCGGCACCGGCACGTAATCGCTGTCGGCCAGGTACTGGGCGCGGTCGGCATAGGCCAGGCGCTCGGCCTCGGCAACCAGATGCACGGCCAGCGGCGGGGCTTCCAGCCCGGCAACGGTCGAAGTGCGCAGCGGCCGCATGGCGGCAAGGTCGCGCTGTGGCGAAGCCCGCTGCAGTGCCTCCAAGATGCCCAGGGTCTGCAGCACCGTCACCCCGCCCGACGATGGCGGTGGCATGCCACAGATGCGCCAGGCCTTGTAGGGGCCACACAGCGGCTCGCGCACCTTGGCTCGGTACTGCTGCATATCCTGCAGCGACAGGTAGCCGGCATTGGCATGGCTGCGCACCTTGGCGACGATGGCTTCGGCGATCTCGCCGCTGTAGAACACCTCGGGGCCCTGCTCGGCAATCTGCTCGAAGGTTTGCGCAAGCTCGGGGTTGCGCAAGGTAGTGCCCACCGCCAGTGGCTTGCCCTGTTCATCCAGGAAGTAGCGGGCCATGGCGGGTGAGCGGGCAATGAACGGGTCGCCCGCCACCAGGGTGTGAAGGCGTTCGGAAACCGCGAAACCGTTGCGCGCCAGCGCAATGGCCGGGGCGAACAGGTCGCGCCAGGGCAGCTTGCCGTGCTGCTCATGGGCCAGCTTCAGGGCACGCAGAACCCCTGGTACGCCCACCGAACGCCCGCCGATCTGCGCCGTCCTGAATGGCATCGGTGAACCATCGGCTTGCAGGAACAGGGTTTCCGTCACCGTCGCCGGGGCTGCCTCGCGGCCATCGAAGGCCTGCACGCGCTGGCCGTCCCAGTAGAGGATGAACGCCCCGCCGCCAATGCCGCTGGATTGCGGTTCGACCAGGGTCAGCACCATCTGCATGGCGATGGCCGCGTCGATGGCGCTGCCACCGGCACGCAGCATCGCCCGCCCCGCTTCGCTGGCCAGCGGGTTGGCAGCTGCGGCCATGTGCCGGCTGGCATGCACCGGCTGCAGGCCAGTGCGGTAGCCGGAGGCCAGTTCCGGTGGTGCGGGCAGCACCTGGTCGGCACAGGCCCAGCCACTGGCAACTACCAGGCACAAGGCGCCCATCAGGGGGGTGGAGAATGTCATCGTTGTGCTTCCTGCCATTACCTATTCAGCAAGGCACTGTCTGTCATGCGCAAACTTAACTTCAAGCCCTGGCGTGTTTTTTCTAGGATGCGGGCAGGTCATCGAGGAGCCTGCCCCCATGCGTTCACTACTTGCTGCGATGCTGTTCGCCCTGTGCACCAGCCTTGCCGCCCACGCCGAGAGCACTGCCATGGACAACCGCCTGCACAACGCTGCCCGTCACGATGATGTGCGCACCCTGCAACAACTTCTGGCACAAGGTGCGCAGCTGGAGAGCCGTGACGATCAAGGGCGCACTGCCCTGCTGGTGGCTACCCATGGCAACCAGGTTGCGGCCGCGAAAGCGCTGATCGAAGCCGGTGCCGATGTGAATGCCAAGGACAACATCGACGACAGCCCGTACCTGTATGCCGGGGCGCGTGGCCTGAACGACATCCTGCGGCTGACCTTGAGCCACGGTGCCGACCTCAAGAGCACCAACCGGTATGGAGGCACTGCGCTGATACCCGCCGCCGAACGCGGGCATGTCGAGACCGTGCAGTTGCTGATCGATGCCGGGGTGGACGTGAACCATCTCAACCGCCTGCACTGGACTGCGCTGCTGGAGGCGGTGATCCTCGGTGACGGCGGGCCGCGGCATGTTGAGATCGTGCGCCGGCTACTGGCGGCCGGGGCGGATCGGCAGATTGCCGACAAGGACGGGGTGACCGCGCTGGAGCATGCGCGGCAGCGGGGGTATCGGGAGATGGAGGCGTTACTGGCTCGCTAGCCAATGCTGGCTTTCGAATGCCGGGGCTGCTTTGCAGCCCAATCGCGACGCAAGGCCGCTCCCACATGTAATCGCTTGCCTCACAGGCGCTGCTGTACCTGTGGGAGCGGCCTTGTGTCGCGAAAGGGCCGCAAAGCGGCCCCAGCAATTTTGCAGGAATGCGAAGACCCTGGGGGCGCTTCGCACCCCTTTCGCGACACAAGGCCGCTCCTACAGGTCAGGCCACTTCTTCGAACGGCAGCCCTACATAGTTCTCGGCAATGTTCACCAGCCCCGCCGGCGAGGTCAGGAAGTACTCGCGGTCGGCTTCCTGCATCTTCTGGTCCCAGGCGTCCTTGTGGCTGCCGAAGTCATGCAGCAGTTGGGTCATGAACCAGCTGAAGCGCTCGCCTTTCCACACCCGGCGCAGGGCCAGCGGCGAATACTGCTGCAACAGGTCGGTGCGCCCTTCGCGGTACACCTTGACCAGGATCCGGTACAGGTAGTTGACATCCGATGCCGCCAGGTTCAGGCCCTTGGCGCCGGTCGGCGGGACGATATGTGCGGCGTCACCGACCAGGAACAGGTGGCCATACTGCATCGGCTCGACTACCAGGCTGCGCAGCGGCGCGATGCTCTTTTCCAGGGCCGGGCCGGTGACCAGGCGCGCAGCCACATCTTCGGGCAAGCGTGCCTTCAGCTCCGCCCAGAAGCGCTCGTCGGGCCACGCCTCCACCTGCTCGTCCAGCGGCACCTGCAGGTAGTAGCGGCTACGGGTGTGCGAACGCTGGCTGCACAGCACGAAACCGCGTTCGTGGTGGGCGTAGATCAGTTCGTGGTTGACCGGTGGCGTATCTGACAGCATGCCCAGCCAGCCAAACGGGTAGACCCGCTCGTACTGCTTGAGGATGCCCTCGGGGATGCTTTGCCGCGAGACACCGTGGAAGCCGTCACAACCGGCAATGTAGTCGCAGTCCACCCGGTGCACCTGGCCGTCTTTTTCATAGGTCAGGTAGGGCCGTTCGCCCTTGAGTTCGTGCGGCTGGACATTGCTTGCCGAATAGATGATCGGCGCACCGCTGGCTTCACGTGCCTGCATCAGGTCACGGGTGACTTCGGTCTGGCCGTATACCATCACCGTCTTGCCACCGGTCAGGGCCTTGAGGTCCAGGCGTTGGCGGCGCCCGCCGACCAGCAGTTCGACACCCTCGTGTACCAGGCCTTCACGGTCCATGCGCTCGGCCACACCGGCTTCACGCAGCAGGTCGACCGTGCCTTGCTCCAGCACCCCGGCACGGATGCGGCCAAGCACGTATTCGGGCGTCTGGCGTTCGACGATGACGGTATCGATACCGGCCTTGTGCAGCAGTTGGCCCAGCAGCAGGCCAGACGGACCTGCACCAATAATTGCGACCTGAGTTTTCATTGTTGTTGTCTCTGTGCGGACGATGCCGGCCCTGGACTGGCAGTGGGGCGGCATCTGCTGTTAGGGTTTGCCCTTGCATTTTTACTGGCAAAAACAGCCATTGAAGTGTGATATCCCATGCATAAGCTGCACTTTTACAAAAAACGTTCGATTAACGGACAGGCCTGCCCGCATGAAATCCACCCTCCCCGGCGTCCCCTTGTTCAAGCTGTACGGCGAAAACCAGGCCTGGCCCGGCACCGACCTGCTGCACTGCGAGTCGATCCCGGCGCGTAGCCGTTTGCATCACTGGGAAATCAAGCCGCACCAGCACGCCGAGCTGTTCCAGTTGCTGTATGTGCAACGCGGCCGGGCCGAGGTGGAGATCGAGGGGGTGCGCAGCGCCATCAGCGAAGCGGCAATCCAGGTGGTACCGCCGATGACCGTGCACGGGTTTCGCTTCAGCGCCGATATCCAGGGGCATGTGCTGACCTTTGGCACGGCACTGGTGGCCAACCTGGAGCAGCGCCTGGGCGCGCCGCTGGCGGTACTGGCGAAGGCGGCGTGTTACCCGCTTGGCCGGGACCGGGTGCATCTGCGCAGCCTGATCGAGACCCTGCAGCAGGAGTACCAGGGCAACGCCCCGGCGCGGGCAGCCTTGCTCGAAGCACTGGTGACGGCGCTGATGGTGTGGATCAGCCGCCGCCAGCAGCTGGTACAGGCACCGCGCAACCGCGATGAACGTGACCGCCACTTGCTGGGGCAGTACCTGCGCCTGGTCGAGGCGCATTACCGTGAGCACCTGTCGGTGGAGGATTTTGCCGCGCGGTTGAATATTCCGAGTTTGCAGTTGAACCAGCTGTGCCGGGCACTGAGTGGGCAGACCGCGCTGCAGGTGGTGCACCAGCGGTTGCTGCTGGAGGCTCGGCGCAACCTGATTTATACGCGGATGAGCATCGGGCAGTTGTCGGATAGCCTGGGGTTTACCGACCCGACGTATTTTGCCCGGTGGTTCAAGCGGTTGACTGGGCAGACGCCGAATGGGTATCGCAGGTCGGGGTTGTCTGAGTAATTTTTTCGCCTGTGCCGGCCTCTTCGCGGGCTTGCCCGCTCCCACAGGGACGGCGGTGCCCTCAAGGCCAATGCAATACCTGTGGGAGCGGGCAAGCCCGCGAAGAGGCCGGTTCAGGCAACACACATTCCGCGCCTCTTGCTTGACGTATACGTAAACCTGCCCTCAGGATACCCGCATACCCCACGCCGAGCCCCAGCATGAGCACCCAGACCTACAGCATTTCCGACCTGTCCCGCGAACTGGACATCACCACCCGCGCCATCCGCTTCTATGAGGAACAGGGCCTGCTGAGCCCCGAGCGCCGTGGCCTGGAGCGTATCTATTCGGCGCGTGACAAAGTCAGTTTGAAACTCATCCTGCGCGGCAAGCGCATCGGCTTTTCGCTGGCCGAATGCCGCGAGCTGATCGAGCTGTACGACCCCTCCAGCGGCAACCTCAAGCAGCTCAACAGCATGCTGGCGAAAATCGCCGAGCGCCGCGCCCAGCTGGAACAGCAGATGCTCGACATCCACCAGATGCAGCTGGAGCTGGACACCGCCCAGGAGCGCTGCGAACAAGCCCTGGCCGCCACCCTGAACAACAAAGACAACCGCTGAACGCCACAGGAAACCCGCCATGTCCTTGCCCAAACACGTCCGCCTGGTCGAAGTAGGCCCCCGCGACGGCCTGCAGAACGAAGCCCAGCCCATCAGCGTCGCCGACAAGGTGCGCCTGGTGGACGACCTCACCGAAGCGGGCCTGGCCTATATCGAAGTGGGCAGTTTCGTCTCGCCCAAGTGGGTGCCGCAAATGGCCGGCTCCGCCGAAGTGTTCGCCGGCATCCACCAGCGCCCGGGTGTCACCTATGCGGCGCTTGCCCCCAACCTGCGCGGTTTCGAGGACGCCCTGGCCGCCGGCGTGAAGGAAGTGGCGGTGTTCGCCGCCGCCTCCGAAGCATTCTCGCAACGCAACATCAATTGCTCGATCAGCGACAGCCTCAAGCGCTTCGAGCCGATCATGGAAGCCGCGCGCAACCATGGTGTGCGCGTGCGCGGCTATGTGTCGTGCGTGCTCGGCTGCCCCTATGAAGGCAAGGTCAGCGCCGAGCAGGTCGCCCCGGTGGCCCGTGCCCTGCACGACATGGGCTGCTACGAGGTATCGCTGGGTGACACCATCGGCACCGGTACCGCCGGCGAGACCCGGCGCCTGTTCGAGGTGGTCGCGGCACAGGTACCGCGCGAGCAACTGGCCGGGCACTTCCACGATACCTATGGCCAGGCCCTGGCCAACGTGTATGCCAGCCTGCTCGAAGGCATCAGCGTGTTCGACAGCTCGGTGGCCGGGCTGGGCGGCTGCCCCTACGCCAAAGGCGCTACCGGCAATATCGCCAGTGAAGACGTGGTGTACCTGCTGCAAGGGCTGGGCATTGAAACCGGCATCGACCTGGACCGACTGATCGCCGCCGGCCGCCGCATCAGCAGCGTGCTGGGCCGCGACAACGGGTCGCGGGTAGCGCGGGCGCGCAGCGCGCAATAGGTCATACAGGTGTCACATTGGTGTGGGTGGAGTGTTACCGCCCCCACGTTTTGCAGCAAAAAATCGGGTAACAGGGAAACAAATCGGCAGAATTTCAGGCCGGTCGATTTCGACTGAAATCGACAAGTGCTTGATTTTAAAGGGTTTTCAAAAGTTGGCACGCACCCTGCTATATCTCTGGTACAACAACAAAAAAAATGTGACACCCAATAAAAACAACAGGTAACGGCTCTGACATAACAAGAACAACACGGCAGAGGCGTAGCAAGCAGATTTTTTTGGAGTCGACACGCTTTTCAGGGGTACGCCCCGCGGTCTGGCACAGAACAATAAAACTACCTCCAGGTAGCGGCAGCCAGGTTCGGATCAGCAATGATGAAAGCAGGTCAGCGCTCAAAAAAATACGTTTGCTCTTGACCCCGCATGGGGGTCGCCCGCAACACCAGGACAGGCTGACAAAAACAAAAACAGGCCGGTCCCAATAATAAAAAAAGAGCAGGCAACAACGCTTTGAGGGGAGCTTCGGCTCCCCTCAGTGCTTCCTGCCCTCTTCCTCCTCCTGCTTTCCCTCATCCTGCCCTTCGAGCTTGTCCACCAGCAACGGCATCGTGCCCAGCACCAGCAGGGCCAGTATCGTGCTGATCAACGCCGTGGCTTCGCGGCCCATGCCGGCTGCCGTACCGATGGCGGCGGTCATCCACAACCCGGCGGCAGTGGTCAGCCCCTTCACATGGCTGGCGTCCTGGCCGTTGCCCTTGAGAATGGTGCCGGCACCCAGAAAACCGATACCGGCGACAATGCCCTGGATAACGCGACTCAGCGCTTGCTCGTCGGCCCCGGCCATGCTCGGTGCCAGCACGAACAGCGCGGCGCCCAGCGAAACCAGCATATGCGTACGCACCCCGGCGGCCTTGCCCTTGTGCTCGCGCTCGAAGCCCAGCACAGCGCCAAGCAGGGCTGCCATCAGCAGGCGTACGAGGATTTGCGTGACCTCGCGCTCGTCAGTGATATCGGCGAATTCGGCCTGAATTGCTTGCCAGATGAGGTCCATTGCTTTCTTCCCATGCTGAGCATTGTGTTGTCAGGCCCGGCCTCTTCGCGGGTAAACCCGCTCCCACAGGGTTTGCACAGGTTTCAATGCAGTGCAGTACCTGTAGGAGCGGGTTTACCCGCGAAGAGGCCGGGCCTGCCATCTGCAAGGGTTGACCTCCGGGTAAATGACAAAGTGCCGCTCAGCTTCCGGATGCAGCAACCCGCCCCGCCCTGTGGTCCACCCCTGTAACCCCCAGGAGGACCACTCCATGCCCATTGAAATCGACGAAACCACCCGCCGCTGCACCCTGATCGCCGAAGACCTGCGCATCGAGGGTGATGGCCCGTCCATCGAAATCGTCACCGACGAACAGCTGCGCATGTCCGTCGCCCTGCTCGCCGGCCAGCGTGTGCCCATCACCGAAGCCGAGGCCGATGCACTGACCGTGGCGGGTGCGGTGGATAGCCGCAGGCATCTGAAGGCCAGCACGCCAGGCTCGGTAATCTGAGGCCTGGCGGGGCCTGCCGGGAAATCTGATACGGTTTTTATCGCAAAATCTGAGCCTGTGCTGATAACAGCCTCAGGGCCATAGTGCTCATGCCTGATCGAGGCCTGATGAGCACCGAGCCATGAACGATAGAATCCCTTTCACAGAGATCGCCACCGCCCCAGCCAGCCCCCAGCCACGCCGCGCCGACAATGGCATCCATACCCGCAGCTTCACCGGGCTGTACCGCAACCTGCGCATCGGCTTCGCCGGCGCCCTGTTCGTGCTGTTCTTCGGCACCGCCTGGCTGAACTGGAACGGCCGCCAGGCCGTGCTGTGGGACCTGGGCAACAGCAAATTCCACATCTTCGGCGCCACCTTCTGGCCGCAGGACTTCATCCTGCTGTCGGCGCTGCTGATCATCTGCGCCTTCGGCCTGTTCGCCATCACCGTGTATGCCGGCCGCGTGTGGTGCGGCTACAGCTGCCCGCAAAGCACCTGGACCTGGCTGTTCATGTGGTGCGAAAAGGTCACCGAGGGCGACCGCAACCAGCGCATCAAACTGGCCGCCGCGCCCTGGAGCCTGAACAAACTGGCCCGGCGCACGCTGAAGCACAGCCTGTGGCTGGCCATTGGCGTGCTCACCGGGCTGACCTTCGTCGGCTACTTCACCCCGATCCGCCCACTGGCCGCGGAACTGTTCACCTTGCAACTGGGCGGCGTGGCGCTGTTCTGGGTGCTGTTCTTTACCGCCGCCACCTACATCAATGCCGGCCTGCTGCGCGAAGCGGTGTGCCTGCACATGTGCCCTTATGCACGCTTCCAGAGCGTGATGTTCGACAAGGACACCCTGGCGGTCGCCTATGACCCGCGTCGCGGCGAAGCCCGTGGCCCGCGCAAGAAAGGCAGCGACCTCCGCGCCCAGGGCCTGGGCGACTGCATCGACTGCACCTTGTGCGTGCAGGTGTGCCCCACCGGCATCGATATCCGCGACGGCCTGCAAATGGCGTGCATCGGTTGTGCGGCGTGCATTGATGCCTGTGACGGGGTAATGGACAAGATGGGCTACGCCCGTGGCCTGATCGGCTACAAGTCCGAACGCAGCCTGCAAGGTGGCACCACCCATTGGCTGCGCCCGCGCCTGCTGGGCTACGCCGCCGCGCTTGGGGTGATGATCGCGGCACTGGTGGTGGCCTTGCAGCTGCGCCCGATGGTGTCGCTGGACGTGATCAAGGACCGCGGCCTGTTCCGCGAGAATGCCCAGGGCCAGATCGAGAACATCTACCTGCTTAAGGTCATCAACAAGACCGAAAGCACCCGGCACTATGAGCTGCGCCTGCTGGACGCCGACGGCTTCAGCCTGCAGGGCAAGACCTCATTCGTGATCCCGGCCGGTGAAATGAGTGAACTGCCGGTGTCGGTGGCGATGCTCGCCGAGCGCCCGGCCAGCAGCTCGCAGACGCTGAGCTTCGAAATCAGCGAGCGCGACGACCCCGCCATCCGCAGCGTGGCCCACAGCCGCTTCGTCGCGCCGATGAACCGTTGATCCCTTACACTGATTCCACCTTGCCTGCCAGGCTTCGACAGAAGGCCAGAATGAAACGCTACGAACGCTTTGCCGACGACATCGCCGAACTGATCCGCTCCGGGGTGCTGGGCCCCGGCCAGCGCGTGCCCTCGGTGCGCTATGCCAGCCAGACCCACGGGGTCAGCCCGTCCACCGTGTTCCAGGCCTACTACCTGCTGGAGCGGCGCGGGCTGATCCGTGCCCGGCCGCGCTCGGGCTATTTCGTCAATGCCCACGCCCCGCGCCAGTTCAGCGAGCCGCAGGCATTGCAGCCGGTCAGCGAGTCCACCGATGTCGACGTCAGCGCGCTGGTGTTCTCGATCCTCGACTCGATCAAGGACCCCAACACCGTGCCGTTCGGCTCGGCCTTCCCCAGCCCCGAGCTGTTTCCGCTGCAACGCCTGTCGCGCTCGCTGGCCAGCGCAAGCCGCAGCATGGACCCGCGCATGGTGGTGACCGACTTGTCACCGGGCAACCCGCAGCTGCGCAGGCAGATTGCCCTGCGCTACATGGTTGGCGGGCTGATGCTGCCGATGGAGGAGTTGCTGATCACCAACGGCGCGCTGGAAGCCTTGAACCTGTGCCTGCAGGCCGTCACCCAGCCCGGTGACCTGGTGGCCATCGAAGCCCCCGCCTTCTATGCCTGCCTGCAGGTACTGGAGCGTCTCAAGCTCAAGGCCGTGGAAATTCCTGTGCACCCGCGCGAAGGCATGGACCTGGGCGTGCTGGCGCAGACGCTGGAAAAGCATCCGGTCAAGGCCGTGTGGTGCATGACCAACTTCCAGAACCCGGTGGGCGCCAGCATGCCGGAGGCGAAAAAGCAGGCACTGGTGGAGCTGCTGGCGCGTCATCAGGTGCCATTGATCGAAGACGACGTGTACGCCGAACTGTACTACGCGCAACAGGCACCCAAACCGGCCAAGGCCTTCGACACCCAGGGGCTGGTGATGCACTGCGGCTCGTTCGCCAAGAGCCTGGCACCTGGCTACCGCATCGGCTGGGTGGCAGCCGGGCGCTTTGCACAGAAGATCGAGCGGCTCAAGCTGATGACCTCGCTGTGCGCCTCGATGCCGGCCCAGGCGGCCATCGCCGACTACCTGCAGCACGGCGGCTACGACCGCCACCTGCGCAAGCTGCGCTATGCCCTGGAAGGCCAGCAGGCCAACATGCTGGCGGCCATCGCCCGGCACTTTCCGGCGCAGGCGCGGGTCAGCCAACCGTCCGGCGGCTACTTCCTGTGGCTGGAGCTGCCCGAACAGATGGACGCCCTCAAGCTGTTCCACATGGCCTTGGCCCAAGGCATCAGCATCGCCCCCGGGCCGATCTTCTCGCCCACCCGGCGCTTCGGCAACTGCATCCGCCTGAACTACGGCAGCCCCTGGCATGAGGATGCCGAACGGGCCATGGAAACCCTGGGGCGGATCATCCGCTCGTTCTGATGACTGGCGCCCCGGCAGGCGGCTATAGTTGCTTGATCCGCTCACCGGGCCCTCGCCATGCAAGCAGACTCGCTCCCGTCATTGGCACAACTGCAAGCGCGTGTCGCAGAACTGGAAGCTCGCCTGGCAGAGCGCGACGACACCGCACAGGCCCACATCCAGCTACTGGGCGAACTGCTCGACAACAGCCTGGCCAACGTGTTTGCCGCCGACAGCCAGATGCGCCTGGTCGCGATCAACCGCACGGCCCGGGAAACCTTCGAGCATTACCGGGGCTTCGTGCCGCAGATCGGCGATTACGTGCCACAAATTCTGCTCAACCAGCCTGACATCATGGGCCGCCTGGCACCGGTGTGGCCACGCGTGCTGGCCGGCGAAGCCTTCATCGACACTATCTCACTCGGCCCCTCCGACGCCCCCCGCCATTACGAAATCCGCTATCACCCATTGCTCGATGCGCAACAGCAAGTCCAGGGCGGGTACCTGTTCGCCTATGACATCACCGAGCGCATGGCCGAACAGGAACGCCTGCGCCAGGCCGAAGAGGCCCTGCGCCAGTCGCAGAAAATGGAGGCGGTCGGCCAGTTGACCGGCGGCATCGCCCACGACTTCAACAACTTGCTGGGTAGCCTGCTTGGCGCGCTGGAGCTTGCAGAGCAGCGCCTGGGCGAGCAACGCCTTGCCGACACCGCCCGCATGCTCGGGCTCGGCCGCAGCAACGCAATGCGCGCCGCAGCCCTGGTGCAGCGGTTGCTGGCCTTTTCGCGCCAACAGACGCTGATGCCACAAGCGGTGGATGTGCAACGCCTGGTCGCCGACATGCATGACCTGATCCGCAGCTCGACCGGCCCGCACATTGACTACCAGGACCGGACGCGGGCCGCGCAATGGTCGATCCGCATCGACCCGCAACAGCTGGAGAACACCCTGCTCAACCTGTGCATCAATGCCCGTGACGCCATGCCGCTGGGCGGCACCTTGCGCATCGGTTGTGAAAACGCCGATCTCGCAGCGGCCGAGGCCAAGCGCCTGGACCTGCCGACGGGGCACTATCTGCACATTCGTGTCGAGGACACCGGCGTGGGCATGCCCAGTGAGGTGCTGCAACACGCTTTCGAGCCCTTCTTCACCACCAAGCCGCTGGGCCAGGGCACTGGCTTGGGATTGTCCATGGCCTATGGCTTTGTTCGCCAGTCCGGGGGGCAGTTGCTGATCGACAGCGTCACCGGGCAGGGCACTTGCGTTCACCTGTACCTGCCCCGTGACCAGAGCGCTTGCGCAACCGGCCACGGCGAGCCAGCCACATCCGCCACCGCGACGGTGCAGCCGCGGATGCACCGGATCATGCTGGTGGCGGACCAACCGGCCCTGCGCCTCGTACTGGTCGAAGTGCTGACGGAACTGGGCTATCAGGTGCAGGCTTTCGAGAGTGGCCACCGGGCTCTGGAATCGTTGCAGAAAGGGCCGCCACCGGACCTGCTGATCACCGATGTCGGCCTGCCTGGGCGACTCGACGGTTACCAGCTTGCAGAGGCCTGCCAGGACCTTGTGGCGGATGCCCCGGTATTGCTGATTACCGGCTACGAGACTGCCGAAACGGTGCACTGTACCCGGCCCGGCAGGCGCACCGAACTGCTGCACAAACCCCTCGACCTGAACACCCTCGGCGAACGGATCGAGCGCCTGTTGGGCATTGCGTCACACCCGCGTTGACTGGCTATTCGCCTGTTGCCGAACACGCTAAAGTCTGGGCTTCATCCACTGTCGGACGTCGGCATGCCCTCCCGCGACCTGCTTTCACTGCGCCAACAAGTCGAAGCCCTGCAGCAACAGAACGCGCTGCTGGAAGCCCGCCTGGCAAGCCATCAGCAACACGATCAGGACTTCTACCGCTCGCTCTTCGACACCATGGACGAAGGGTTCTGCATCATCGAGTTCTTCGACGGCCCGCACGGCCCACTGAGCGACTATGTGCATGTGCTGGCCAATGCGGCCTATGCCAAGCACGCCGGCATCCCCAACGTGGTCGGGCAGAAACTGCGCGAGATGGTGCCCGATGAGGCCGACGATTGGGTCGCCCGTTATGGCGCGGTGCTGCGCACGGGCGAGCCGCTGCATTTCGAGCAGGAACTGGTCGCGACCGGCCATGTGTTGTCGGTGACCACCTTCCGCGTAGAGCCTGCCGAAAAGCGCCAGGTGGCGGTACTGTTCAAGGACGTCACTGCACGCCGACGGGCAGAGCAGGCCCTGCAGCGCCTGAACGAGGAACTGGAACAACGGGTGAATGCGGCACTGGCAGAACAGGCCAAGGCCGAGGAAGCCCTGCGCCAGGCACAGAAGATGGAAGCGGTCGGCCAGCTCAGTGGCGGCATCGCCCACGACTTCAACAACCTGCTGGGCGGCATCCTCAGTGCCCAGGAGCTGATGCGCCAGCGCCTGGAGCAATCCCGTTTCGACGCCCTGGAGCCATTGCTGAAGCTGTCCAACGGCTCGGCGCAGCGGGCCTCTTCGCTGGTACACCGGCTGCTGGCATTTTCCCGTCAGCAGACCCTGCAGCCCTGCTCTACGCAGGTGGCCACGCTGGTGGGCGGCATGGAAGAGCTGCTGCGCCGCACCATCGACCCCTCCATCACCCTGACCAGCCAATTCCCCTGCCAGCTGTGGCCGACCTTCATCGACCCGCCGCAACTGGAAAGCGCCCTGCTCAACGTGTGCCTCAATGCCCGCGATGCCATGCCTGCCGGCGGCGTGATCGATATCCTCGGTGACAACCTGCTGCTCGACGACCAGCAAGCCCGTGCACTGGAACTGCCAGCTGGCGAATACGTACGGCTGAGCATCAGCGACAACGGCAATGGCATGTCGGCGGAGGTGGCCGAGCGCGCCGTCGACCCGTTCTTCACCACCAAGCCCATGGGCCAGGGCACTGGGCTGGGCTTGTCGATGACCTATGGTTTCGTGCGCCAGTCGGGCGGGCAGCTACGGGTGTTGTCGACACCTGGCGAAGGCACCCGCATCGAGCTGCTGCTTCCCCGCCACCACCAGCACCCCGAAGCCCCGGCACCCAGGCCACTGCGCACACTGCTGGAAAAAAGCAGCGGCGCCACGCAGCGTATCCTGCTGGTCGAAGACCAGGCCGCCTTGCGCGTGGTCGTCTGCGAGGTGCTGGAAGAACTGGGTTATCGGGTCGATGCATTCGAGAACGGCCCGGCTGCCCTCGCCCATCTGCAAGCTGGCGAGCGGCCAGACCTGCTGTTGAGCGATATCGGCCTGCCCGGCGGCCTGAATGGCCGCCAGTTGGCTGAACGTTGCCGCGAGCGCCACCCCGACCTCAGGGTGCTGTTCATCACTGGCTACGACGAAAGCGCGGCGCTCAGTGACGGCCAGTTGCTGCAAGGCACTGAGGTGCTGACCAAGCCGTTCGAGCTGGCAGTGCTGGCCGAACGGGTACGCACGCTGCTGGAGGATTGACCGGCGCGTTCAGCGCCCGCCGCCCAGCTCGATGAAGCTGCCGGTGGAGTACGAGGCTTTGTCCGAGAGCAGCCAGAGGATGGCCTCGGCCACTTCCTCGGGGCGCCCGCCGCGGCCCATGGGCAAGCCGGGCTCGAGCTTGCTGACCCGGTCGGGGTCGCCCGACAGCGCGTGGAACCCGGTATGGATGTAGCCTGGCCGCACACCATTTACCCGCACGCCCTCGCCTGCCACTTCCTTTGCCAGGCCAATGGTGAAGGTGTCGAGGGCGCCCTTGGAAGCGGCATAGTCCACGTATTCGTTGGGCGAGCCCAGGCGGGCGGCCACCGACGACACGTTGACGATGGCCCCGCCCTGCCCGCCGTACCGGCGTGCCATGCGCTTCAGTGCGTGCTTGGCGCAGAGCATGGGGCCGACGACGTTGGTCTTCATGACCTTGAGCAGGCGGAACTCGGACATGTCCTCGACCCGGCTTTGCTGGCCAATGGTGCCTGCGTTGTTGACCAGCGCGGTGACCGGGCCGAGTTCTTCGTCAACGCGCTGGAACAGCTGGATGACCTCATCCTCGACACTGGCGTCGGCGCGCACGGTGATGGCCTTGGCGCCCAAGGCTCGGACCTGGCCGAGGATGTCCTCGGCGGCCTGGTCGTCGGCGTGGTAGTTGATGCAGATGCGGTAGCCCTGACGGGCGGCCAGCAGCGCCGTGGCGGCGCCGATGCCGCGGCTGGCACCGGTGATGACTATGACTTGCTCCATGGGTCTGCCAATCGTTTGGAAAGGGAGCATCGACAATAGGGGAAAAGGCAGCGCGTGGGAATGACCTTTCCTTCTGCTACTGCGTGGGTTTGCCTTGCCCGGGAAACAACGTCTCGAACCGCGGCGTCGCCCGCGCAACGAAACCCAGCCCCTGGTGCATGATGAAGTAGGCAGCGATTTCATTCCGCTCGGCGAAGGCATAGCCTTCCTCCGGGCCCAGCACCATCAACAGTGTGTCCAGGGCATCGGCACGCAACACCGAAGGGTCGACCACCGACACTGCCGCCAGCGCGTGCTTGACCGGCCTGCCGACACGGGGATCGAAGGTGTGCGAATAACGCTGGCCACCTTCCTCGAAATAGTTGCGGTAATCGCCAGCGGTGGCAACGCCGTAGCCATCCAGGGCGATGGCGCGCTCCACTTGCTGTTCGCCCCCACCACTCGGTACCTCGAGGGCGATGCGCCAGGGCGAGCCATCCGGCTTGCGGCCGACGCCCTTGAGTTCACCGGTGATCTCGACCAGATAGGCCTGGATACCCAGGGCCGCAAGCCTGTCGCCCACCCGATCCACTGCATAACCGGCGAGCATGCTGTCGAAATCCAGCTGCGCCGCCACATCCTTGCACAGCTTTTCTCCATCCAGGTGCAAGTGCTGCAGCCCTACCCGTGCCTGCTCCCGTGCCAGCGTGCTGGCGTCCGGCACCTGCCTACCGCGTGACTGCGGGCCGAAGCCCCAGAGGTTCATCAAGGGCAAAACCGTCAGGTCGAAAGCCCCGCCACTCTCGCGGAACAGAGAAACACCGTACGCCAGCAATTGCTGCATCTCTTGCGGCACTGCCTGACAGGCGCCGGCCGGCAGGTTGTTGAAGCGGGAAACCACGGAATCGCCGCGCCAGTTGGAGAACTGCTTGTCGAGGGCCTGAAGAACAAGCTCGACTTCGGCCTTTACTTGCCGCGAATCGGGCGTCTGTGCAGTGGGTACGTACTGGATCGAATACGTACTCCCCATGGTCGGCCCGCCAAAGCGTTCAATCCTGTCGCCGCAGCCATACAGCAATGTCACCAGCATCACCAGCAGGCTTGCGCGCATCATTGGACACCTCGCAGACTCTGGCCGCCCGTTCGCGGCGCAGGCTATTTCACCAGAGTTGCGAGATGGCAATTGGCCTACCGTTCATCAGCAAACCTGGTCAAAAACCGAACAAACTCCTCGTCGAACACTCTGATCTGCGCGGGTGATCATTCATCCCCCTCCCTTTCCGCTTAACGTCCCGGAAGCAATAAAACAACCATGTGCATAAGCGCACAGGGGCGTTCTTTGCCCAAAAATTGGAGGACATTACATGTCTAGCCATTCGTTGCAGAGCGTCGAACGCCTGCAGAGCCGCATCCGCGCCCAGCGTCAGCCGCAACAGAAACCTTTCTGGCGCCGTCTGCTGGCCATCGCCTCATCCTCTCAGCGTAGTTGGCACGGAGGGATCGAGCTCAGGGGATACAAGGAACTATCCAACGCTACGCCGGTTGCCCCGGTCGTGGTCGGTAAAATCCAGCTGGCGATTCCCCTCGGGCGGGGTCGGCGGTTTGTCCAGCCTTGCGTGCAGCCGGGGCAGCATGTGCGCAAGGGCGAAGTGATCGGTATTGGCGACAACACCACCGCTTGGGTGCATGCCAGTACCTCCGGCATCGTGGACCGGATCGATCACGTCTTCGCGGCCGACTCGGCCGAGCCAGTCATGGCCGTCATCCTGAACGCAGATGGCCTGGATGAGTGGTTCGAACGCCCGGCACCGGGCCTGCCGCAAACGCCAGAGGCGCTGGTCGAGCGCGCATTGCAGATGGGCATAGTCGGCCTTGGTGGTGCGGGTTTCCCCACGGCCCTCAAGCTGGCCGACGCACAACAGCCCGACCTGCTGCTGATCAACGGTGCCGAATGCGAGCCCTTCCTTACCTGCGATGACCGCCTCATGCGTGAGAATGCCGAAGCGTTGATCGAGGCCGCCGACTATGTCGCCGCGCTGCTGGGAATAACGGCAACCCGTTTCGGCATCGAAACCAACAAACCGGAGGCGATGGCCACGTTACGTGCCGCCGCACGCCAGGCGCGCACCCAGGTCAAGATTTGTCCACTTCCGGAGCGTTACCCAGCAGGTGGGCAGCCGTTGATGATCAAGAGCCTCAGTGGCCGCAACCTGGCCCCGGGGAGCCGCCCCGCCGATATCGGCGTCCTCGCCCTGAATGTCGCAACGCTCTACGCGCTGGGCCGGGCCGTCTTCCAGGACGAACCACTGACCAGCCGCGTGCTGACGCTGACAGGTGACTGCGAGCGCCCCGGCAATGTGCGGGTGCCGGTGGGTTACCCGGTCAGCGAACTGCGCGCGATTGCTGGCGCGTCCCCCACAGGGCAACTGACCCAAGTCGGTGGCCCGATGATGGGGCAGCCGCTACCGGACGCCAACGCCTTCGTCAGCAAGACCAGCAGTTGCCTGATTTTCGGCGCCGAGCGCTACCTGCCGGCTGCTCGCCCCGCCAGCAGTTGCATTCGCTGCACGCGCTGCGTGGATGTCTGCCCGATGTCGCTGCGGCCGCTGGACCTCTACGCTGCCGCCGAGCGCCTGGACAAGACCAGCCTGCAGGAACTGCGCCTGGATGCCTGCATCGAATGCGGCAGCTGCAGCAGCATCTGCCCAAGCAATATCCCGCTACGCGAACGCTTCCGCCAAAGCAAGACGGAGGTCCGCGCATGAGCCTGATACGCCACCCCATCCCGCAACGGCTGCGCACGGTGATGCTGCTGGTCGTCCTGTGCCTGCTGCCGGGCACCGTCCTGTATGCCTGGCAATTCGGCGTCGTGGTCTGGTTGCAGGTGTTCTGGTGCGTGCTGTTCGCCCTGGGCTTCGAAGCCGCCCTGCTGCGCCTGCGCGGGCATGACGTACGCAAGGGTTTGAGCGACTTCAGCTGGCTGGTGCTGGGCCTGATACTGGCTCGGGCATTGCCGCTGATGGTGCCGTTGTGGTTGATCGCCCTGGCCAGTTTTGCTGCTCTGGCACTATGCAAGCACGCCAGTGGAGGCCTTGGTCGCAACCGTCTCAACCCTGCCATGGTTGGCCTGGGGGTCGTTGCCATCTGCTTCTATCAGCAGCTGTACCCCGCGCCATCGAACCATGCCCCCTGGACCGCAACCCTGGACGCCAAGGCGGTTCTGCTCCAACAACTACAGTTGGTGCCACGCCTGGAGCTCGATGCGTTCGCCGGCGCCACTCAACTGGCGCAGAACGAGTTCACCCATGTTACCCACAATCTGTCGGGGTTCGGCTACATTGCCGGCGGTTTGCTGCTGGCTTCGCTGCGGGTGATCCGCATCGAGATTCCGCTGGCGATGATCGCGAGCACAGTATTGCTGTGCATGGCTGCCGGCCACAGCCTGCAGGAAGCCGTTTACAACCTCAGCCTCGGCGGCTATCTCTTCACCGCCTTCTTCATCGCCACCGATCCGGTCACCAGCCCCGATACCCGCGCCGGTCGCATCCTCTTCGGCGTGACCGTCGGCACGCTGACCGAGCTGATTCGCGAGTTCGGGCTTTACGCCGATGGCCTCTGCTTCGCCGTGCTGGCCGGCAACCTGCTGGTGCCGCAAATCGACCGGTTGGTGCTGCGCATGCAGCGGCCCTGGTACGCAGCAGCGAGTGCCTGACATGGCATTTGGCAAAGAGCCTGGGCCTTGTTCTGGCCCGGCTCAGTGCCCTGCCGACGCCGGCCCCGCCTTGGCGGTAAAGGGCGGTTTGGCGAACCACACCAGCAGGATCAACCCGGCAAACACCCAGGTCATCAGGGTGAAGTAGTCCACCGTCGACATCATGTACGCCTGCCCGTTGAGTATCTGCTCCAGCTGCGCATAGCTCTGCGGGCTGGCCCCGCCCAGCTGCTCCAGGGTATGCCGCGTGGCCGGGTCGAACTGGCTGATGTGCTCGCTCAGGTAGGCATGGTGCTGGTCCGCCCGGCGAATCCAGATCCAGGTGGTCAGCGACGCCGCGAAACTGCCGCCCAAGGTACGCAGGAAGGTCGCCAGGCCCGAGCCATCGGCAATCTGCTGCGGTGGCAGGTCGGACAGCAGGATGCTCAAGGTCGGCATGAAGAACAGCGCAACGCCAATACCCATGAACAACTGCACCAGCGCCACATGCTGGAAGTCCACCTCGCTGGTGAACCCGGCACGCATGTAGCAGCTGCTGCCGATCGCCAGGAACGCCAGCCCGGCCAGCACACGCAGGTCGAAGCGG
Organism: Pseudomonas sp. C5pp; assembly: GCF_000814065.1. Classification (NCBI taxonomy): domain Bacteria; kingdom Pseudomonadati; phylum Pseudomonadota; class Gammaproteobacteria; order Pseudomonadales; family Pseudomonadaceae; genus Pseudomonas; species Pseudomonas sp. C5pp. The sequence continues at coordinate 55,966 of NZ_JWLN01000020.1, read as the reverse complement.
TGCGCGTACTTGCCCACGAACGGCGACATCAGCACCGGCAACAGGCCGATCGGCGCCACCGCCAGGCCGGCCCAGGTAGCGGTATAGCCCATCTGCGTCTGCAGCCACTGCGGCAGGATCAGGTTGATGCCGAAGAACCCGGCATAGCCCCCTACCAGCACGATGGTGCCCACGCGGAAGTTGCGGTGCGCGAACAGGCGCAGGTTGACCACCGGGTGACGGTCGGTCAGTTCCCAGATCACGAACACCGCCAGGAACACCAGCGAGACCAGGCTTCCGGCAATGATGAACGACGATTCGAACCAGTCCAGGTCGTTGCCTTTGTCCAGCACCACCTGCAAGGCGCCAACGCCGATGACCAGCGTCAGCAGGCCGATGTAGTCCATCGGCTGGCGGCTGGTGACCACCGGCCGGGTGCGCATCTGCTGGCGGACCACGGCTGCGGCGAACAGGCCAATGGGCACGTTGATGAAGAAGATCCACGGCCAGCTGTAGCTGTCGGTTATCCAGCCGCCGAGAATCGGCCCGGCAATCGGCGCCACCACCGTCACCATCGCCAGCAGCGCCAGGGCCATGCCGCGCTTGGCCGGCGGGTAAACGGCGATCAGCAAGGTCTGGGTCATCGGGTACAACGGCCCGGCCACCACACCCTGCAACACGCGAAAACCGACCAGCTCCGGCATCGACTGGGCAATACCGCACAGGAACGAGGCCAGCACGAACAGCAGCGTGGCCCAGATGAACAGCTTCACCTCGCCAAACCGTCGGCTGAGCCAACCGGTGAGCGGCAAGGCGATGGCGTTGCTCACCGCGAACGAGGTGATGACCCAGGTGCCCTGTTCGTAGCTCACCCCCAGGTTGCCGGAAATGGTCGGCAAGGCCACGTTGGCGATGGTGGTGTCGAGCACCTGCATGAACGTCGCCAGCGACAGGCCGATGGTGGTCAGCAGCAGGCTCGGCGGCGTGAACTGGGCAGCAGCGTTGTTGCTCATCGCTGGGCCGTCTTGCCGGTTGCGCTGTTTTCGTGGATCAGCCGGGCGATCAGGTTGTCGGCTTCGACCAGCTGGCGGTCATACACCTGGGTGGTATAGCTGGCCTGCTGCGGTGGCTGCTGGGCCAAGGTCGGGCCGCTCTGGTCGTGCAGGTCGACCTCGACCACGGTGGACAGCCCGATGCGCAGCGGGTGGTCCTTGAGCTGGTCGGGGCTGAGGTGGATGCGTACCGGCACGCGCTGGACGATCTTGATCCAGTTACCGGTGGCATTCTGCGCCGGCAACAGGGCGAAGGCGCTGCCGGTGCCGGCGCCAAGGCTGTCGACCGTGCCGCTGTACCTGACCTCGCTGCCGTACAGGTCGGCACTGATCTGCACCGGCTGGCCGATACGCATGTCGCGCAGCTGGGTTTCCTTGAAGTTGGCATCGATCCACACCTGGTCCAGCGGGATCACCGCCATGGTCGCGGTACCCGGTTGCAGGCGCTGGCCCAGCTGCACGGTACGCTTGGCAACGTAGCCGGTTACCGGTGCCACCAGCGTGGTGCGGGCATGGTCGAGGTAGGCCTGGCGCAGGTCGGCGGCGGCGGCCATCACTTCGGGGTGCGAGGACACCACGGTGTCGTCGACCAGTGCGCTGCTGGTGCTGAGCTGCTGGCGTGCACTGTTGACGGCGGCCTCGGCCACGCTCAGGTCGTCGCGGGCATGGGACAATTCTTCCGCAGCTATCGCGCCGCTGTCGGCCAGTACCTTGCGCCGGTTGAAGTCCTGGCGGGCCTTGCGCAGCTCGGCCTGGCGGGTTTCCAGCTGGGCCTTGAGCGCGTCGACGTTGCTGTACAGCCCGCGCACCTGGCGCACGCTGCGCGCCAGCCTGGCTTCGGCGGCCTGCAAGGCCACCTGGCTGTCGGCCGGGTCGAATTGCAGCAATACCTGGCCGGCGTGGACCAGGTCGCCGTCATCGGCACCGATGCTGGTGACAGTGCCGGTGACCAGCGGGGTGATCTCTACCACGTTGCCGTTGACGTAGGCATCGTCGGTGCTTTCGTGCCAGCGCCCGACCAGGCTGTACCAGGCCCAGGCTCCGACGCCGGCAAGAATCAGCAGCAACACCAGGCCAAGCAGCCAGGCCTTGCGCTTGCGCGACGGTTCGGGCGCGGCGGAGGGAGTCGGGGTGTCTGCGGGAGTGGCCATGGCAATACCTTGGATAATTCGTGACAGGGATCAACGATCGCCGAAGCGGCGGATCGTCAACGGGTCGCCGGCAGCGAGCAGGACCTTGGCCAGCAGGCCTTCCAGGGTCGCGAGCTCTTCGGGTGCCAGCGCGCCGCACAGCTCGTTCATGGCCGCCGCGCCGATTTCCGGCAGGCGGTCAGCCAGGCGCTGGCCATCGGCGGTAAGCGCCAGGCGCACCTGGCGACGGTCGTCGGCGCAACGGTTGCGCACGATCAGTTCCTTCTGCTCGAGGCGGTCGAGCATGCGGGTCATCGATCCGCTGTCCAGGCCCAGGTACCGGCACAGCTCGGCCGGGGTGTCCACCTGGTACTGGGTGACGATGATCAGCACCTTGAACTGCGCGGCGGTGACGCCTTCGGATTCGAGGTGCCAGTCGAGAATGCGGTCCTTCAGGATCGCCGCCCGGCCAAGCAGCATGCCGATGGCGCAGGTCTGGAAGTTTTCGGGAGAGAAATGGGCCATCGGAGGCTGCTCGGGTAATTGTGTAAAAATATTACTGCCTAGGCAGTGAATGTCAAAGCTTTGATTAGGTTGCTATGGAAAATTTCATGATTTCTGCCCCTTGCGCAGCCCCCTGTAGGAGCGGCCTTGCGTCAGGCCTGCTACGGTGTTCGCAGGCCCAGTGCCTCCACCGCCCCGCAGGCAATGGCCATGCCCACCAACTCCGCCAGGCTATCGGCCTGCAACCGCTTCATCACCCGCCCCCGGTACAGGTCCACCGTCTTCACACTGACGCCCAACCGCTCGGCAATTTCGCGGTTGCTCAACCCTTGGGCCAACGGCACGAACACGTCGCGCTCGCGTGGGGTCAGGCCGTCGATGCGCGCCTGCACCCGGGCCAGCGCCTGGTCGTCCTGGCGTGCCCGCCCGGCGCTTTCCAACGCGGCCTGCACGCTGTCGAGCAGCAACTGGTCGTTGTAGGGTTTCTCGATGAAGTCGCAGGCGCCGGCCTTGAATGCCCGCACCACGATCGGCACATCGGCATGCCCGCTGACGAAGATCACCGGCAAACCCAGGCCACGCTCGCGCATCGCCTGCTGCACCGCCAACCCGCCCAGCCCCGGCATGCGCACATCCAGCAGCACACAGGCCGGCCCATCGTCGACGCAGGCGTCGAGAAACGCCTGCCCGCCGGCGAACGGCAAGGCCTGCAAACCCACCGACTGCAACAACCACACCGTCGAGTCGCGCATACCCTGGTCGTCATCGACCACATACACTTTCGCTTGCACCGCCACCTCCCCTTACCCCCTGCTGACCGCCAGGCGGCAGCACAGTACCAGTCCGCCATTGTCACCGGCTCGCGCCCACAGGCTGCCGCCAAAACCTTCGATCAGGCTGCGGCTCATGCTCAAGCCCAGGCCCAGGCCATCGGCCTTGCTGGTGGTGAACGGCGTGAAGATTTCATCCAGGCGCTCGGGCACCACGCCCGCGCCCTGGTCGGCCACCTCGACCAGCACGCCATCACCATCGCGCGCAGCGCCCAGCAGGATACGTGACGGCCGCTCGCCATGCTGCTCGCGGTTGGCATCGATGGCGTTGCGCAACAGGTTCAACAGCACCTGCTCCAGCAGTACCCGGTCGGCATACACCAAGGGCAGCTGCGCGCTCATGCGCAACTCGACCACCACCTGGTCACGCGCGGCTTCCCAGGCGCACAGGCGCATGGCTTCGCCGGCCACCTCGGCCACGTCCAGCGCCTGCAGGCGGCGCGGCCCCTTGCGCAGGAAGGCGCGCAGGCGGCGGATCACTTCGGCGGCATGGGTGGCCTGTTCGCTGATGCGCTGCAGGCCCTGCCCTACCCGCTCTCGGGCCTGCGGGTCGCGCTCCAGGCCCTGCAGGTAACGCTGGCTGGCGTTGGCATAGTTGACCACCGCAGCCAACGGCTGGTTGATCTCGTGGGCAATGCCCGAAGCCAGCTCGCCCAAGGTGGCCAAGCGGGCACTGTGCGCCAGGCTTTCCTGGGCTTCGATGCGCAGGGTGATGTCGCGAGACACGCTGACCACCTCCACCACCGCGCCGGTGTAGGTTTCGCGGATGGCCCGGCTGGCGATTTCGAACCAGCGGTAGCCGCCTGCGGCCTGGCGCACTCGGCAGGTCATGGTGTGGTAGCCGTCCTGGTCCAGGGCAGCGGCGGCCTGGCGCAGCACCTGGCGGCGCTCGCGCGGGTGCAGCAGGGTATGCACGGCCATGCCGCGCAGTTGCTCCGGCCACAGGCCAAGCAGGCGGAATGCTGCCGGCGAAGCATCGAGGAAACGGCCATCGGGGCTATGCCGGGAGATCAGGTCGGTGGTGTTCTCAATGATCAGCCGGTACAGGCGCCGGGCGCGGCTGGCCTCGCGTGCGCCATGACGCTCGTCGCTGGCGTCGCGGCCACGCGCCAGCACCTGCTGGCCCTGGTCGTCAGGGATGAAGCTCCACAGCACGATGCGTTCACCGACCTGCACCTCGACATCGGCGATCGCCCGGCGCTGGCGCAGGCAGGCGCGCACCAGGGCGGCGCAGTTGCCCGGCAGCCAGCTGGCCAGTGCCGGGCCTTCATCGACCCAGGCCTGCAGCGCCGGGTTGAGTGCCAGCGGCCTGGCGTCGCCGGCCAGCATCAGGCTGGGTTGCGGGTCCTTGGCGAGCAAGGGATAGGCAGTGTTGTCCACGGTAGGCGGCTCGTTGTTATAGTAGTTTTACTATATTGCTATAGTCGATATTCCTAATACCATAGCGACTCGCGTAAAACTGCGACAAGGGGAGCGGCCCACCGTCCGCCTCCCTGCACCCTGAACAGAGCTAACAATCAGCCACCGGGGGTCAAGCGCACGGGTTGTGCCTGCCTCCTCTACAGGATTACCGCATGTCGATCTATGCCCAGGGCCTGATGCCCGCTGCCGTCAACCATGTCGCCCTCACCCCGCTGAGTTTCATCGAACGCACCGCTGCCGTATATGGCGATTATCCGGCGGTGATCCACGGTGCCATCCGCCGTAACTGGCAGCAGACCTACCAACGCTGTCGGCGCCTGGCCAGCGCCCTGGTGGGCCGGGGTATCGGCCGTGGCGACACTGTGGCGGTGATGTTGCCCAACATTCCGGCCATGCTCGAAGCCCATTTTGGCGTGCCCATGACCGGCGCCGTGCTCAATACCCTGAACGTACGCCTGGACGCCGAGGCCATCGCCTTCATGCTGCAGCATGGCGAGGCCAAGGTGCTGATCACCGACCGCGAGTTCCACACGGTCATCGAGGCGGCCCTGGCCTTGCTCGAGCACCCGCCATTGGTGGTGGATGTGGATGACCCGGAGTACGGCGAAGGCCGTGCGGTCAGCGAACTGGATTATGAAGCGTTCCTCGCCGAAGGCGACCCGGACTTTGCCTGGGAATGGCCCGATGACGAGTGGCAGGCGATCTCGCTCAACTACACCTCCGGCACCACCGGCAACCCCAAGGGCGTGGTCTACCACCACCGTGGCGCTTACCTGAACGCCCTGGGCAACCAGATGGTCTGGGGCATGGGCCATCGCCCGGTGTACCTGTGGACCCTGCCGATGTTCCACTGCAATGGCTGGTGCTACCCATGGACCATCACCGCGCTGGCCGGCACCCATGTGTTCCTGCGCCGGGTCGACCCGCAAAAGATCCTGACCCTGATCCGCGAGCACCGGGTCAGCCACCTGTGCGGCGCGCCGATCGTGCTCAACGCCCTGGTCAACATGCCCGAGGCGGCCAAGGCGGCCATCGAGCACCCGGTGCAGGCCATGGTCGCCGGCGCCGCGCCACCCGCCAAGGTCATCGGCGCAGTGGAAGAGATGGGCATCCAGGTCACCCACACCTACGGCCTGACCGAAGTCTACGGCCCGGTGACCGTGTGTGCCTGGCATGACGAATGGGATGACCTGTCGCTGGAAGAGCGGGCACGGATCAAGTCCCGCCAGGGCGTGCGCTATCCGACCCTCGACGGCCTGATGGTCGCCGACCCGCAAACCCTCGAGCCGGTACCGCGCGACGGCAACACCCTGGGCGAGATCTTCATGCGTGGCAACACGGTGATGAAGGGCTACCTGAAGAACCCCGAGGCTACCGCCGAAGCCTTCCGTGGCGGCTGGTTCCATACCGGTGACCTGGCTGTGTGGCATACCGACGGCTATGTCGAGATCAAGGACCGGCTCAAGGACATCATCATTTCCGGTGGCGAGAACATTTCCACCATCGAGGTCGAAGACGCCCTGTACAAGCACCCGGCGGTGCTGGAGGCCGCGGTGGTGGCACGCCCGGATGAAAAATGGGGGGAAACCCCGTGCGCCTTCGTTGCCCTCAAACCGGGCCGCGAAGACACCCGCGAAGCCGACATCACCAGCTGGTGCCGCGAGCACCTGGCCGGGTTCAAGGTACCGAAGACCGTGGTGTTCGGCGAACTGCCCAAGACCTCCACCGGCAAGATCCAGAAGTACGTGCTGCGCGACCGGGCCAAAGCCCTCTGAACCCGTAGCGGCCTCTTCGCGGGTAAACCCGCTCCCACAGGTACAGCAATGTGCTCAGGTTTGGCGCGATCCCTGTGGGAGCGGGTTTACCCGCGAAGAGGCCAGCCCAGATTTCCCACTTCTCAAGAGCTACCGATGACCACCTACACAGCCCCCCTGCGCGACATGCGCTTCGTCCTGCATGACGTGTTCAACGCCCCGGCCCTGTGGGCCCGCCTGCCCGCCCTGGCCGAGCGCATCGACGCCGATACCGCCGATGCCATCCTCGAGGAAGCAGCCAAAGTCACCGGCCAGCTGATTGCCCCGCTCAGCCGCAACGGTGACGAGCAAGGCGTGCGCTTCGCCGCAGGCGAAGTCACTACCCCTGACGGCTTCCGCGAGGCCTGGCACACCTACCGTGAAGGCGGTTGGGTCGGCCTGGGCGGCAATCCTGAACATGGCGGCATGGGCATGCCGAAAATGCTCGGTGTGCTGTTCGAAGAAATGCTCTACGCCGCCGACTGCAGCTTCAGCCTGTATTCGGCATTGAGCGCCGGCAGCTGCCTGGCGATCGATGCCCACGCCAGCGAAACACTCAAGGCCACCTACCTGCCGCCCCTGTACGAAGGCCGCTGGGCTGGCACCATGTGCCTCACCGAACCACATGCCGGCACCGACCTTGGGCTGATCCGCAGCCGCGCCGAGCCCCAGGCCGATGGCAGCTATCGCATCAGCGGCAGCAAGATCTTCATCACCGGCGGCGAACAGGACCTGACCGAGAACATCGTCCACCTGGTGCTGGCCAAGCTGCCGGATGCGCCCACCGGTGCCAAGGGCATCTCGCTGTTCCTGGTGCCCAAGTACCTGGTCGAGGCCGATGGCCGCCTGGGGGCGCGCAACGCCGCCCATTGCGGCTCGATCGAACACAAGATGGGCATCAAGGCCTCGGCCACCTGTGTGATGAACTTCGATGGTGCCGTCGGCTACCTGGTCGGCGAGCCGAACAAGGGCCTGGCGGCGATGTTCACCATGATGAACTACGAGCGCCTGTCCATCGGCATCCAGGGCATCGGTTGTGCCGAGGCGTCCTACCAGAGCGCCGCCCGCTACGCCAACGAGCGCCTGCAAAGCCGCGCCGCCAGCGGCCCGCAGGCACAGGACAAGGTCGCCGACCCGATCATTCACCATGGCGATGTGCGGCGCATGTTGCTGACCATGCGCACCCTCACCGAAGGTGGCCGGGCGTTTGCCGCCTACGTCGGCCAGCAGCTGGACCTGGCACGCTACGCCGAAGACGCCGGCGAGCGCGAACATGCGCAACGCCTGGTGGCGCTGCTGACGCCGGTGGCCAAGGCGTTCTTCACCGACAACGGCCTGGAAAGCTGTGTGCTCGGCCAGCAGGTGTATGGCGGCCATGGCTACATTCGCGAATGGGGCCAGGAGCAGCGGGTGCGCGATGTGCGCATCGCACAGATCTATGAAGGCACCAACGGCATCCAGGCCCTCGACCTGCTCGGGCGCAAGGTGCTGGCCGACGGTGGCCAGGCGCTGGCCGGCTTTGCCGCCGAGGTGCGGGCCTTCAGCGTTGATGCGCCGCTGCACCGTGAAGCCCTGCAAGCAAGCCTGGCGCGGCTGGAGGCGACCAGCGCCTGGCTGCGGGCGCGGGCCGGCGAGGATGCCAACCTGGTCAGCGCGGTGGCGGTGGAATACCTGCAGCTGTTCGGGCTGACTGCGTATGCCTACATGTGGGCGCGGATGGCGGCGGTGGCGTTGGCCAGGCGTGACGAGGATGCCGCATTTCATGGGGCCAAGCTTGCGTGTGCGGAGTTCTTCTTCCAGCGGGTCTTGCCGCGCGGGTTGGGGCTGGAGGCCAGTATCCGGGCGGGTAGTGGCAGCCTGTATGGTTTGGAGGCGGCGCAGTTCTGAGAGGCCATGGGGGCGCTTTGCGCCCCATCGCGACACAAGGCCGCTCCTACAGGGGAACGCGATTCCATGTAGGAGCGGCCTTGTGTCGCGATGGGCTGCAAGGCAGCCCCAACGATTTCAGCCATTGTTTTACCTGCGCGAAGGGTTCTCAAACGCTGAAAAACCATCACCAATCCGACGAAAACCGGCACAACTGATAGTCATTCGCCATTACCTCGGTTCTCGGGAGCCCTCCTGCAAGGGTAGAATGCGCAAAACCCGGAGCCGCAATGAACCACGACCGCCTCAATTCCAGCCCAGACGATGCCATCACCGACGCCGCCGCGCACTGGTGCATGCGCCTGCACGCCGAAGATTGCTCGGTGGCCGAGCGCGAGGCGTTCGCCCGCTGGCTGGCGGCCGACCCGCGGCATGCCGAGGAATACCAGGCGATGCTGGAAATCTGGCAAACCGCCGACCTGCTGCCGCGCAATGCCACCGTCATCGACTTCAACCCGCCGCTGCAAAAGGCCGCGCGCCAGCGCAACTGGCGGCCGCTGGCATCCGCCGCCGCGATCGCCCTGGCAGTGCTGCCGCTGGCCGGCTGGGTGGGCTGGGAACAAGGCTGGCTGCCCAATCGCTACCAGCACTTCGAAGCCGGCGCGCACATGCAGACCGTGCAGCTGAGCGACGGCAGCTCGGTGCAGCTCAACCTCAACACCGAGCTCACCTACCTCAACTACAAGGACCAGCGCCAGGTCACGCTCAAGCGTGGCGAGGCGTTCTTCAAGGTGCAGCACGACAGCAGCCACCCGTTCATCGTGCATGCCGGTCGTGGCCAGACCCGCGTCACCGGTACCCAGTTCAACGTGTGGAAGTACCAGGACCAGGTCAAGGTCACCCTGGTGGAAGGTTCGGTACTGGTATCCAGCGACGGCAGCACCGGTGGCTACCGCCTGGGCCCTGGTATGCAGGCCAGCTATCACAAGGGCGACTTCGAGCCGCAACTGGAGCAGAGCGAGGACTACGGCAACAGCCTGGCCTGGCGCGACGGCAAGCTGGTGCTCGACAACCTGAGCCTGGAACAGGCCCTGCCGATAATCAACCGCTACCTCGACGCACCGCTGCTGCTGGCCGACGCCAGCACCGGCCGCATCCGCATCAGCGGTATCTACAACACCCGTGAGGTGGGGCGCCTGGTCAACAACCTGCCCAAGGTGCTGCCGGTCTACCTGACCCGCAGCAAGGACGGCAGCACCGTGCTCAACCGCATCTCGCCACCGCCCGACAAGGGCTGACGCCCTCCCCGTCTTACAGCGTCATCGCCGCCAACCAGCCGAACGCCAGCAGTGGCAGGTTGTAGTGGATGAAGGTAGGCACCACGGTGTCCCAGATATGGTGGTGCTGGCCATCCACGTTCAACCCCGAGGTCGGGCCCAGGGTCGAGTCCGAGGCAGGCGAGCCCGCGTCGCCCAGGGCACCGGCGGTACCAACGATGCACACGGTGGCCAGCGGGTCGAAGCCCAGCTGCACGCACAGCGGCACGAAGATCGCGGCCAGGATCGGCACGGTGGAGAACGACGAGCCGATGCCCATGGTCACCAGCAGGCCCACCAGCAGCATCAGCAAGGCACCGACGCCCTTGCTGTGGTCGATCCACTGCGCCGAGGTTTCCACCAGGCTGTTCACCTCACCGGTGGCCTTCATCACGTCGGCAAAGCCTGAGGCGGCAATCATGATGAAGCCGATCATGGCCATCATCTTCATGCCTTCGGTGAACAGGTCGTCAGTGTCCTTCCAGCGCACGATGCCCGACAGCGAGAAGATCAGGAAGCCGACCATGGCGCCGATGATCATCGAGTCCAGCCACAACTGGACGATGAACGCCGAGGCAATCGCCAGCCCGGCCACCAGCAGGGTCAGCGGGTTGTACTGCACGCTCACCTGCTCCACCTGCTCGATGCGCGCCAGGTCGTAGTCACGCTTCTTGCGGTAGCTGACGAATACCGCCAGCAACAGGCCTGCCAGCATGCCAGCGGCCGGGATGGCCATGGCGTGGGTGACATTCACGCCACTCACGTCGACACCCGCGCGGGCGACGTTGGCCAGCAGGATTTCGTTGAGGAAGATGTTGCCAAAGCCCACCGGCAGGAACATGTACGGGGTGATCAGGCCAAAGGTGATCACGCAGGCGATCAGCCGACGGTCGATGCGCAGGCGGGTCAGCACGTACAGCAGCGGTGGCACCAGCAAGGGGATGAAGGCGATGTGGATAGGCAGGATGTTCTGCGAAGACACTGCCACCACCAGCATCAGGCCCACCAGCAACCATTTGACCTTGCCGCCACTGGCATGGCCCTGGCGGTCGATCATGGCCAGGGCGCGGTCGGCCAGGGCATGGGCCAGGCCGGACTTGGCGATGGCCACGGCAAAGGCGCCCAGCAGTGCATAGGACAGGGCTACCGTGGCCCCGCCGCCGAGGCCGCCGTTGAAGGCCTTGAGCGTACCTTCGATGCCCAGCCCCCCCACCAGCCCACCGGCCAGGGCCCCGACGATCAGGGCGATGACCACGTGCACGCGGGACAGGCTGAGTATCAGCATGATGCCGACCGCGGCGATCACTGCATTCATGGTTGGCTTACCTCATTGCGACAGAAAAAAAGCGCGCACTCTGAAGCAGTGGGCAGCAGATGTCAAAAGCGCCATGTTGCGGCGGATTACACGAGGGCTGAAATTTAAATTGAATGTTTGAATAAAGAAAAAATGGGATGGGCCGATATGGTGGGAAGGCTGGGAGATGCCTGGCTGGAGATTTCTGTCGCCTGTGAGATCGAGCGCCGCCGCGGCGGCGCTCGATCTCACAGACGACACACATCTCCAGCCAGGCACCTCTCAACCCCGCCCAGCCCCAAAGCCATAACCCTTACTGTCCAAAAAAAGGGATACGCCCCATGCCTTTGCGACAACTTTCCATCCAGTGGAAGATCACCCTGCTCGCCGGTCTCTGCCTGGCCGGCATCGTCACCCTGCTCGTCGGCCTGTCGCTGTATCGCATGGACCACAGCTCGGACCTGGTCAAGGCCAGCAGCATGCAGATGCTGACCGAGTCGGCGCAGTCGCGCATCGAGTCGCAGGGCGAGGTGCAGGCGCTGAACATCCGCCGCCAGTTCATGGACGCCTACCAGTACGGCGCCGGTTTCGCCCGCCAGGTGCTGTTCCTGCGCGAGCAGGCGGAAAAGCGCTTTCTCGATGCCTTCGACCTGCGCGAGGACATGACCCGCCAGGTGCGCGCCGCCCTGCAGGCCAACCCTGAGCTGCTCGGCCTGTCGCTGGTATTCGAGCCCAACGCCCTGGACAACAAGGACAGCCTGTTCGCCGGCAAGGCAGAACTGGGCAGCAACGAAACCGGGCGCTTCGCCCTGTACTGGTCGCAGCCGCGTGTCGGCCAGCTGACGGCCATGGCCCTGCCCGAACATGACATGGCCAACACCGAGATCGGCCCCAGCGGCCAGCCAGCCAATACCTGGTGGGTGTGCCCGCGCACGTCCGGCAAGGTGTGCGTGGTGGAGCCCTACTTCTACGACATCGATGGCCAGCAGGTGCTGATGACCAGCATCGTCTTCCCGCTGGCAGTCGACGGCAAGGTGATCGCCACCCTGTCCATCGACATCAACCTCAACAGCCTGCAGGCCCTGAGCCAGGAGGCCAGCCGCAGCCTGTACGAAGGCCGCACCACGGTCGGCATCCTCAGCCCGGTCGGCCTGCTGGCCGGCTACAGCGCCGACGCCAGCAAGCTGGCCCAGCGCTTCGACCAGGTCGACACCGCCAAGGGTGCTGAACTGGTGCGCAAGCTGGCCGACGGCAAGATGACCATCGTGCACGACCAGCAGCGCCTGAAGGTGCTGGCCGCCTTCCAGCCGATTCCGGATGCCCAGCCCTGGGGCGTGCTGCTGGATGTGCCGGAAAACGCCCTGACCGGGCCGGCCGAAGCGCTGAAACAGGAACTGGACGCGCTGAACACCAGCGGCACCCTGCTGGAACTTGGCCTGGGCCTGGCGGCGGCGATTGCCGGCCTGCTGATGGTGTGGCTGATGGCCCGCGGCGTTACCCGGCCGATCCTCGGCGTGGCAAGCATGCTCAAGGACATTGCCAGCGGCGAAGGTGACCTGACCCGCCGCCTGAACTACCAGAAGCAGGACGAACTGGGCGAACTGGCCGGCTGGTTCAACCGCTTCCTCGACAAGCTGCAGCCGACCATCGCCGAGGTCAAACGCTCGGTGCAGGCCGCCCGGGGCACCGCCGACCAGTCTTCGGCAATTGCCACCCAGACCAGCGCCGGCATGGAGCAGCAATACCGCCAGGTCGACCAGGTGGCCACTGCCTCGCACGAAATGAGTGCCACCGCCCAGGACGTCGCCCGCAGCGCCGCCCAGGCCGCGCAGGCCGCCCGCGATGCCGACCAGGCCACCCGCGAAGGCCTGGCGGTGATCGACCGCACCACCCACAGCATCGATGCCCTGGCCGCCGACATGAGCAACGCCATGAGCGAAGTGGAGGGCCTGGCGCAGAACAGCGAGAAGATCGGTTCGGTGCTGGAGGTGATCCGCTCGATCGCCGAACAGACCAACTTGCTGGCGCTCAACGCCGCCATCGAGGCGGCCCGCGCCGGTGAAGCCGGCCGTGGCTTTGCCGTGGTCGCGGACGAGGTACGCAACCTGGCCCAGCGTACCCAGGAATCGGTGGAAGAAACGCGCCAGGTGATCGAGGCCTTGCAGAACGGCACTCGCGAGGTGGTCGGGGCCATGGACAACAGCCACCGCCAGGCCCAGAGCGGCGTGCAGCAGGTTGGCCAGGCAGTCACCGCGCTGCAGCGCATCGGCCAGGCAGTGACGGTGATCACCGACATGAACCTGCAGATCGCCTCGGCCGCCGAGGAGCAAAGCGCAGTGGCCGAGGAAATCAACAGCAACGTGGCAACCATCCGTGATGTCACCGAATCGCTGTCGGGGCAGGCCAACGAGTCGGCGCGGGTAAGCCAGTCGCTGAACAGCCTGGCCAACCAGCAACAGGCGCTGATGGACCAGTTCCGCGTCTGAGTCACTTGCAGGCCGCTGCCAATCGCGTGCAGCGGCCTTCCTGCCGGGCCTGGAGCCGGTCGTCTACACTTGCGGCAACTCAGTAGCGCCACTCCAAGAGGCCCCATGAAAAAGATTCCGACGTTGCTGGCCGGCCTGCTGCTCGCCGTCGGCCTGGCCAGCACCGACAGCGCCGCCTCCGCAGAACGCACCACGCCCATCCGCTTTGGCGCCATCGGCTGGGAAAGCGGTGCCCTCACCACCGAGATCCTGCGGCTGATCGTGGAGCGTGGCTACGGCTACACCACCGACACCCTGCCCGGCAGCACCGTCAGCATGGAAGTGGCCCTGGCGCGCAACGACCTGCAGGTAATCGCCGAGGAATGGGCCGGGCGCAGCCCAGCCTGGGTCAAGGCAGAACAGGCCGGCCAGGTGTTTGCCTTGGGCGACACGGTCAAGAACGCCGAAGAAGGCTGGTGGGTGCCGGCCTACGTGATCGAAGGCGATGCCGCGCGCAAACTGAAACCCGTGGCGCCGCAATTGCGCAGCGTCGAGGACCTGAAACGTTACCCGCAGGTGTTCCGCGACCCCGAGTCACCCGGTAAAGGGCGCTTTCTGAATAGCCCCAGCGGCTGGACATCCGAAACCGTCAACAGCCAGAAACTCAAGGCCTACGGGCTGAATGATCTCTATACCAACTTCCGCAGTGGCTCCGGGGCTGCAATGGATGCCGAAATCGGCTCGGCCATCCGCCGTGGCCAACCGGTGCTGTTCTACTACTGGAACCCGACCCCTTTGATGGGGCGTTACAAACTCATACGCCTGCAAGAGCCACCGTTCGATGCCCAGGCCTGGGCCACCCTCACCGATGCCGGCAACCCCGAGCCCAAGGGCAGCAGCTCGCTGCCGGCCAAATTGTCGATTGGCGTGTCCAAGGCCTTTCGCGAGGGCTACCCGGAACTGGTGAGCATGTTCGAGCGGGTCGACCTGCCCATCGACCGACTGAACAAGGCACTGGCCGACATGAGCGAAAAGCGAACGCCGCCCCGCGACGCTGCCCTCACCTTCCTGCGCAATAACCGCGAGGTGTGGAAAGCCTGGTTGCCTGCGGACATTGCCACCAAGGTCGAGGCCAGCCTGTGAGCGGCGGCTTCCCCGAGGCCCTGCAATTCTCCTTTGCCGACAGCGTCAACAGGCTGGTCGACTGGCTGGTACTGCATTACGGCGATCACCTGCGCAGCGTCTCGGACCAGTTGCTGCAACTGCTGGTCGGCCTGGAAACCCTGCTGCGCCTGATGCCGTGGTGGCTGTTGCTGTTCCTGATCGGCCTGCTGGCCTGGCATGCCAGCCGCAGCGTGCTGCGCAGCGCGGTACTGGTGGCGCTGCTGGCCCTGATCGGCATGCTCGGGTTGTGGGACAAACTGCTGCAGACCATGGCGTTGGTGCTGGTCAGTAGCGGCCTCTGCGTGCTGGTGGGCGTGCCGCTGGGCATCCTGCTGGCTGCCCGGCCACTGGCGAAGCGCTTGCTGTTGCCGGTACTGGATGTGATGCAGACCTTGCCGGCCTTCGTTTACCTGATCCCGGTGCTGATGCTGTTCGGCCTGGGCAAGGTGCCCGCCGTGTTCGCCACACTGATCTATGCCCTGCCACCGCTGGTGCGGCTGACCGAACTGGGCCTGAGCCAGATCGACCCTTCGCTGCTGCAAGCCGCCCATGGCCTGGGGGCCAGCCGCTGGCAGCGGTTGCGGCGCATCGCCCTGCCGCTGGCGCTGCCGAGCATCATGGCCGGGCTCAACCAGTCGGTGATGATGGCCCTGTCGATGGTGGTGGTGGCTTCGATGATTGGCGCCCGCGGGCTGGGCGAGGACGTGCTGTCGGGGATCCAGACGCTGAATGTCGGCCAAGGCGTCGAGGCCGGGCTGGCGATCGTCGCCCTGGCCATGGTGATCGATCGGATCAGCCAGGCCTATGGGCGTGGTGTGCGCTGAGAAATATTGCCTCTACCGGCCTCGACTCGCTGTAGGAGCAGCCTTGTGCTGCGAAAGGGCCGGGCCTGACAATGCATCTCTGTCAGCTTGAAACCGGACCACATCCGCATGTCCCTCAAAGCCCTGCGCACCCTGGTAACCATCGCCCGCCACGGCACCTTCGCCCGTGCCGCCGACCTGCTCAGCCTCACCCCTTCGGCGGTAAGCCTGCACATCAAGACCCTCGAAGACGAACTGCAGGTGACCTTGTTCGACCGCAGCCGCAGGCAGGTGTCGCTGACCGAAGCCGGCCAGTTGGCGGTGGCCCGCGCCGAGACCATCCTGGCTAGCTATGACGAACTGGCCGACGCCCTGGCCAGCGGCCCGAGCCTGCGCGGCCGCCTGCGCCTGGGGGCGATCCACACCGTGCTGGCGCGGCGCCTGCCCAAAGCGCTGGTGTGGATCAAGGCGCACCATCCGCAGCTGCATGTCAGCGTGGCCTCCGGTATGTCGGCGGAACTGGCGCGACGGGTTGAAGACGGCGAGCTCGATGCGGCAATCACCACCGAGCCGGTCAGCCCCTACCCGCAAAGCCTGGACTTCACGCCGTTGTTCGAAGACCGCTTCTGGGCGATCGCCAGCCCCGACCTGGCCGGGCTAAGCGTGCCGCAGTTGCTGGCCAGCCAGCCGTTCCTGCGCTTCGACAAGCGTGCCTGGGCCGGGCGGCAGATCGAGCAGGAGCTGCGCCGCCAGCATCTGCAGGTGAGCGAGCAGATGGAGCTGGACAGCCAGGAAGCGCTGGCGCGCATGGCGGTGATGGGCCTGGGCGTGGCAATCATCCCCATGGCCGATGACGACCTGCAACGCTTGCCACCGGCTACCTGCCTGCCATTTGGCGAACCGCAGCTGACCCGGCGCGTGGTGTTGCTGGAGCATGAGAAGAGCCAGCGGCGGCATTTGAGCGCGGTGCTGAAGACTGCGCTGGAGGCGTGAAGGTTCGCAGGGCCTTGTAGGAGCGGCCTTGTGTCGCGAAAGGGCCGCAAAGCGGCCCCGGCAATTTTGCGGCGATGCCGATATCCTGGGGGCGCTTCGCACCCCTTTCGCGACACAAGGCCGCTCCTACAAGAGCAAGTGTCGACTTCAACCATGCATTTTTTCTCAATGGTCAGTGCAGAAAACAACGTTTTTACAGATCGATCCGCACCAGTAGTCTGTGCCCCGTACCCGACCACGGAACGTCGATCATGCTCCACTTGCTGCTGACTACCCTGCTGCCGATCATCCTGCTGATTGCCCTGGGTACTTTCCTGCGCCTGCGTGGCTTTCTCGCCGATAACTTCTGGCCCGGCGCCGAGCGCCTGAGCTATTACGTACTGCTGCCGTCGCTGTTCCTCCATGGCCTGGCCACCGCCAACCTCGATGGCGTACCGGTGCTGGGCATGGTCGGCGTGCTGATGCTCTCGACCCTGGCCGGGGCCGTGCTGCTGGTGCTGTACCAGGGCGCCATGAACCACGACGGTGCCGACTTCACCTCGGTGTTCCAGGGCGGTATCCGCTTCAACAACTACATCGGCGCCACCCTTGCAGCGGGTATCTACGGCAGCGCCGGCATTGCCCTGGCAGCGGTGGCCAACGCCGCCATCGTGCCACTGGTCAACCTGCTTTGCGTGTTGGTGTTCGCCCGCTTCAGCGCCCGCCATAGCTCACCGGCCACGGTGCTGCGGGCCATCTTCGCCAACCCCTTGATCGTCGGTTGCGCCGGCGGGTTGCTGCTGCGCGCCAGCGGGCTGGGTTTGCCAGCGGGTATCGAACCCACGGTCAAGGCCCTGGGCCAGGCCGCCCTGCCGCTGGGCCTGCTGTGCGTCGGCGCAGCCCTGGGTGGTGCCCGCCTGGGCCAGCAGGTGCGCCCGCTGATGGCGGCGTCGGCATTCAAGTTCCTGGTCATGCCGCTGACCACCTGGGGCTTGTGCCGCCTGCTTGGCCTGGGTGGCCAGGCAGCGGTGGTGGCGGTGCTGTTCCAGGCACTGCCGACCGCGTCATCTTCCTATGTGATGGCCCGGCAAATGGGCGGTAACGCACCGCTGATGGCCACCATCATCGCCCTGCAGACCGTGTTGGCCGCCGCCACCCTGCCTTTGGTGCTGATGCTTGCGCTTGGCTAGACTGTGAACCAGCCCACAGTTCGGGAGCTTGCATCATGCGCCTTTCGTGGATGGTGATCGGCCTGGTTTCGGCCCTGCTCGCAGGCCCCTTGCACGCGGCCGACCCGGCCAAGGCTGCCGTCGCCGAGGACAAGGCCGAGGTGCTCGAGGAAAAAGTGGTGAATGACACACCACCCCCGAAAAAGGCCGAGACCCTCACACCGGGCGAAGCACAGGCAGTGGACCCGGCCGGCCAGGCGCCGCTGGATGACAGCATCACCTGCCTGGCCCGCACCATTTACTGGGAGGCCAAGGGTGCCGACGCCGAAGACATGGCCGCCGTGGCCAACGTCGTGCTCAACCGCCTGGGCCACGATGGCTTTCCGGATACCATCTGCGGCGTGGTCAAGCAGGGTGTGGAAAGCAAAGCCTGCCAGTTCTCCTGGTGGTGCGACGGGCGCCCGGACCAGGTCGAAGAAGCGCAACGCTACGACATTGCCAAGGAAATCGCGCGCAAGGCGCTCAACCAGCAGTTGAAAGACCGCACCGGGGGTGCCTTGTACTTCCATGACCGCAATGTGCACCCGGACTGGGCCAAAGCCTACCGCCGGACGGCGCAGACCAGGCATTTTCTGTTCTACAAACCGAACCAGGCGGTGGCGCGCTGATAGACGCCGGGCGCCAGCAAATCGGCAGACAGGCGTGGTTCGATAGGAATGATTACCAACTATTCGCACTTTTCAGATGATCAGTGGTCTACTTCCTCTTTTACCGCCAGCAACGAATGCCGGCGTTTTCATTGCTTTGCACGATCCCGGGCCAAAAGCCCCGGGCTTGTGTAGGATGAGCAGCGCAAACCACGACGCTGCCAGTCATAGGGAGATCCACATGCGCGTCCTGTCATCCGTTGCCGCCTTGTCGCTGGGCCTGCTCGTCTCGGCCGGGGCCATGGCTGCCACCGGCGAAGAAGCGCAACTGATCGATTCGATCAATGTCTACCGCAGCAAGGCCCAGCCCTGCGGTGGCGAAGCGTCGTTGGAGCTGCCACCGCTCAACAGCGATACCCGCCTGGCGCTGTCGCCAGAGGGTACCCGCGACCTGCAGCAGGCCATGACCCGCGCCGCCTACCCGATGGTCAATGTGCAGGCCATCAGCCTGTCGGGGCCGCGTGATGCGCGCGCTGCCATGCATGCCATCGAAGAGAGCTTCTGCCAGGTGGTGCTCGACCCGCAGTTCGTCGATATCGGCGTCAGCCAGGAAGGCCGCGACTGGCGCATCGTGCTGGCCCGGCCGCTGCTCAGTGGCCGCCTGGGCGATTGGCAGGCCGAGGGACAGAAGGTGCTGCAGGAGATCAACGCCGCGCGCAAGGTGCCGCGCCAATGCGGTGGCCAGCCCTTCGCCGCCGCCCCCGCACTGAGCTGGAGCACGGTGCTGGCCGGGGTTGCCGCCAACCACACCCGGGCCATGGCCAACCAGAACTTCTTCGACCACATCGACAAGGATGGCCGCACCCCCGGTGACCGGGCAGAGCTGGCCGGCTACCTGTACCAGCAGATCGGCGAAAACATCGCCGCCGGGCGTGACACCGCGCGCAAGGTGGTCGATGGCTGGCTGGATAGCCCGGGGCATTGCGCGACGCTGATGAACCCGGACTTCCGCGAGCTGGGCGCTGCGTATGCAGTGGACCCGAAGAGTGATGCGGGGATTTACTGGACAGGGTTGTTCGGGATGCCGCAGTAGGCCGGCTCCCACAGGACTCATTCAAATAGCAGGGACCCTGTGGGAGCGGCTTTAGCCGCGAACACCGGCGCAGCCGGTGCCATGCACCGCGGTGGCTTCTTCGCGGGTAAACCCGCTCCCACAGGGTACGTGGACCGCTTGTGAATTCAGTTCTCTGCGTGACAGCGCAGCTCAAGGGCCGTGCAACCAAACCGTCGCCGCACGCACTTGCCCAGGTAACTGGCATCGCCCAGGCCCACTTCATCGGCAATCTGCGCCAGGCTGTGGCTGGAATTGAGCAGGCGCCAACGCGCCTGTTGCAGGCGCATCTCCAGCCACCAGGCCTTGGCGCTCATGCCATGGCTGGCGTGAAACTGCCGGTCCAGCTGGCGCCGGCTGATGCCCAGCTCAGCCGCCAGCTGCTCCGCGGTCAACGGCGTACCCAGGTGATGACGCATCAATGCCTGCGCGCGCTGCACCTGCCGCCCCTGCCCGGCCCCCAGCTCCAACGAGCGCAAGGCATGGCGGCTGTCACGGGTTTCATCCACCAGCATGTCGGCCAGGCCTTTCAGCGCCCTGGCCCTCCCGCAGGCGCGTGACAACAGCGCGACGGCCAGGTCGATGGCCGCGGTGCCGCCGGCGCAGGTGATGCGGCTACCGTCGATGCAATACAGCTGCTCACTCAGTACCTGCAAATGCGGGAAGGCTGCACGGAATTCGGCTTCGTGGCGCCAGTGCACCACTACCTTGTGCCCTTGCAGCAACCCGCAGGCAGCCAACAGGAAAGCACCGTTGTCGACCGCCACCAGCTTGACGCCGGCCTTGCCAGCCTGCCTGAGCAAGGCCCGGTAGCGAGGCGCCAGCGCGGCAGTGGCCAGCGCGTTGCGCCCGCCGAACACCACCAGGTAGTCGAAACTGGCCAGCTCGAGCTGGCCAGCGACGGCCTCGACCTGCACCACCGCGCCACTGCTCGAAGGCACCGGGTCGAGTGTCAGCCCTGCAACGGTCCAGCTGCAGTAGCGCTGCTGGCTGTAGTCCTCGTCGTCGGCGCTGAAACGCAACTTGTCGAGAAAGGCACCGAACGGCAGCAGGGCAAAATCCGGTAACGGCAAGATCAGCAAGCGGATATCGGGCTGCATTGGCATCACGTCCAGAAACGACCATTCAATGTCCGGATCATACCCTTGCCCGACAAGATCGGCGCCATAGACTGGCGCCCTCTCCATCAACAAGGCATTCCCCACCATGGCACTCGACACCTGGCTCATCTATCTGCTGGCCAGCATCGGCCTGTCGCTGACCCCAGGCCCCAACAGCCTGCTGGCCCTGACCCACGGTGCCCTGTATGGCGCACGCCGGACGTTGTTCACCATCATCGGCGGGGTGTTTGGCTTCAGCGCCCTGATTGCCTTGGCCATGTTCGGCCTCAGCGCATTGCTGCAGGCCTCGGCCTCGGTGCTGAGCGTGCTCAAGTGGGTGGGTGGCGCCTATCTGGTCTGGCTGGGTATCCAGCTGTGGCGCAGCCCGGGCCTGCACCTGGAACTGACCGCGCAAAGTGCGCGGCTGGGCAATGCCGGCCTGTTCCGCCAGGGCCTGCTGTCGGCCATGGCCAACCCCAAGGTGCTGCTGTTCTACGGCGCGTTCCTGCCGCAGTTCATCGACCCGCAGCGTGGGTTGCTGCTGCAGTTCGTGGTGATGGCGGCGACCTTTGCCAGTGTCGAGTTCCTGGTCGAATACCTGTTGGCACGCCTGGCGTTTCGCATCCGGCCATGGCTGGCCAAGGGCGGCAAGGGCTTCAACCGCTGCTGCGGCAGCCTGTTTGCCTTGATTGGTGTGGCGTTGCCGCTTGGGCGGTAGCACTATGCAAAGACTGTCGCGATCGTACAGGGATCGCGACAACCTGCGGGCTCGCATTCAACCCCGGCGTGCTTTGGCCAGGAAGATGATCAAGGCCACGCCCGGCAACCCCGCCCCCACCAGCGCCACACCGTGCCAGCCGAACTGGCTGAACACCGCGCTGGCCACCGCCGAACCCAGCGCCCCACCCAGGAAGATGCTGGTCATGTACACCGCGTTCAGCCGCCCGCGGCTGGCCGGGTCCAGCGCGTACACTTCACGCTGGCCGATGACCATGTTCATCTGCACCGCAAAATCCAGCAGCACGCCAGTCAGCCCCAGGCCGATCACGCTGTAGCCCGGCACGGTCAGCCCCAGCAACAGTGCCGCCGGTGCCAGTAACAACGCCAACAGCGAACCGGCCCGGGCATGCCCGGCATCGGCCAGGCGGCCGGCCATGGGTGCGGCGACGGCGCCTACCGCGCCTACCAGGGCGAATACTGCGATCTGGCTCTGCGACAGGCCATGCTCGGTTGCCAGGGCCATCGGCACCGCCGTCCAGTACAGGCTGAACGCCGCGAACATCAACGCCTGGTACAGCGAGCGCTGGCGCAGCAAGGGATAACGGCGCAGCAGCGTGAGCAGCGACAGCATCAGCCCGGCATAGCTGGCCTTGTGCTCGGGCACCCGCCGCGGCAAGGTCAGGGCCAGCAGCAGGATGATCGCCAGCATCACCCCGGCAGCGCCAATGAACACCGCCCGCCAGCCGAAGTAGTCGGCCACCAGGCTGGACAACGGCCGCGCCAGCAGGATACCCAGCAGCAGGCCGCCCATGATGTTGCCGACCACCCGCCCACGCTGCTGCTCCGGCGCCAGGTGCGCCGCCAGCGGAATGAGCATCTGCACCGCCACGGAACTGAAACCGATCAGCAGTGCATAGCCGAGGAACAGCTGGCCCTGGCCGCTGCTGCTGGTGCCCGCCAGCAGCAGGCTGACGCAGGCCAGCACGGCGGTAGCCACCATCAAGCGGCGGTTTTCCAACAGGTCGGCCAGCGGTACCAGCAACAGCAGGCCCAAGGCATAGCCAAGCTGCGTGAGCGAAACGATGAGGCTGGCATGCTCGGTGGACAGCCCCAGGTCCGGGGCGATCAGGCCGACGATGGGCTGGGCATAGTAGATATTGGCGACGATCGCGCCGCAGCAGAACGCCAGCAGGGCGACCAGGGCCCGGCTGAGGCCGGTGGCGGCAGGCTGCGCGGCGGCAAGGGAGGGATTCATGCGAGTGTCCTCGGCGATGGCTGGAATATGCCGGCCACCTTACCCAGACGCACTCCTGGCGAGAATCCAGCGCTGGCGCAACAGGGCTTTGCGCACTGCGCAACACTAGGTGCTGCGCTGCAACAGGTTTTCGCAAAAGTCGATGAACGCATTCACCCGCCGTGAACCACGATGATTGGGCAGATACAAGGCGTTGATGCTGTCATTGGCCGCGCCGGGGCTGGCCTGCCAATCGGGGAACAGCCGCTGCAGGCGCCCGGCCGCCACATCCTCACGCACCAGCCAGTCGGCCAGCAGCGCGATGCCGCTGCCCGCCAGTGCGGTTTCGCGCAGCATGTCGGCATTGGCACTGCGCAACGGCCCGCTCACGTCCAGTTCCAGACTGTCCTGCCCACGGGCCAGGCGCCAGGGGCGGCCTTTCTGCCCGTAGCGAAAGCGCAGGCAGGCGTGCTCGAGCAGCTGCCGCGGATGCTCCAGCGCGTCACGCCCGGCCAGGTAGCCCGGGCTGGCCACCAGCCAACGCTGGAAGCGACCCAGCTGGCGGCATACCAGCTCGTCATTGGGCGAGGGGTCGCCCAGGCGGATCGAC
Source organism: Pseudomonas sp. C5pp (assembly GCF_000814065.1). Classification (NCBI taxonomy): domain Bacteria; kingdom Pseudomonadati; phylum Pseudomonadota; class Gammaproteobacteria; order Pseudomonadales; family Pseudomonadaceae; genus Pseudomonas; species Pseudomonas sp. C5pp. Next base: position 32,785 of record NZ_JWLN01000020.1, on the reverse strand, counting down.
AGGTCATAGCGCCCGTCAAGCAGGTCATCCAGGCGGTCGCTGAGGTCGATGTCCAGCTCCAGAGCCGGATGTTGCGCCAGGAACGGCCCCAGGTGCGGGGCGATGACCCGCCTGCCGAACTCCACCGGCAAGCACAGGCGCAATACACCGACAGGCTCCTCGCCCCGGTCGGCGACACTGGCATCGGCCTCGTCCAGGGCCTCGAAAATACCCCGCGCGCGCTCGTAATAACGGGCGCCGGCCTCGGTCAGGCTGACCTGGCGCGTGGAGCGGTTGAGCAAGGTGGCGCCCAACGCCGCTTCCAGGGCATCGACCAGGCGCGTCACCGACGATGTCGCCAGCCCAAGCTGGCGTGCGGCGGCAGAAAAGCCTTGGGCATCGACGGTGGCCACGAACATTTTCATCGCCAGGAGTTTGTCCATTTGTTGCCCGTCTTCCAAATCCCGGAAAGTTCTTACAAACAGCCGGGCCGGTCAAGAAGCGCGGCGCACGGCAATTGCGTCCATAGTGGAACTACCCCCTTCCAAGCGAGGTTTTCCATGATCCCGACCAACCTGCTGACTACCCTGCCCCCTTGCGACCCCACCAGCTCCGAACGGGTCGATCAACTGCTCAGCCGCCCGGGTGTGCGTGTGGAGCGTATCGTTTCCAGCGGCCAGGCCAGCCCGCCCGGTTTCTGGTACGACCAGGCCGAAGGCGAATGGATCGTGCTGCTCAGTGGCGCCGCCGGCCTGCGCTTCGAGCACGAGAGCCATACCCGCCTGCTGGCGCCGGGCGATTGCCTGGACATCCCGCCGCATTACCGCCACCGCGTGGAATGGACCGCCCCCGGCACCGCCACCATCTGGCTCGCGGTGTTCTACAGCAGCGGCACGCCGTGGCCGGCGTGAATCCGGTAATCGAAAATCGAATGCGGGTTAACCAGCCGACATGAACACCCTGCTTACTGCAATTTTAAGCGCATGATCTAGACTTTTAGCCACACCTTGCAGAGTTCAACCCTGCGACAATCCGCCCCACAGAATTATGTACCAACTTGTTAATTAGCAAGCTAAGAGATTACACTGCGCGCATTCCACCTGCTGAGATCCCTGGCATGAAAGAAACACCGCGCGCCTCTGGCGCCACAAACATCATCCTGGTCGGCCTGGGCGTGATCATCGCCCTGCTCGGCCTCCTCCTGGCTGCGGGCGGCGTCAAGCTGGCCGGCCTGGGAGGTTCCTGGTACTTCCTGATCGGCGGCCTGGCCATGGCCATCGCCGGCGTTCTCATCGCTCGCCGCAAGCCGGCTGGCGCCTGGCTGTACGCGGCGTTCCTGGTCGGCACTGCCATCTGGGCGCTGATCGACGCAGGCCTGGTGTTCTGGCCGCTGTTCTCGCGCCTGTTCATGTTCGGCGCAATCGGCATGGTGGTGGCACTGGTCTACCCGCTGCTGGCCCGTGCCAATGGCGCCAGCGCCGGTCGCGGTGCCTATGGCGTTGCCGGGGTGATGGCCGTGCTGCTGGTGATCGCCGCCGGCAACATGTTCGTCGCCCACCCCAGCGTCGCCCCCACCGGTAAAGGCCCGGGCATGACCCCGGTCGAGGCCGGCAAGGCGCAGAAGGACTGGGCTCACTACGGCAACACCGAAGGTGGCAGCCGCTTCGCCGCGCTGGACCAGATCAACCGCGACAACGTCAACAAGCTGAAAGTGGCCTGGACCTACCGCACCGGTGACGTGGCGCTCAGCGACGGCAACGGCGCCGAAGACCAGCTGACCCCGCTGCAGGTCGGCAACAAGGTGTTCATCTGCACCCCGCACAACAACCTGATCGCCCTTGATGCCGACACCGGCAAAGAACTGTGGAAGAACGCGATCAACGCCCAGTCCAAGGTCTGGCAGCGTTGCCGTGGCATGGCCTACTTCGACGCCACTGCCGCCATCGCCCAGCCGACCCAGCCGAACAGCTCGCCAATCACCGCGGCCAGCGTACCGGCCGGTGCCAACTGCCAGCGTCGCCTGCTGACCAACACCATCGATGGCCGCCTGATTGCCGTCGACGCCGACACCGGCGAGTTCTGCCAGGGCTTCGGCAACAACGGCCAGGTCGACCTCAAGGCCGGCCTGGGCGATGTGCCGGACTCCTACTACCAGCTGTCCTCGGCCCCACTGATGGCCGGCACCACCGTGGTGGTCGGCGGCCGCGTCGCCGACAACGTCCAGACCGACATGCCAGGCGGCGTGATCCGTGGTTTCGACGTGATCACGGGTGAAATGCGCTGGGCCTTCGACCCCGGCAACCCGGAAGATCGCCAGGCTCCGCAGGGCGACAGCACCTATGTGCGCAGCACCCCCAACAGCTGGGCCCCGATGTCCTACGACCCGGCGATGAATACGGTGTTCCTGCCGATGGGCTCGTCGTCCACCGACATCTACGGTGTCGAACGCAGCAAGCTGGACCACACCTATGGCGCTTCGGTACTGGCGCTGGACGCCACCACCGGCAACCAGAAGTGGGTGTTCCAGACCGTGCACAACGACCTGTGGGACTTCGACCTGCCGATGCAGCCGAGCCTGATCGATTTCACCAAGGACGACGGCCAGTCGGTACCTGCAGTGGTAATCGGCACCAAGGCCGGGCAGATCTACGTGCTCGACCGCGCCACCGGCAAGCCGCTGACCCAGGTCGACGAAGTACCGGTCAAGCCAAGCAACATCCCCAACGAGCCGTACTCGCCAACCCAGCCGAAGTCGGTGGGCATGCCGCAGATCGGCGCGCAGACCCTGACCGAATCGGACATGTGGGGCGCAACCCCGTACGACCAGCTGCTGTGCCGCATCGACTTCAAGAAAATGCGCTACGACGGCCTGTACACCGCGCCGGGCACCGACCTGTCGCTGAGCTTCCCGGGTTCGCTGGGCGGCATGAACTGGGGCAGCATTTCCACCGACCCGGTACATGGTTTCATCTTCGTCAACGACATGCGCCTGGGCCTGTGGATCCAGATGATCCCGTCGCAGAACAAGGGCGGTGCCGCTTCCGGTGGCGAAGCGCTGAACACCGGCATGGGTGCAGTACCGCTCAAGGGCACCCCGTATGCAGTGAACAAGAACCGCTTCCTGTCGGTGGCCGGCATTCCGTGCCAGGCGCCGCCATTCGGCACCCTGACCGCCATCGACATGAAGACCCGCCAGGTGGCGTGGCAGGTACCTGTGGGTACCGTCGAGGACACCGGCCCGCTCGGCATCCGCATGCACTTGCCGATCAAGATCGGCCTGCCGACCCTCGGCGGCACCCTGTCCACCCAGGGCGGCCTGGTGTTCATCGCCGGCACCCAGGACTTCTACCTGCGCGCCTACGACAGCAGCAACGGCAACGAAATCTGGAAGGCTCGCCTGCCAGTGGGCAGCCAGGGCGGCCCGATGACCTACGTTTCGCCGAAAACCGGCAAGCAGTACGTGGTGGTCACGGCTGGCGGCGCGCGCCAGTCGACTGACCGTGGCGACTACGTGATTTCTTACGCCTTGCCGTAACACCGCGTCGCCCCCTTCGCGGGTAAACCCGCTCCCACAGGAACTGCACAGTTTGCAAGGGCAGTGAAAATCCTGTGGGAGCGGGTTCACCCGCGAAGAGGCCTTAGAAGACAACCCGAGATTCAGCAATGCCATCCGCAATTCGCATCACCCCCACCCTGTTGCTGGCCCTCGCCAGCAGCACCGCCCTGGCCGACGGCGACCTGATGACCCGCAGCACCCTGACCGGTGACTGGGGCGGCCTGCGTCACCAGCTGGAAGAAGACGGCGTCAGGTTCACCGGCGACTACAGCGGCGAAACCGCCTACAACGCCCACGGTGGCCTGCACCGCTCGGCGCGCTACTCGCAAAACCTGAAACTGGGCGTGCAGTTCGACCTGTCGAAACTGTATGGCCTGGACAACGGCGGCAAGGTCCAGCTGACCATCAACGACCGCCGCGGCAACAGCGCCTCGGAAGACCTGGTGGGCAACCGCCTGCCGATCCAGGAAAACTTCGGTGGCCTGTACACCCGCCTGACCGAGCTGAGCTACGAGCGTACCCTGTTCACCCCGGCGCTCAACGTCAAGCTCGGCTACATGGCCATGGGCAACGACCTCGGCGGCCTGGACAGTGGCATCCTGTGCAACTTCATGAACGCCGGCTTCTGCGGCCACCCGCTGAACATGTCTGGCGGCAGTGGCTGGACCAATTACCCCAATGCCCACCTGGGCGTACGGGTGAAGTACGACCTGTCGCCATCCTGGCAACTGCGTGTGGCGGCGTTCAACGTCGACCCGGAAAGCAATGGCAACTCCAGCCGCGCCTGGCACCTGGGCCCCAAGCACACCACCGGCACCGTGGTACCGGTAGAGCTGGTCTACAAGCTGCAGGGCGAGCTGCCTGGCGAGTACAAACTGGGCTACTACTACGACAGCTCCGACGTGAAGCGCATCGGCAGCGACGAGGAAGTGTCCGGCCGTGGCGGCCACTACCTGCTGGTCGACCAGGCGGTGTGGAACGACCAGGGCTTGCCGGGCCGCAGCCTGCATGCCTTCGGCCAGTACTCGGCGTCGAGCAAGGCCGCCTCGCCATTCACCAAGTGGTATGGCGCCGGCGTGGTGCTGTACAAGCCGTTCGCAGGCCGCGCGAAGGATACTGTGGCCCTGGGCTATGGCCGTGCCGTACCCAACCCGCGTAGCCGCGACGTGCTGGAAGATGCCGCGTTCGATGCCGGGCAGCAGTTCCCCGATATCGACAGCGCCGAGCAGCTGGTCGAGCTGAGCTATGGCTACCAGGCCACGCCGTGGCTGAATCTGCGCCCGGATGTGCAGTACATCATCGAGCCGGGCGCGTTCTCCGGGAAGGACATCGACAACGCGCTGGTGGTTGGCCTGCAGGTCAAGGCTACCTTCTGAATATCCGGGGCCGCGCTGCGGCCCATTCGCGGGTGAACCCGCTCCCACAGGTACTGCACAGCCCTTGAGACTGACGAGGTCCTGTGGGAGCGGGTTTACCCGCGAAGAGGTCAGCGCAATCAACCCTGCCTGAGGTAATCCACCAGCCTCAGCAACATGGCATCACACCCCCGCAACTGCTCGACACTGACGAACTCATCCGGCTTGTGCCCCTGGTCCATGCTCCCAGGCCCGCACACCACAGTCGGGATGCCCGCCTGGTCGAACAGCCCACCTTCGGTACCAAACGCCACCGTACCAAACTCATCCGAGCCACTGAGCAACGCCACCAGGCCTGCCGCCTCGCTATCCGCTGGCGTGGCCAGCCCCGGATATGCACTCAACGGCTGCAGGCGAATGGCGCTTGCGGCGTTGACCTTGCGCATGCGCGGTAGCAGTTCGGCCTCGGCATAGGTTTGCAACTGGTCGGCCACTGCCTGCGCCTCGAACCCCGGCAAAGCCCGCACTTCGAAATCGAATTCGCATTCCGCCGGCACGATGTTCAGCGCCCTGCCCCCTTTGATCACACCGGTCTGCACAGTGGAGAACGGTGGGTCGAAGCGCTCGTCGTGATGCTCCGGCAACGCCAGGGCATCACCGATATCACCGAGCTTGCCGATCAGCTTCGCCGCATACTCGATGGCATTCACCCCATACGGCGCATACGCCGAGTGGCAGGCCGCGCCATGCACCTGGCAACGCATCGCCAGCTTGCCCTTGTGCCCCAGCACCGGCTTGAGTTCGGTGGGTTCGCCAATCAGGCACAACCGTGGCTTGTGCGGGCGCTGCTCCAGCGCGGCCAGCATCGAGCGCACCCCCAGGCAGCCGACTTCCTCGTCGTAGGAGAACGCCAGGTGCACCGGCATGCGCAACGGCTGTGCGAGAAACGCCGGTACAGCCGCCAGCACCGAAGCGATGAAGCCTTTCATGTCGGCCGTACCACGGCCATACAGACGCCCGTCGCGCTCACTCAGGGCAAACGGCTCGACTGTCCAGGCCTGGCCGTCCACCGGCACCACATCGGTATGCCCGGACAACACCACGCCGCCAACGTCCCGGGGGCCGATGGTGGCGAACAGGTTGGCCTTGGTGCCTTCCGGATTATGGAACAGTTCGCTTTCCACCCCCAGCTCGGCCAGGTAGTCGCGGATGAAGCTGATCAGTTCGAGGTTGGAATCCCGGCTGACCGTGGCAAAGCCGATCAGCCTGGCCAGCAGCGCGCGACTGGCAAATTCACTCATCGCCCGGCACCCCGTAGCTTGGCGCGGCAGTCGGGTTGAGGGCGCGGGTGACGTAGTCCTGCATCTGCGGCCGATACGCCTGCCACAGGCCATCGAGCACACCGATCGGGTCTGCTTCGGCCCAGTCCACACGCAGGTCCACCAGTGGCCAGGTCAGTTCGCCGGCAATCTTCAACGCCGCCGAGTGCACAGGCCCCGCCTCGCCACCTGCGGCCATCGCCGCGTGCATGGCCGCCAGCAGGCGGTCGGCCAGATGCCCGCCGGCTTGTTCAAAGGCCTGCACCATCGCCTCGATCACCTGGGTCGAGGCCAACAGGTTGCCTGCCGCCGCACATTGCTCACCGGCCACGGCGTGGTTGGTGCCAAGGGCTTCCTTGCCGGTGAACAGCGCCACCTGGCCATTGCTATCGATTACGGTGACCTGGCGGTACTCGCTCCAACCATTGGCGCTCAGCACCCGGTCCAGCGCAGCGGCAGGCGGCAACTGGCCCTGTTCCAGGGCATCGAGAATCTGCGGGCCCAGCGCCGGCAAGGTGATGTTCTGGGTGGCGACCGCGCCCACACCGGCACGTACCCACGGGCAGCGGGCGCCCACGGCGATGCTCGAAGAGCTGATGGCGATACCGACCTGGCCGGTTTCCTGGCAACGACCGATGATGGAAAAAGTCATGTCATGGTTCCTGTTGTGCTGTGCGATACACGGCATTCTGGGTTGAACCTTTCGGCCGGCGAAACGACCTTTTTCCGAGGGGTTAGGCAGGAAAAAACTTTGCTCTGGCTGAGATCGAGCGCCGCCCGCGCGGCGCTTCGCAGCACAAGGCTGCTCCTACATCTGTTTCGGGCCAATTATTCCTGTCGGCACAGCGCGCGGCCCCTTGGCGTCCAACTCGCAAGCCACAGAATCCAGGGCCTTCGCCGTTTTATCGGCAAGCCCCAGCTAAATACTATTTTCGCCATTTCCACGGCATCCCTAGTCTGGCCCCAGGCAACGGCGGTCCTCCAAACCGACCTGACAAAAACCGCCTGAACAAGGGCTCGGACATGACACTGAACAACCTCGAAATCGACACCCTCGTCGTCGGCGCCGGCCAAGCCGGCGTGGCCATGAGCGAACACCTGAGCAAGCTTGGCGTGCCGCACCTGGTGCTGGAGCGCAAGCGTATCGCCGAGGCCTGGCGCACCGGCCGCTGGGACTCGCTGGTGGCCAACGGCCCGGTATGGCACGACCGCTTCCCGGGGCTGGAATTCAACCTCGACGCCGACGCCTTCGCCGGCAAGGACCAGGTGGCCGACTACTTCGAGCAGTACGTACGCAAGTACAACCTGCCCGTACGCACCGGCATCGAAGTGAAGAAAGTGCTGCGCAACAGCGACCGCCCCGGTTTTACCATCGAAACCAATGAAGGCGTGATTCGCGCCAACCGCGTGGTCGCCGCCACCGGCCCGTTCCAGAAGCCGGTAATCCCGGCCATCGCGCCGAAAGACAGCAACCTGCACCAGATCCACTCCGCTGCCTATTACAACCCCGAGCAGTTGCCAGAAGGCGCTGTGCTGGTGGTCGGCGCCGGCTCCTCCGGCGTGCAGATCGCCGAAGAACTGATGCGTGCCGGGCGCCAGGTGTACCTCTCGGTCGGCGCCCACGATCGCCCGCCACGCGCTTACCGCAACCGTGACTTCTGCTGGTGGCTGGGCGTGCTGGGTGAGTGGGATGCGGAAATCGCCAAGCCTGGCCGCGAGCACGTGACCATTGCCGTCAGTGGCGCCCGTGGCGGCCACACCGTGGACTTCCGCGCCCTCGCCCACCAGGGCATGACCTTGGTCGGCCTGACCCAGTCGTTCGAGAACGGCGTGGCGCGCTTCCAGGACAACCTGGTCGAGAACATCAACCGCGGCGACGAAAACTACCTGGCCCTGCTGGATGCCGCCGATGCCTATATCGAACGCAACGGCCTGGACCTGCCGGAAGAGCCCGAAGCCCGCAAACGCCTGGCCGACCCTGAGTGCATGCGCAACCCGCTGCAGCAACTGGACCTGGCCAAGGCCGGTGTCACCAGCATCATCTGGGCCACCGGTTACGGTGTCGACTTCAGCTGGCTGCAGGTCGACACCTTCGACGCCAACGGCAAGCCCCAGCACCAACGCGGCGTGGCCCGCGAGCCGGGTGTGTACTTCCTTGGCCTGCCGTGGCTGTCGCGTCGTGGCTCGTCGTTCATCTGGGGCGTGTGGCACGACGCCAAGCACGTCGCCGGCCACATCGCCACGCAACGCACCTATGCCGCCTACCGCGACCGCGAACAACGCGCAGCGGATGAGCAGCAGCAACCCAAGATCAGCAACGTCAGCACCCTCGGAGCCCACTGATGCCTACTCATACCCGCATCCGCATGTTCAACACCAAGGCCACCTACCCCAACCAGACCCTGGACAACGACCTGTGCCAGGCGGTGCGCGCCGGCAACACTATCTACGTGCGCGGCCAGGTCGGCACCGACTTCGAAGGCAACCTGGTGGGCCTGGGTGACCCACGGGCGCAGACCGAGCAGGCAATGAAGAACGTCAAGCAACTGCTCGAAGAAGCCGGCTCGGACCTGTCGCACATCGTCAAGACCACCACCTACATCACCGACCCGCGCTTCCGCGAGCCGGTGTACAAGGAGGTAGGCAAGTGGCTCAAGGGCGTGTTCCCGATTTCCACCGGGCTGGTGGTGGCCGGGTTGGCCCAGGCCGAGTGGCTGATGGAGATCGATGTGATCGCCGTGGTGCCAGATTCGGTCTGATCGATCGGTTCAACCTGTAGGAGCGGCCTTGTGTCGCGAAAGGGCCGCAACGCGGCCCCAGGATTGATGCGCAACACTTGAAATTGCTGGGGCTGCTTTGCAGCCCTTTCGCGACACAAGGCCGCTCCTACAGGGAACGCGCCCACTTTTGAAATGGGCTAGAAACCCACTGTCGCCGACAGCAGGTAGGTACGCGGCGTAGACAGCGTCAGCCCCGGCTCGCTGTCATCCGAAGCTCCGGCCGAGCTCCAGTAGCGGTCGTCCAGCACGTTCTCGACACTGGCGCGCAAGGTAACCTGGGTGGCATCCACCTTGAACGCATAACGCGCCCCCAGGTCGTAACGCTCCCAACCGTCGATCTGCTTGCTGTTGTTCTGGTCCAGGTACTGCGAGCTCGAGTGGATGCCCCGCGCCGTCAGGGTCAGGCCGTTCACCCCAGGCACGTCCCATTCGGCACCAAGGTTGACGTTGTACTCGGGCGTGGCCGGCGCGCGGTTGCCATCGTAGGCGCCACCGATGGTGTCGGTCAGTTCGCTGTCGATGTACATCACCCCGCCCAGCACACGCACGCCTTGCACGGGCTCGCCGAACACGCTCAGTTCGATACCGCGGTTGTCGCGCTTGCCATTGGGTCCGAACACCCGCGACGTGGGGTTGGTTTCGTAGGCGGGCTGGCGGATGCGGAAGGCACTGGCGGTAAAGGCGACCTGGCCCAGGTCGTACTTGGCCCCCACCTCGACCTGGCGGCTGGTGAACGGCGGGAAGATCTGGTCTTCGTTGACCGATGTCGACGGCGCAATCTTGCCTTGGCTCAGGCCCTCCATGTAGTTGGCATACAACGACAGCTGGTCGGTAACCTTGAGCAGCACGCCGCCCGAGGGCGACACCTTCTCTTCATCGTAGGCGGTATCCCCCTTGATGCCGTCGCTCCAGTCATCCACCTGCACCCGCTGCCAACGCGCGCCCAGGGTCAGCAGCAGGCGGTCATCGAAGAAGCCCAGGGTGTCGGCCAGGGCCACGCCGGAAAAGCGGTTTTCCGTGTACACCTCAGGGTCGATGCGGGTTGGCGTGCCCGGTGTCGGCGTGGCCACCGGGTGGTAGAGGTTACTGGGCGCCGAGGCATAGCGGGCGCCGCCGTTGGTGAAGTCCATGTAGAAGTAGGTGGCGGCCAGGTTCAGTTCGTGGCTGACCGGCCCGGTATGGAACCAGTTGCGCACGCCGGCCATGGCGGTACGCACGCTTTCATCCCGGGTGAAGTCGCGCGGCTGCACGGTGAAGTCGCCGGCATCGTTGCTGATGGACACGTTGTGGCGCAGGAAGTCATGGTTGCTCTTGCGCGCGCCGACCGCGCCATAGGCCAGCAGCGACTCGCTGATATCGTACTCGGCATGCAGCGCACCGAAGGTGTCGTTGGTGCGCGCCTTGCTCCAGGCCTGGGCGTAGTTGTGGCGTACGTCGTTGGCATCCGGCACCTTGGCATTGGCACCGACCAGCACCCGCTCCTGCGGTGCATCGGTATCGCGCTCGGTATGGCCAAGGTCCGCCGAAAGCCGCAGGCGCTCGCCTCGAAAGTCCAGGCCCAACACCGCCATTTCACGTTCGACACGCTGGTGCTCCCATTCGGTATCGCCCGCCTGTTTCACGCCATTGAAGCGCACGCCGAACTGCTGGCCTTCGCCAAAGCGCCGGCCAACGTCCACCGCACCGCCTGCCTGACCCGCCGAGGCGTAGCTGCCGGTAAACTCGGTGAGCGGCTGGTCGCCGGCCCGCTTGGGCTGCACATTGATGCCGCCGCCGACACTGCCTCGCGGCGAAATGCCGTTGATCAGCTGGCTGGGGCCTTTGATGATGTCGACCCGGTCGGCCATTTCCATGTCGATCGAGTAGGTCGGCAGGATGCCGTACAGGCCGTTGTAGGCCACATCACTGTTGAACAGGCTGAAGCCGCGAATGGTGAACTGCTCGAAGCGCCCACCCGCCGGGTTGGTGGCGCGTACCGATGGGTCGCTGGCGATCAGCTCGCCCAAGGTTCGCGCCTGCTGGTTCTTCACCAGTTCGCTGGTGTAGCTGGTGATGCTGAACGGGGTTTCCATGAAGTCGCGCGTGCCGAGCAGGCCCTGTGAACCCTGACGGGCCACTTGGCCACCGGCATAGGGTTGCGTTTCGTTGCCTGCGGCCAGGCCACCGACGATGCTGGTCGGGGCGATTTCCAGCGCACCACCCGCCTGGGGTGCCGGCATCAATGTGAAAGCGCCCTCGCCCACCGGCAGCAACTGCAGGCCGCTGCCGCGCAGCAGCTGGGTGAAGCCTTCGTCGACGCTGTAGCTGCCGGACAGGCCATTGCTCTGCCGGCCGTTGACCAGCGCCGGGTCCAGCGACAGGCTGACCCCGGCCTGGTCGGCAAACTGGGTAAGTGCCGCACCCAGGCTGGCGGCTGGCACCTGATAGCTGCGCCGGGCAGGTTCATCGGCCCAGGCCGGTGCACACAACAACAGGCTCATGGCGAACAACGGATGTGCCGCACGCGCCAGTGGGCGCAGGCGGCTGGACATGACAACAGGCATTGAACAAGGCTCCCCTTTATTTGCTCCTACCGGTAATGACCGGTGAGCGAAAAAAAGGGGACAGCCTCATGCGCGATTTTCCCGCGCGGCCAGGCTCACCCAGTAACGCGTGCGCGTGTGAACCTGCAACGGCAGGCTGGCGGCGAGCAAGGCCAGCACCTGGTCGGTGTCGTCGAGGCGGAACGTACCGGTCACGCGCAGGGCCTCCAGTTCGGGCGCCCAGCGCAGCACGCCGGGTCGGTACCTGCGCAGCTCGTGCAGCAGCTCGCCCAACGGGCGGTCCTCCAGCCGCAGTACCCCTTCGCGCCAGCCCAGCAGCCATGCGTCCAGGCCGGTGACAGGGCCAACCCCGGCCACTTGCAGGCTGGCCTGCTGCCCGGCCTGCAGCAGCAGCGCCGGGCCTTGCCGCGGCTGCAGGTTGGCCGTGCCCTTGAGCACCGATGCCCGGCAAGCCTGATCGACCAGGCGCAAGCACACCTCGCCAGCATCCAGCGCGACCTGGCCATAGGGCACCTGCAACGTCAGGCTCAGGTTGCCGGGCAACCTGACTGCCACTTCGCCACGCAGCAATGTCAGGCGACGCGCGCCCAGGTCGATATCCACCGCACTGTCGGTGTTCAACTGCACGAATGTGCCATCGCTCAGCAGCACCTGCCGGCGCTCCCCGACCGCGGTGCGCATGTCGGCGGCCCAGGCCTCCAGCGGCAATTCGCGGCTTGCCAGCCAGGCCGCCGGCAACAATGCAGCCACGCCCAGGGCCTGCTTGAGCAGCGCCCGGCGGCCGGTATCCGGGCGGTCCAGGGTGGCCATGGCCAATGCGCCGGGTAGCGCGGAAAAGCGCTGGCGCAACAGCAGTGCCTTTTGCCAGGCGTGTTCGTGCAAGGTGCTACTGGTGCGCCATTGTTCCAGGCGCTGCAGGTCACCCTCGCTGGCAGCGCCAGAGTCCACCAGCGCCAGCCAGCGCGCGGCGGCCTGCAGTGCCTCGCGGGTTTCGGGGGAATGGCTGGTCATTACAGTTCGGCCAGCAGGCAATGCTCGTAGGCCTGCGCCATGTAGCGTTTGACCGAGCGCTCGCAAACGCCCAGGCGCTTGCCGATCTCGGCATAGCCCAGGCCCTCCAGCTGGCTCCAGAGAAAGGCCTTGCGTACCGGCGCCTTGAGGCCGTCGAGCAACTCGTCGAGGGCTTGCAGGGTTTCCAGCAGTACCCAACGCTGCTCTGGCGAGGGCACATGCTGCTCGGGCAACTGCGCCAGTGCATCGAGGTAGGCTTGTTCCAGGCTGCGCCGCTGGTGGAAGTTGCTCAGCAGGCGCTTGCCCACGGTCAGCAGGTAGGCACGCGGTTCGCGAATGTCTGCCAGCGGCTGGGCGCTGGCCAGGATACGCAGGAAGGTATCCTGGCTGAGGTCGGCGGCATCCCAGGCATTGCCCATGCGCCGCCGCAGCCAGGTTTCCAGCCAGCCGCGGTGTTCCCGGTACAGGGCAGGCAGGCTATGCTCCGGTGGCGGCGCGGCGTCGATCATGGGGAAGGCCCTGCGGTGGCGTAAATAAGATTAATTCTAATTTACACCGTGCCGCAGAACCAAGCGGTTTGTTACCAGTCAGGCAATCGCCGCATCCACCAGCACCTGCGCTTCCTGCACCAGGCGCTGCAGGTGCGCCTCGTCGATGAAGCTTTCGGCGTAGATCTTGTAGATATCCTCGGTGCCAGAAGGGCGCGCGGCGAACCAGCCATTGGCGGTCATCACCTTCAGCCCACCGATCGCCTGGCCGTTGCCCGGTGCATGGCTGAGGATCTGCACGATCGGCTCACCCGCCAGCTCGGTCGACCGCACCTGCTCCGGCGCCAGCTTGCTCAGCAAAGCCTTCTGCCGGGCATCGGCCTTGGCTTCGACACGGGTGGCGAACGGCTTGCCCAGCGCCTCGGTCAGGTCGGCGTAGGCCTGGCTCGGGTTGCGCCCGGTGCGGGCGGTCATCTCGGCAGCCAGCAAGGCCGGGATCAGCCCGTCCTTGTCGGTAGCCCAGACCGAGCCATCGCGGCGCAGGAACGAGGCCCCCGCACTTTCCTCGCCACCAAAGCCCAGCGTGCCGTCGAACAGGCCCTGGGCGAAGAACTTGAAGCCCACCGGCACTTCGTACAGTTCACGGCCCAGGCGCTGGGTGACGCGATCGATCAGGCCACTGGACACCACGGTCTTGCCGACGGCGGCATCGCTGCGCCATTGCGGGCGGTGGCGGTACAGGTAGTCGATGGCCACGGCCAGGTAGTTGTTCGGCTGCAGCAGGCCATCGGGGGTGACGATGCCATGGCGATCGTGGTCCGGGTCGCAGGCGAAGGCCACGTCGAAGCGTTCGCGCAGGCCGATCAGGCCCTGCATGGCATAGGGCGAGGAAGGGTCCATGCGGATCTGGCCGTCCCAGTCGACAGTCATGAAGCGGAAGGTCGGGTCGACCTCGGTGTTCACCACTTCCAGGTCGAGCTGGTAATGCTTGGCGATCGCCGACCAGTAGCGCACCCCTGCCCCGCCCAGCGGATCGACGCCCAGGCGCAGCTTGGCGCCGCGGATGACGTCGAAGTCGATGACGTTTTCCAGGTCGGCCACGTAGTTGCTCACGTAGTCGTGGCGCTGGGTGGTGGATGCCTGCAGCGCCTGGGCATGGTCCATGCGCTTGACCCCCGTCAGGTCAGCGGCCAGCAGTTCGTTGGCCTTGGCCTCGATCCACTTGGTCACGTCGCTGTCGGCCGGGCCGCCATTGGGTGGGTTGTACTTGAAGCCACCGCTTTGCGGCGGGTTGTGCGACGGGGTGATGACGATGCCGTCGGCCAGGCCCTGCTCGCGGCCACGGTTATGGCAGAGGATGGCATGGGAAACCGCTGGTGTTGGGGTGTATTCGTCGTCCTTGGACAGCATTACCTGCACGCCATTGGCAGCCAGCACTTCCAGGGCGCTGGCGGTAGCCGGTGCCGACAGTGCGTGGGTGTCGGCGCCGATGAACAGCGGGCCATCGATGCCCTTCTCCTGGCGATACAGGCAGATGGCCTGGGTAATGGCCAGGACGTGGTACTCGTTGAAACTCAATTCAAGCGAAGTGCCCCGGTGCCCCGAGGTGCCGAAGGCCACCCGCTGGGCCGCCACGGCAGCGTCGGGGCGGCCGGTGTAGTAGGCGGTGAGCAGTCGGGGAATATCGACCAGCACGCTGGCCGGAGCCGGCTTGCCTGCCAAAGGACTGAGCGTCATGCAGAAACCTCGAGTTCAACGGATGTTGGTGTTGGAGCGTGCAGTGTACTGAGAGTTGCAATGCCGCGCGATGGGCGGCAGCAAAGAAACAGTGAGCACACCGCATACCCTGTGGGAGCGGCATTAGCCGCGAAGAATCCAACGCGGTGCATGGCACCGGCTGCGCCGGTGTTCGCGGCTAAAGCCGCTCCCACAGGGTACTTGCCAGCCACCGCGGTGGCTGCTTCGCGGGCTCGCCCGCTCCCACAATGGACCCGAGCATGTCCCTCATCTTTGTAATGACCGGCTAGAGTGGTAGCCATACCCCCGAAAACGAGGCCCCATGGCTTTCCACCGCCTGACCCACACCCACCCGCGCCTGAGCATCGCCACTGTGGTCGGCCTGCTCGGCGCCTGGCTGATCCCCGCCAGCGACAGCGTGCAGCACATCCTCGCCGGCTGGAACCTTGGCGTATGGCTGTACCTGCTGCTGGTGCTCTACCTGACCTTGAGCGCCAATGCGGAAAAGGTACGCAAGGTCGCCCGCGTCGAAGACGAAAACGCCGGCCTGGTCCTGCTCACCGTGTGCATCGCCGCCATCGCCAGCCTCGCCGCCGTCACCCTGCAACTGGTGTCCAGCCGTGGCCTGCAAGGCACGGCGCTGGTCGTGCACTACCTCTACACCGGCCTGACCGTGGCCGGTTCCTGGCTGTTGATCGGCTGCATTTTCAGCCTGCACTACGCGCGGCTGTTCTATACCGGACAAAACCACGAACCGCCGCTGCGCTTCGCCGATGGCGAACGCAACCCCGATTACTGGGACTTCCACTACTTCTCGTTCACCATCAGCGTGGCGGTACAAACCTCCGACGTGGGCGTCGCTGGGCGGGGGCTACGGCGGGTGGTGCTGGCGCATTCGCTGGTGGGGTTCGTGTTCAATACGGCGATTTTGGGATTCACCATCAATATCGCTGCCGGGTTGCTCGGCTGATCACACCGCTCGTCCGAAAACATCGCGCGGCAAATTCGATCAAATTGGCAGCACCTGGCGGGTTATCTGCCGTCAACATGCCAGGAAAACGTTTGCCTTGCGGGCCTGCGCAAAATGCCGTCCATGACAAAGATGTGACCTCTGTCATGCATCAGTGAATTTGTCTTATTGGCCGCCGAGAATAGTGCGTCACAGGTGCTATGGTTACCTTCCCGGCGGCCGCATCGATGTGGCCACCCGCTCACCACGTCCAGGTACGAACAAGGAGGCTGGCATGAACAAGATGACGTTCCCCAACGCCTGCCAGGTGATGCGCTGGCATTTCCACCCGCTGGGCTTCGAAGCCAGCATGGATGCGCCACGCAGCATGGTCGCGCGGCTGTTCGACCGCGCCACCGGCGAAACCCTGCTGGCGATTGCCGGCATCCCCTGCTCGGCAATCATGGCCGCCGCCGACGTAGAGCGCATCATCGAGGCCGTCGAGGCGGAGATGGATACTTTCATTCCCGCCTTCACCCTGCGCGACGCGGTCTAGCCCGCTGCGGTACTTTCCTGGCGCATGGCCTGCAACTTGCCCATGAACTGCTCGGCCGGCACCGGCTGGCCCAGCAGGTAGCCTTGCAGCGAATCGCAGCCCAGGCGGGTCAGGAAGTCCTGCTGCCTGTCGGTCTCCACCCCTTCGGCAACGATGCGCAGCCCCAGCGCCTGGCCCAGCGCCACGATTGCCGAAACGATCGCCGCATCGTCGCTGTCCTGCTCCAGGTCGCGCACGAAACCGCGGTCGATCTTCAGCTCGTTGGCCGGCAGGCGCTTGAGGTACATCAGGCTGGAATAGCCGGTGCCGAAGTCATCGATAGACAGGTCCACGCCCATGTCGGACAACCGTTGCAGCACCGTCAGGCTGGCATCGGCGTCGTGCATGGCGGTGGTTTCGGTAATTTCCAGGGTCAGGCAGTTGGCCGGCAGGCTGTTCTGCTGCAGGGCTCGGGCCACGCTCTCGACCAGCCCGGCATGGCAGAACTGGATGGCCGACAGGTTCACCGCCATGCGCCAGCCGTGGTGCCCCTGGTCCAGCCACTGACGCATCTGCCGGCAAGCCTCGATGAGCACCCATTCGCCAATGGGGATGATCAGGCCAGTCTTTTCTGCCAGGCCGATGAAACGGTCGGGCAGCAATAGGCCCTGCTGCGGGTGCTCCCAGCGCAGCAAGGCCTCGGCACCGATCGGCTGGCAATTCTGGGCGTCGAACTTGGGCTGGTAGTGCAGGCGGAACTGGCGCTGCTCCAGGGCCTGGCGCAGGTCCTGCAGTAGCTGCAATTGCTGGCGGGCGTTGCTGTTCATCGACGCGTCGAAGAAGCTGTAGCCATTCTTGCCGGCGCTCTTGGCGTGATACATGGCAGCGTCGGCATTGCGCAGCAGCTCATGCTGGTCCAGGCCATTGCCCGGGTACAGGACGATGCCCAGGCTCGCTGTCAGCTGCAGGTCATGCTCGGCCACGCGGAATGGCCGTGACACCAGGTTGACCTGCTTGACCGCCACATCCATGGCATCGTTCGGCTCGCGCAGCTCCACCAGCAGCACGAATTCGTCGCCACCGATGCGCGCCAACGTGTCCTGGCTGTGCAGGTGCCCGCGCAGGCGCGCCGCCACGGCCTTGAGCAGCAAGTCGCCGATGTGGTGGCCGAAAGCATCGTTGACTGGCTTGAAGCCGTCCAAGTCGATGAACATCAGGGCAAAGCAGCCGCCCTGCTCCGCTACCTTGGCAATGGCCTGCTCGATGCGGTCGGCCAGCAACGTACGGTTGGGCAGGTCGGTGAGCGTGTCGTGCAGGGCCAGCTGGGTCAGTTCCTGATTTGCCAGCGTCAGCGAGCGGGCCAGCTCGGCGGTGCGCGCTTCCAGGCGGGCATCCAGTACCGAGGTGAGCAAGGCCACCGCCAGTACCGCCAGCGTGGTGATCAGTACCAGGTAGACCAGGCCGTCGCCTTGCAGGCCTCCCGCTGCCAGCGCACCGCAGAAGCTGCCTTCGGGGAAATTCGCCGCGGCCATGCCGGTGTAGTGCATGCCAACGATGGCAAAGCCCATCACCACCGCCGCCAGGCCGCGAATCTGCCTCACATAAGGAGTATGCGCGCGCAGACGGAAGGCGATCCACAACGCCGCTGCCGAGGCGGCCACGGCAATCAGCAGCGAGGCCCCGAACAGCGTCGGGTCATAGTCGATGCCCGGCAGCATGCGCAGCGCGGCCATACCGGTGTAGTGCATGCAGGCAATGCCGGTGCCCATGATCAGTGCGCCAAATGCCAATTGCTGCCACGGCAGGCTTGGCTGGCTGACCAGCCACAAGGCAAAGCCCGAGGACAACACGGCAATCAGCAGCGAGAACGCGGTCAGGGCAAGGTCGTAGCCCAGGTCGATGGGCAGGCTGAAGGCGAGCATGCCGATGAAGTGCATCGACCACACGCCGATGCCCATGGCCAACGCGCCACCCCCCATCCACAGGCAGGCAGCCCGGCCTTTGGCCGTGGCGATGCGGCCGGTCAGGTCAAGGGCGGTATAGGACGCCAGAATCGCCACGCACAGCGAAATCAACACCAGCGAAGAGGAGTAGCTACCGGTCAGCATCGAGAGTTCCAGCGGGGCGGGAGGCCCGGAAAAAGCTGACGATTGTACTCAAGGTCAGGCGAAACGCACGGGGTTTTTGCGAATGGGAATGGATCCAAAGGGAAGACGCTATACGGCCTCGCAGAAATGCACTCTCTTTTGTGGGAGCGGCCTTGTGTCGCGAAAGGGCTGCGAAGCAGCCCCAGCAATATCAGCCATTGTGCCGAGAACCTGGGGCCGCTTTGCGGCCCTTTCGCGACACAAGGCCGCTCCCACAAAGCACTGCCAATATTTCAGTCCTGCTCGGCAAACGCCTGTTCCGCATCCCAACCACCACCCAGCGCGGCAACCAGCTGCACGCTTGCCACCAGGCGCCCTTGCAGCAGGTTCAACACACTGCGCTCGTTGCTCAGCGCCGTGGTCTGCACGTTGACCACATCCAGATAGCCGATCAGCCCGGCGCGGTACTGGTTCTCGGTCAGACGCAGCGACTCGCGGGCAGCATCCAGTGCCTCCTGGCGCACCACCGCCTCATCGCCATACACCTTCAACTGCACCAGCAGGTTTTCCACTTCCTTGAAGCCGTCGAGCACGGTCTGGCGGTACTGCGCCACGGTCTGGTCGTACACCGCTACCGTGCGGTCCACCTCGGCACTGCGCTTGCCGGCGTCGAACAAGGTCAGCGCCAGCTGCGGGCCCACCGACCAGTAGCGGTTGGGCAGTTCGATCCAGTTGCTGAAGCTGCTGCTGGAGTAACCGCCACTCATGCTCAGGCTCAGGTCCGGGAAATACGCCGCCCGCGACACGCCGATGTTGGCGTTGGCAGCCATCACGTTGCGCTCGGCCGCAGCGATGTCCGGGCGTCGCTCCAGCAACTGCGAAGGCAAGGCCACCGGAATTTGCGGCAGCGCCGGAATGGATTTGCTGTCGGCCAGGGCGAAGTCCGCCGGGGTCTTGCCCAGCAACACGGCAATGGCGTTCTCGAACTGCGCGCGCTGCCAGACCAGGTCGATCAGGTCGGCCTGGGTGCTCTTGAGCTGGGTACGCGCCTGGGCCACTGCATCAGGGCCGGCGACGCCAGCGCGATACTGGTTTTCGTTCATCCGCAGGGAACGTTCATACGCTGCCACGGTGGCTTCCAACAGGCGTTTCTGCTCGTCGATCACCCGCAACTGCAGGTAGTTCTGCACCAGTTCCGACTGCTGGCTGAGGCGGATCGAGGCCAGGTCGGCCAGACTGGCTTCGGCACTGGCTTCGTTGGCGTTCAGGGTCTCGCGCAGCTTGCCCCACAGGTCGATTTCCCAGCTGACGCCGAGCTGGGCATTGTAGGTGTTGCGAATGCCACTGCTGTTGTTGGACAGGCTCGAGCTGGAGCTGCCGGTACCCTGGGCCGAGCGGGTCTTGCCGACGCTCAGGTCCAGGCTGGGGAACAGCGCCGCCCGGCTGCTGCGCACCAGCGCCTGGGCCTGGCGATACTGGGCCTCCGATTGGGCCACGGTCTGGTTGCTGCGGTTGAGCTCTTCGACCAGTGCATTGAGCCCGGCATCGCCGTAGATTTCCCACCAGGCGCCGCGGGCGATGGCATCGGACGGCGTGGCCTGGGTCCAGCCTTCGGCGTGCTTGAACTGCGCCGTGCTGCTCAGCTCCGGGCGGTGGTAGTCCGGGCTCAGGGTGCAGGCGCTGAGCAAGGCGACGCACAACCCGGCGCCGAGCAGGCGCGAGCCACGCCCACGGGTCAGCGTCTGCAGGGCGCGGTGAAGTGGGGTCTGGGCAAAAGTCATAGCGGGGTTTCCAGGGCGGCGTCGGTGCGCACGCCACGCCAACGGTTGAAACGGTGACGCAGGCGGTCCAGGTACAGGTAGACCACCGGTGTCGTGTAAAGAGTGAGGACCTGGCTGAACACCAGGCCGCCAATGATGGTCAGGCCCAGAGGCTGGCGCATTTCCGCACCTTCGGCGCGGCTCAGCAGCAGCGGCAAGGCACCGAGGATGGCCGCCAGGGTAGTCATCAGGATCGGCCGCAGGCGCAGCAGGCAAGCCCGGCGGATCGACTCTTCCGGTGTCAGGCCTTGGTGGCGCTCCAGCTGCAAGGCCAGGTCGATCATCAGGATGGCGTTCTTCTTCACCACGCCGATCAGCAGGAACAGCCCCAGCAGCGAGATCAGGCTGAACTCGCCGCCGGTGACGTACAGCGCCAGCAAGGCACCGACGCCGGCCGAGGGCAGTGTCGAGAGAATGGTCAGCGGGTGAATGTAGCTTTCGTAGAGGATGCCCAACACCAGGTAGACCAGCACCAGCGCGCCAAGGATCATCAGCGGCTGGCCTTCCTGGGTCTTGGCAAAGGCATCGGCGGTACCGCCGAGCTTGGCGATCACTTCCTCGGGCAAGCCCAGCTTGGCCACCGCACGCTCCAGCGCCGCCATGGCCTGGTCGGGGCTGTAGCCTTCGGCGACGTCGAAGGCGATACTTTCGGCGGCGAACTGGCCTTCGTGGCTGACCCGGTCGTTGGCCAGGCTGTTCTCGTAGTGGGCAATGGTCGACAGCGGTACGCGGGCACCGTCGGCGGTAATCACCTGCACCTGCTCGAGGGTGCTCGGGTCCCAGGCGTACTTCGGGTTGATCTCGAGCACTACCTGGTACTGGTTGAGGCTGTCGTAGATGGTGGAGATCTGCCGCTGGCTGTAGGCGTTGTTCAGCACCGTGGTGACCATGTCCATGTCGATGCCCAGGCGCTTGGCCTGGTCGCGGTCGACCACCAGGGTCACCTGCTGGGTGCCGGCACCGTCGCGGGCGTCGATGGCAGTCAGTTGCGGCAGTGCACGCAGCGCCGCCACCACTTTCGGGAACCATTCGCGCAGGGCCGCCAGGTCTCCGCTCTGCAGGGAGTACAGGTACTGCGAAGAGGTCTGGTCACGGCCACCACCGCCCAGTTGCAGGTCCTGGTCGGCCATCAGGAACAGGCGCCCGCCGGGTACCTTGGGCATTTCCTTGCGCAGGCGTTCGATCACCTTCTGGGCGTCGAGCTTGCGCTCGCTGATCGGCTTCAGGCGCACCAGCACAAAGGCATTGTTAGTCCCGCTGTTGCCACCGATGAAGCCGGCAACGCTCTGCACTGC
Source organism: Pseudomonas sp. C5pp (assembly GCF_000814065.1). Classification (NCBI taxonomy): domain Bacteria; kingdom Pseudomonadati; phylum Pseudomonadota; class Gammaproteobacteria; order Pseudomonadales; family Pseudomonadaceae; genus Pseudomonas; species Pseudomonas sp. C5pp. The sequence continues at coordinate 11,331 of NZ_JWLN01000020.1, read as the reverse complement.
CGGGTCGGCCAGCAAGGCGCGGCGGTAGATTTCCATTTTCGGTTGCATGACGCTGAACGACAGGCCATCGTCGCCACGGATGAAGCCTATCAGCTGGCCGGTATCCTGCTGCGGCATCAGCGTTTTCGGCACCACCACGTACAGGGCGATGTTGATGCCGATGGTGGCCAGCAGGCTGATCAGCGTCAGGCGTTTGTGGCGCAAGGCCCAGCCCAGGCTGCGGTCATAGGCATCGACCATGCGCTGGTGCAAGTGTTCGCTCCAGCGCTGCAGACGTGTCGGCTCGGCCTGGTGCGGTTTGAGCCAGCGGGCGCACAGCATCGGCGTGAGGGTCAGCGACACCACCAGCGACACGATGATCGCCGCCGCCAGGGTGATGGAGAACTCCTGGAACAGGTTGCGCACGATGCCACCCATGAACAGGATGGAGACGAATACCGCCACCAGCGACACGTTCATCGACAGCAAGGTGAAACCCACTTCCTTGGCGCCCAGGAAGGCCGCTTTCATAGGTGGTTGGCCGTCCTCGATGTGCCGGGATATGTTCTCCAGCACCACGATGGCATCGTCCACCACCAGGCCGGTGGCGAGAATCAGCGCCATCAGCGACAGGTTGTTGAGCGAGAAGCCGCACAGGTACATGACCGCAAAGGTGCCCACCAGTGAGACCGGCACCGCCAGGCTGGGGATCAGCGAAGCACGCAGGTTGCCGAGGAACAGGTAGACCACCAGGATCACCAGCACCACGGCGATCAGCAGGGTGTGCTCGGCTTCCTTGAGGGTTGCCTTGATCACTGGCGAACGGTCCATGGCCACGTTCAGTTGCACGCTGGCCGGCAGCAGCGACTGCAGGGCCGGCAACTGCGCCTTGATCTGGTCGACCGTTTCAATGATGTTGGCGCCTGTCTGGCGGTTGACCACCAGCAGCACCGCGCTCTGGTCATTGAAGAAGCCGCTGTTGTAGCGGTTCTCGACGCCGTCGGTGATGGTCGCCACGTCGGAAAGGCGCAGGATGGTGCCGTTCTGCTGGCGGATCACCAGCGGCTCGTAGTCCTTGGCGCTTTCCAGCTGGTCATTGGCGCGCACCTGCCAGTTGCGCTCGGCGTCCTCGACAAAGCCCATCGGCCGGCGCTGGTTGGCGTTGGACACGGCAGTACGTACTTCATCCAGCGACAGGCCGTACTGGTTGAGCAATTGCGGCTCGACGGCAATGCGCACCGCCGGCAGCGAACTGCCGCCGATCTGCACCTCCCCTACCCCGGGCACCTGGGCCAGGCTCTGCGACAGGATGGTGTCGGCCAGGTCGTACAGCTGGCCCTTCTGCAGCACGTCCGAAGTCAGCGACAGCACCATGATCGGTGCCTGCGACGGGTTGATCTTCTTGTAGGTGGGCATGCTGCGCATACCGCTGGGCAGCAGGTTGCGGGTGGCGTTGATCGCCGCCTGCACCTCGCGCGCCGCACCGTCGATGTCGCGGCCCATCTCGAAGCCGATGATCACCCGTGTGGAGCCCTGGTTGGAGCTGCTGGTCAGGGTGGTCACGCCGGCAATGCTGCCCAGCTTGCGCTCCAGCGGCGTGGCCACGGTGGACGCCATCACTTCCGGGCTGGCGCCTGACAGGTTGGCCGACACCACGATTACCGGGAAGTCCATCTGTGGCAGCGGTGCCACCGGCAGCAGGCCGAAGCTGACCCCGCCCAGCAGCATGATCGCCAGGCTCAACAGCATCGTCGCAACTGGGCGACGGATGAAAGGACCGGACAGGTTCATGCCTCGGCCTGCTTCACGTCAGTGGCCGGGCGCCAGCGGCGGGCCAGGCGGTCGAAGTACAGGTAGATGACCGGGGTGGTGAACAGCGTCAGCACCTGGCTGACCAGCAACCCGCCGACCATCACCAGGCCCAGCGGCTGGCGCAGCTCGGCACCGGAACCGGTGGCGAGCATCAGCGGCACGGCGCCGAACAGCGCGGCCAGGGTAGTCATCAGGATCGGCCGGAAGCGCAGCAGCGCCGCCTGGTAGATGGCATCGCGCGGGCTCATGCCCTGCTGGCGCTCGGCCTCGAGGGCGAAGTCGATCATCATGATCGCGTTCTTCTTGACGATGCCGATCAGCAGGATGATGCCGATGATGGCGATCATGCCCAGGTCGTTGCCGCTGATGAGCAAGGCCAGCAAGGCGCCGACCGCTGCCGACGGCAGGGTCGAAAGAATGGTCACCGGGTGGATGTAGCTCTCGTACAGCACGCCCAGCACGATGTACATGGTCACCACCGCCGCCAGGATCAACAGCAAGGTGCTCGACAGCGATGCCTGGAAAGCCTCCGCCGCGCCCTGGAAGCGGGTCTGCACGCCCAGCGGCATGCCGATGTCCTTCTGCACCTGCTCGATCACCTGCACCGCCTTGCCCAGCGAAGCGCCGTGGGCCAGGTTGAACGACAAGGTCACCGCCGGGAACTGGCCAATGTGGGAAATGGCCAGCTGGGCCTGGCGCTGCTCGATGCGCGCCAGCGCCGACAGGCGCACCTGGCCGCCATCGGTGGCCTTGACGTGGATCGACTCCAGCGCCTGCGGGCCGATCACCGCCGCATCCTGCGACTGCAGCACCACGCGGTACTGGCTGGCCTGGGTGTAGATGGTCGAAATCTGACGCTGGCCGAAGGCGTCATACAGGGCGTTGGTGATTTGCGACACGCTGATGCCCAGGCGGCCGGCCATGTCGCGGTCGATCACCAGGTACACCTGCAGGCCCTTGTCCTGCAGGTCGCTGGCCACGTCGGCCAGTTCCGGGCGCTGCTGCAGCGCCTGCACCAGCTTGCCGCTCCACTGCGCCAGCAGGTCGGCGTCGGGCGACGAGAGGCTGAACTGGTACTGGGTCCGGCTGACCCGGTCCTCGATGCTCAGGTCCTGCACCGGCTGCATGAACAGGCGGATGCCCACCAGCCGATCGACTTGCGGCTGCAGTCGGTTGATTACCTCGCTGGCAGTGACATCACGCTCGCCATGGGGTTTGAGGTTGATCAGCAGGCGGCCGCTGTTGAGCGTGGCGTTGTCGCCATCGACACCAATGTAGGACGACAGGCTCTGCACCGCCGGGTCCTGCAGGATCACCTTGCTCAGCGCCTGCTGGCGTTCGCTCATGGCGGCGAACGAGGTGGACTGCGGCGCTTCGGAAATGCCCTGGATCACCCCGGTGTCCTGTACCGGGAAGAAGCCCTTAGGCACCACCATGTACAGGAATACGGTGAGCGCCAGGCTGGCCACGGCCACCAGCAGCGTCAGCGGCTGGCGCTTGAGCACCCACTGCAGGGCGCTGCCGTAGTGCCTGATCAGCCAGTCGATCCAGGCGCCACTGGCGCGGTAGAACCGGCCCTGTTCCTCTTCCTTGGGCTCGCGCTTGAGCAGGCGCGCGCACATCATCGGCGTGAGGGTTAGCGATACCACCAGGGAAATCAGGATGGCCACCGCCAGGGTGATGGCGAACTCGCGGAACAGGCGGCCGACCACATCTGCCATGAACAGCAGCGGGATCAGTACCGCGATCAGCGAGAAGGTCAGCGAGATCAGGGTGAAGCCGATTTGCCGGGCGCCCTTGAGCGCCGCCTGCATGGGCGTCTCGCCCTCCTCGATGTGCCGGGAGATGTTCTCCAGCATGACGATGGCGTCGTCGACCACGAAACCGGTGGCGATGGTCAGGGCCATCAGGGTCAGGTTGTTGACCGAGAAACCGGCCAGGTACATCACGCCGAAGGTGCCGATCAGCGACAACGGCACGGCGATCGACGGGATGAGCGTGGCGCTGAAACGGCGCAGGAAGACGAACGTGACCATTACCACCAGGGCGATGGCGATCAGCAGTTCGTGCTGCACGTCCTTGACCGCGGCGCGGATGGTCTGGGTGCGGTCGGTGAGCACCGACACATCGAGGCCGGCCGGCAGGTTGTCGGTGATCGACGGCAGCAAGGCCTTGATGCGGTCGACCACTTCGATGACGTTGGCGCCCGGCTGGCGCTGGATGTTCAGCAGCACGGCGTGGTTTTCGTTGGCCCAGGCAGCCAGGCGCTCGTTTTCGGCGCCGTCGACGATTTCTGCAACATCCTTCAGACGCAGAGGCGCGCCATTGTTGTAGGCCAGGATCAGGTTGGCGTATTCCTCAGGGGAACGCAGCTGGTCGTTGGCGTCGAGCATCGACACCCGGGTCGGGCCGTCGAAGTTGCCCTTGGGCTGATTGACGTTGGAAGCGCCGATCAGGGTGCGTACGTCCTCCAGGTTCAGGCCGTTGGCTGCCAGGGCATCGACGTTGACCTTGATCCGCACCGCCTGGCGCTGGCCACCGGCAATGCTGACCATGCCCACACCGCTGATCTGTGCGAGCTTCTGTGCCACACGGGTATCGACCAGGTCGTTGAGCTTGGGCAGCGGCATGGTCTTGCTGGAGATGGCCAGGGTCAGCACCGGGGTGTCGGCCGGGTTGACCTTGTTGTACACCGGCGGCGCCGGAAGGTCGCTGGGCAGCAGGTTGCTGGCGGCGTTGATCGCGGCCTGCACCTGTTGCTCTGCAACGTCCATGTTCATGTCGAGGTTGAAGCGCAAGGTCAGCACCGAGGCGCCGCCGGAGCTGGTCGAGGCCATCTGCTCCAGGCCTGGCATCTGGCCGAACTGACGTTCGAGCGGCGCGGTAACCGCGCTGGTCATGACCTGCGGACTGGCGCCTGGGTACAGGGTCATGACCCGGATGGTCGGGTAATCCACCTGCGGCAATGCGGAAACCGGCAGCAGCTTGTAGGCGATCAGGCCGGCCAGGACGATGGCCAGCATACTCAGCGTGGTGGCAACCGGCCGCAGAATGAACAGACGCGAGAGGTTCATGCGCCCGCCTTGCCTGCTGCGCTACCAGGCTGTGCTTGACCGGGCTGCACATCGCCAGTGCTTGCCGAACCCTTGGCTTCCTGGCCTTGCAGGTGCTGGCCCGGGGTGGTCGGCACCTGCGAGCTGTCTTCGACAACTTCCACCTTGGTGCCTTCGCGCAGGCGGTCGGTGCCTTCCAGCACCAGGCGGTCGCCGGCCTTGAGGCCCTCGAGAATGACGCTGTTCTCGCCGTCGCTGGCGCCGACCTTGAGCTTGCGGATGTTGACCGTGTTCTGGTCATTGACCACGTAGGCGAAGGAGCCGTCATTGCCGAACTGGATGGCCGCCGCCGGGGCCATGGTCACCTGCTTGAGGGTGTCGGCCAGCAGGCGCACGTTGACGAACTGGTTGGGGAACAGGGCCAGGTCCTTGTTCTCGAAGCGGCCCTTGAACTTGAGGGTGCCGGTGGTGGTGTCGATCTGGTTGTCGATGCTGCCCAGCACGCCGGTGGACTGCAGCTTGCTGTCACTGCGGTCCCAGGCTTCGACCGGCAGGCTGGCGCCGCTGCGGTAGCGCTCCAGCACGGTGCTCAACTCGGTTTCCGGCAGGGTGAAGGCAACACTGATCGGCTCGGTCTGGGTGATCACCACCAGCGCGGTGGTGTCGTTGGCCGCCACCAGGTTGCCCAGGTCGAGCTGGCGCAGGCCTACGCGGCCGTTGATCGGCGCGCGGATCTGGGTGAAATCGAGGTTCAGGCGGGCGTCGTTGACCTGCGCCTGGTTGGTCTTCACCAGCCCCTGGAACTGTGCCACCTGCGCTTCGGCGGTGTCGAGGGTTTGCTTGGCGATGCTGTCTTCGGCGTACAGGCCTTTATAGCGGGCCAGGTCGACCTGGGCGTTCTTCAGTTGCGCCTGGTTCTGCGCCAGGGTGCCCTCGGCCTGCTGCAGGGCAATGCGGTACGGGCGCGGGTCGATTTCGGCGAGCAGGTCGCCGGCCTTGACCTGCTGGCCTTCCTTGAAGTGGATCTTGACCAGCTCGCCAGCCACGCGGCTGCGCACGTTGACGGTGTTGGTCGCGGTGACTGTGCCCAGGGCCTTGTAGTACAGCGGGAAGTCGCCCACCCGCACCGGCTCGACGCGCACCGGCACCGGGTCGCTGGAGCCGCCGAAGCCCGGGCGACCGCCCATCATGCCCATGCCCTTGCCGCCGCGCCCGCCACCGGCTTCTTTATGCGCAGGCGTCGCTGCGGGCCACAGCCACCAGGCCAGTGCAGCCACCAGCAGCAGGATCAGCAGGCCGACGAGCCAGCGACGAGGGGAGCGGGAATTGGACACTTGCATGGGTTGAACGAACCTTGTTCGGAATGACGGCTTGGGGAGAATGAACGATAAGCACTGGCATCGTTTTAGCAAAGCGCCTTTACCAGAGGTTTACCTTTGCCTGACGTTGCCAAGGGGTTGAACTTTAAATGAAAACGGCCCGGAAAGCGTTCCGGGCCGTTTACAGGGTGTTGCCTGGAGCGGTGGCGGGCTGAAAGGTTTCGATTGCCTGTGCCGGCCCCTTCGCGGGTAAACCCGCTCCCACAGGTGCAGTGCACTACCTGTAGGAGCAGCCTTGTGCTGCGAAGGGGCCGGCACGGCAAAAGAGACTCTGTGGCAGTAATGGCCTCTTCGCAGCACAAGGCTGCTCCTACATAGGTACCGCGCAGTCCTGAAGCATTGTGCAGTACCGGTGGGAGCGGGTTTACCCGCGAAGGGGCCGGCACAGGCGATCGACGCCCGCCCTGCCCCACACAACTCTTACTTCAGTACAGCCAGCGCTGCATCGTAGTTCGGCTCATCAGCGATTTCGCCAACCAGCTCGCTGTGCAGCACCTTGTCGTTTTCGTCCAGCACCACCACGGCACGGGCAGCCAGGCCGGCCAGCGGGCCATCGGCGATGGCCACGCCGTAGTTTTCGAGGAACTCGCGGCCACGCAGGGTCGACAGGTTCTTCACGTTGTCCAGGCCTTCGGCGCCGCAGAAGCGTGCCTGGGCGAACGGCAGGTCGGCGGAGATGCACAGCACCACGGTGTTGGCCACATCGTTGGCCTGGGCATTGAACTTGCGCACGGAGGTAGCGCAGGTCGGGGTGTCGACGCTCGGGAAGATGTTCAGCACCTTGCGCTTGCCGGCGTAGTCAGTCAGCGACTTGTCAGCCAGGCCTTCACCTACCAGGGAGAAAGCCGGAGCCTGGGCGCCGGCTTTCGGCAGCTCGCCGTTGACCTGAACCGGGTTGCCTTTGAGAGTCACTTGAGCCATGACGAAATCCTTATGCGGGTTTGAAAAGGACACTGAGTTAAGCATGAAGGCGGCCGGGTGCCTATGGGGGCAGTGAAATTGTTCTATTACCGGACAATTCTTGTGGACAAAAAAAATGCCCGGGTGGCTACAAGCGCCCCGGGCATTACTTTTGCGGATGGCGTATCAGCCCAACAGGCCGTATACCACCGAGGTCAGCGCAACCAGGCCGACGACTACCACGAACACGTTGGAGGCAGCACCGCTGTACTTGCGCATGGATGGCACGCGGCGAATGGCGTACATCGGCATCAGGAACAGCAACACCGCGAGGATGGGGCCACCGAGCGACTCGATCATGCCGAGGATGCTCGGGTTGAGGGTGGCGACAATCCAGCACACCACCAGCATCAGCGCGGCAACCACCCGGTCCAGGGTCTTGGCCGCCGGGCGTGCACCGGCCTTGGTGATGATGCCCTTCAGGCCTTCGCTGGCGCCGATGTAGTGGCCGAGGAACGACTTGGCAATGGCCACGAAGGCGATCAGCGGTGCAGCGAACGCGATGGTCGGGTTGCTGAAGTGGTTGGCCAGGTACGACAGGATCGACAGGTTCTGCGCCTTGGCCTCGGCCAGCTGGGCGCTGCTCAGGGTGAGCACGCAGCTGAACACGAAGAACAGCACCATCACCACCATCAGCAGGTGGGCACGGCGCAGGATCTGGCCGCTACGCTCATCGGCATGCTCGCCGTAGCGGCGCTTCTGGTCGACGGCAAAGGCGGAGATGATCGGCGAGTGGTTGAACGAGAACACCATCACCGGAATCGCCAGCCACAGGGTGTGCAGGAAGGCCGAAGCTGGCGGTACCTGGGTGGCGCTGTCGAGAATGCCACCGGTCCAGTGCGGCACCAGGTACAGGCCCAGCAATGCCAGGGCGACGATGAACGGGTAGACCAGCAGGCTCATGACCTTGACCGTGGCCTGCTCCCCGCAGCGCACGATGGCCAGCAGGCCGAGGATCAGCACGAACGACAGGATGGCCCGTGGCGGCGGCTGCATGTGCAGCTGGTGCTCCATGAAGCTGGACACGGTATTGGTCAGCGCCACGCTATAGATAAGCAGGATCGGGAAGATCGCGAAGAAGTACAGCACGGTGATCGAGGCGCCGGCGGTAATGCCGAAGTGCTCCTTGACCACTTCGGTGATATCGCCGTCATTGCGCCCGGAAAGGACGAAACGGGTCAGCCCGCGGTGAGCGAAATAGGTCATCGGGAAGGCCAGCATGGCCAGGATCAGCAACGGCCAGAAGCCGCCAAGGCCGGCGTTGATCGGCAGGAACAGGGTTCCGGCGCCGATCGCTGTGCCGAACAGGCCCAGCATCCAGGTGGTGTCGTGACGCGACCAGCTGCCGAGGGTGGCGGGGGTCGATTCTGCAAAGCGTTGTTCAACGCTTGGGGCCTGCTCATTCATTCCGGGTGAAGCTCCACTCGCAAGACTGCAACAGGCTGAGAATGGCGAAATAGACGTTTCGCCCAACTCAACCGAAAAAGGGAGCGCGATTGTGCACGGAAAGGTTGCACTTGCGAAGCCCTTTTCCGAGGAGCGGTTGCACTTGTCTTTACAAGCGGGTTGTGCCCGTGGACTGCAGGAGGGATTTGACAGATGTAGGAGCGGCCTTGTGTCGCGAAAGGGGCGCGCAGCGCCCCCAACGTTTGCAGCTTCGCCGCGAATATTGCCGGGGCCGCTTTGCGGCCCTTTCGCGACACAAGGCCGCTCCTACAAAGGCCGCGCCCCACAGAAGCGGCCTGGTACGGTGTTACTTCTGGACGGCGGCGAAGGCTTCGGCAACCCGTTGCAGGTTGGCCGGGCGCAGGCCGGACATGCATACGCGGCCGCTGTCGATCAGGTACACGCCGAACTCGTCACGCAGGCGGCGCACCTGCTCGACGCTGAAGCCGGTGTAGCTGAACATGCCGCGCTGGCGCAGGAAGAACTGGAAGTCCTGGCCTGGCAGCAGCACAGCCAGGGCATCGACCAGCGCCTGGCGCATGTCGAGGATACGTTTGCGCATCACTTCGACTTCCTCGGCCCACTGGGCATTGAGGGCGGCATCGCCGAGCACGCCAGCAACCAGCTGGGCGCCGAAGTTGGGCGGGCTGGAGTAGTTGCGGCGCACGGTAGCCTTCAGCTGGCCGAGCACGCTCTGGGCAGTGGCTTCATCGTCGCAGACCACCGACAGGCCGCCGACACGCTCGCCGTACAGCGAGAAGATCTTCGAGAACGAGTTGCTGACCAGGCACGGCACGCCGGCGCGGGCCATTTCGCGGATGGCGTAGGCGTCTTCCACCAGGCCTTCGGCGAAGCCCTGGTAGGCGATGTCGAGGAACGGGATCAGTTGGCGTGCCTTGACCACTTCAACCACCTGTTGCCACTGGTGCTGTTCCAGGTCGGCGCCGGTGGGGTTGTGGCAGCACGGGTGCAGCAGCACCACGCTGTTGGCCGGCAGGGTCTGCAGGGTGGTCAGCATGCCTTCGAAGTCCACGCCACGGGTGGCCTGGTCGAAGTACGGGTAGGTGTGCACCTTGAAGCCGGCGCCTTCGAAGATGGCGCGGTGGTTGTCCCAGGTCGGGTTGCTGACCCAGACTTCGGACTGCGGGAAGTAGCGCTTGAGGAAGTCGGCGCCGACTTTGAGTGCGCCGGAACCGCCTACGGTCTGCACGGTGGCCACACGCCCGCCGGTAACAGCCGGGTGATCGGCACCGAATAGCAGCGCCTGGATCGCCTGGCGGTAGCTGGCCAGGCCTTCCATCGGCAGGTACAGAGAGGCTTCGTGGTCCTGGCCGGCGATGCGTTTCTCCACCGCATCCACAGCCGCCAGTTGCGGCACCACGCCGGCCTCATCGTAGTACAGGCCGATACTCAGGTTGACCTTGTCGGCGCGCGGGTCGGCCTTGAAGGTTTCCATCAACGAGAGGATCGGGTCGCCGGCATAGGCATCGACATGTTTGAACACAGCGTGCAGCTCCTTGGATCAGGACAGTTCGAAAAGGCAGCCCTGAGCATACCCGGAGTGCGGGCTCAGGAACATCAACTATTGTGCAAGGTTGTCTATGCAACATTGCATGGCTGAGGATTGGTGCTGGATTCTTCGCGGGTAAACCCGCTCCCACAGGTCATGCACAATTTTCGAATCCTGTGATAACCCTGTGGGAGCGGGTTTACCCGCGAAGAGGCCGGGTCAGCCAAGCAATTCTTTCAGGCCTTGCAACTCCTGCTCGGTCACCGCCACCCCCTCCTCCTCGGCCACCTCGCGCTCGCGGTAACGCCGCTCGCCCGGCATGCGCGTCAGCCCTACCGCCTGCATCTGCTCGACCAGCTCGCGGCTGCGCTGGGCAAAACGTTCGCCCTCGGCCTTGTTCGGGTCGATGACAATGATCAACTGCCCGGTCCACGGCGTCTTCGCCCCCGGGTGCCCCGACCAGTCGAACTCCCAGGAAAAATGCCCGCCGGTCAGCGCCGCCGCCAGCAACTCGACCATCATCGACAAGGCCGAGCCCTTGTGCCCGCCAAATGGCAGCAAGGCGCCGCCTTCCAGAATCGCCTTGGGGTCGGTGGTCGGCTCGCCATTGGCATCCACACCCATGCCCTGCGGCAATTGCTGGCCAGCACGCGCGGCAATCTGCACGTCGCCATGGGCCATGGCGCTGGTGGCCATGTCGAAGACGATCGGGTCATGTTCGGCGCAAGGTGCGGCAAAGGCGATGGGGTTGGTGCCGAATAGCGGCTTGCGGGCGCCGTGCGGCACCACACAGGTCATGCTATTGACCACGCTCAGGGCTACCAGGCCTTCGTCTGCGAAAGGCTCCACATCCGGCCACAGCGCGGCGAAGTGGTGCGAGTTGTGGATCGCCAGCACGGCAATGCCCGCGTTGCGTGCCTTCGCCACGAGAAGTTCACGGGCCGCCGCCAGCGCCGGCTGGGCGAAGCCGCCTGCGGCATCGACGCGAACATAACCGGGCGCCACGTCGCTGACCTTCGGCGTGGCCTGGCCATTGACCCAGCCACTGGCCAATGTCGAAACATAGCCGGGCATGCGGAACACCCCATGGCTATGGGCACCATCGCGCTGGGCGCTGGCGCAGTTGTGGGCCAGCACCCGGGCCACGCTTTCGCTGCAGCCATGGCGCTGGAAAATGCTCTGCAACAGGCCC